>CAYYZW010000243.1:0-6025 GCA_964476375.1 uncultured Pirellulaceae bacterium
TACACTGTATCTCCCCTGGGGCAACCCCTTTATCGTGACACGCAGCAGCCCGGTTTCCTTGCCCTGCTGCCGGTCATCCCGGGGTGATTCGGATCGTGGAATCGCCATCGCCTGGTAGGTGATTGCAATATCGCCGACGCCAGAACGTTCATATTCCACTGTTACGCCCGACGCTTCCAGCTTGTTTGTGACGAGGTCGATGGTAAATTCAGGCCGATGCCGAATCGCCCCCAGTGCGGAAGCGAGCCCTGGAGCCTGGTCCCAGTAGCCTTCGGCCGTTAATTGCATGCCATCTGCCAGCAGGCCCTGGCCAAAGGGTGTCCGGCGGGTCCTGTTTCGGCCGCCACTTGCTTCCCGGGATGCGGAACGCAAGCGGGTTGCCCCTGCCTCATCCAGGTCGACCGTCACGGCGCCATTGGATCTCGCGGACTCGAGCATGCTCGTGCGATACCGGGCGAGTGACTCATTGAAATCGCTGGGCGACGGAAAGGGGGGGCCCATGGTGCGCTGGGGCCGGGGCAGCAGGAGGATCACACGTGAATCCATCCCCCTTATGTCGCTGAGCAGCCGTTGAAGTCCCTTCCGAAAAGTTTCCTTACCGGTCGGCCCGTCCCGGGCTTCGACAATGCCATAGTGCACCAGGACCACCGAAGGACTTGCGAGCTTGAGATCCCGGAGCAGGCGGGCATAACCATCTTCCACGGAACCAAAGACCGCGCGGGATTCACCCAGAACGTTGTCCCCACTCCACCCAAGATTTCGAAATGTAAGGTTCCTCTGCCGAAGGACCGCTGTGAGTTCCGTTTCCAGGTACCCGTGCGTCTGCATCCGTTCAATAAATGTCCCACCGAGGAGAACGATTCGATCGCCATCCCGCAGCAAGGGGCCCTCCTCTGCCAGCAGCCCGGTTCCGGACCAGCTGGCGAGGCAAAGAACGGCAACGATGGTTGCCGCGATGGGATAACGCGGGGCCATGAAAACATCCTTGGGTGCGGTTTCGAGCTGCCCTCAGGCCTGGCCCCGGTCACGCACAATTCCCAGCACTCTCGTTGAGCGACTAGCCCGTGTACAGGACGTCCAGAACCTTGCCATGGTTGAGATGGATGGGGCGTTGCTGGGCGTCAATAATTTTCGATTCCGGGTCAACACCGAGTGTCTGGTAGATCGTTGCGCCTATGTCGTTCGGATGGTAAGGCGTCGAAGCGGGATAACCGCCATTCGCGTCGCTTTTCCCGATCACCTGGCCGCCGCGAACGCCCCCGCCCGCAAAGAGTCCGGTATAGCAGGGTGCCCAGTGATTTCGTCCGGGCACCGGGTTATCGCCGTTCTTCGTGATGCTCGGAGATCGTCCGAATTCCCCGACCACGACAACGAGCACGTCATCCAGCATGTCTCTTTCGGCAAGATCGTCAAGCAAGGCCGAAACGCCAATATCAATTCCCGGCAACAGCGTGTTCTTCAGTCGCGGGAAATTGTCCGAGTGCGTATCCCAGGACTGGACGTGTCCCATGTTCGCTTGCACGTAAGGGACGCCTTGTTCCACAAGCCGGCGCGCCAGCAGCAGGGACTGCCCCATCTTGCTGCGGCCATAAAGATCCCGAAGAGGTGCGGGCTCCTTGCCAAGATCAAACGCATCGATCAACTTGCCCGAGGAGAGCATGGTGAACGCGGCATCCTGCTGGCTGGTAAATTGCCGGTTTCTCGCCAGGGCATCCAGGGAACGTCTTTGCCGGTTCAGGTCGGTGAGCAGGCCCTTCCGGTCGGTTAAGCGGCTGGTCGTGATGCCATCGAGGAGCTGGATCCCGTCGACGCGGAACGTGTCGGCGTTCGGATCGGAATTCACCTGGAGTGGATCAAATTTTGGGCCGAGAAAACCAGAGTGCTGACCGGGCCACGTCAGCGTGCCTTCAATAAGCGGCTGGGGAACCGTTACCTGCCTGGGCAGGCCCGATGTGGAGGGACGAAAATATTCCAGCGCCCCGCCGTAACACGGCCAATCGAGTCGAGAGAGTTCCTTGTCCTCATTGGCGTTCCCTCGAAAGACCTGCGGCATGCCTGTCAGCGTGTTGTGGGTGCCCGAGAGGTGCCGGTTGTCCCCATGCGCAAGCGATCGGATGATCGCCAGCTTATCCGCTCTCGCGGCCAGGCGGCTGACGTGTTCGGTGAACTGGACGCCGGGAATGGCGGTGGAAATAGGCGAGAATTCTCCACGGATCGTGGAGTTGCCTGGCTTCGGGTCGAATGAATCGATGTGGCTACCACCGCCGGTCTGGAACACCAGGATGACGGATTTCGGGGAATCGTTTGTCGGCGCCGCGGCCCGCATCGACACGAGCCCCGGCAGCGAGAGCCCGAGCATGGACGAGCAACCGATCTGAAGCGCATGCCGCCGGTCTAATTTGTTCATTGGTCCATCCTGCCTGGCTTTCCGGTTATCGATTTCACGCCTTCTACCCCATTAAAATAATCGTGAATGGGCCTAGTATTCAACAGCTATTCCATGACTTTTTGGACTTCCAGCATAACACGAAGCGTTTCGCGGCCCCTGAAGGCGTTTTCACGGGGTTTTATATCGACTAAAATCGCACTCACGACAATGGGACGTCGTCCCCAACCGCACTTCCTCCACACAGGCATACTCATGACAATACAGAAAGTAACCGCCGTCATCCTTCTTGCCGCCGCCCCCCTTTTTCCGTCACCAGAAATCCAGGCCGCGAAGGATGTTCCGGATCATATCGCGGCAATCCGGGCGGTGGGGAAGCGTGCCAAGGGGCATGCCGAAGCGATTGCAGCGTGGAAACACCTGAGCCAGCTTCCGGCAGACAGCCTCCCGCAGGTCCTGGCCGGAATGGACGGCGCCAATGAGCTGGCTGTCAACTGGTTTCGTTCTCTCGCCGATACGATCACGCAGCGACACCTGGAGGCCAAAAAGGCCCTTCCGGTCAAACAGCTCGAGGATTTTATCGCGGACACCACCCACCACCCGCGGGCACGGCGAACCGCCTACGAGATCATCTTGCTCGTGGATCAAGGCGCCCATGACCGTATCATCCCGGGATTGTTAAATGATCCGAGCCTCGAATTGCGGCGCGATGCGGTTCACTATGCAATCACGCAGGCCCTATCGGCCCCATCCAAGGAGGCGGCCGTGGAATCCTTTCGGACGGCGCTTCATGGGGCCCGCGATCTGGATCAGATTGACGCGATTACAAAACACATCCGGGATCGTGGTGGCGTGGTGGATCTCCCGAAACAATTCGGGTTCCTGCTTGAATGGTCCCTCGTGGGGCCTTTCGACAATAGCGAAAAAAAGGGGTTCGACCAGGCCTACCCACCGGAGATAGAGCTGGACCTTACGCACACGTACAAGGGCAAGGAAGGCGACATTACCTGGCGCACCCATGCCACCGACGACGAGTACGGGACGGTTGACCTGAATGCGGTGATGGGAAAACACAAGGGCGCCATCTGTTATGCTCACGCCATTTTTCACTCAGCCGAGAAAAGGCCGGTGGACCTGCGGCTTGGCTGCATCAACGGAAACAAGGTCTGGTTGAACGGACAATTGCTTACAAGCAACCATGTTTATCACGCCTCCACGTCGATAGACCAATACATTGCCAAGGGGGAGGTCAAAAAAGGCCGGAACGTCATCCTCATCAAGGTGGCCCAGAATGAGCAGACCGAGGACTGGGCCCAGCGGTGGCAATTCCAACTGCGGGTTTGCGACCAATACGGCACTGCGATCCTGGCAAATCAGAACCCCTGACGCCTCAACGAATACCACGTGAAAACAGAAGCGAGGAGAAAAAAACGATGGCATCTACGAAAACTCTTGGCCCCTTGACCCTGCCCGCGGCTCTCCTGTTGACCACGGCGGCCGTCGGGGCGGATTGGCGACAGTTCCGCGGAACCAATAGCAACAGCGCCGCCGGAGAATCGCGAATACCGCTTGAATGGTCCGAAAACAACAACGTCGGCTGGCGAACGGCCATTCCCGGAAAGGGAGCGTCCGGGCCCATCGTGGTCGGAGACCGCGTATTTGTGACACGCAGTGGGGGCATCAAGCAGAACCGGCTTTATGTCCTCTGTGTCGATGCAGTCAGTGGACGGCAGCTGTGGCGTCGTGATTTCTGGGCCACAGGGCGCACCTACACCCACCCCTCGAGTTCCGTTGCCGCGCCGACTCCTGCCAGTGATGGGAAAAGGGTGGTCGCCTTCTTTTCGTCCAATGATCTCGTCTGCCTGGATCTCGAGGGAAATCTCCTCTGGTACCGGGGCCTGGCATTGGATTTTTCCAAAGCGGGGAATGATGTAGGGATGTCCTCCTCTCCGACCATTGCGGGTAACGTCGTGGTCATCCAGGCGGAAAACCAGGGGAATTCTTTTGCCACCGGCATTGATATTCGGACTGGTGAACAACTATGGGAAGCGCCCCGCGGCGAACGGGCAAACTGGGCCTCCCCCATCGTGATCCAGGGCCCCGCCGGGCAGCCGGCGGTTTTGCTGCAGTCCCCGGCAGGAGTGACCGCGTACGAGGCGGCCACCGGAAAGGTCCTCTGGGAAATGGACCTCGCGTGCGGCACCATCCCCTCCCCAACGCTTGCTGGCGATCTCATACTCCTCGGCTCGAATGGTTTAACGGCACTTCGGGTCACCAAGGGGAAAGCCAAACCGGAAATTGCCTGGACTTCCAATCGCCTTGGCATGAATGGCGCAAGCCCGGTGGTGCACGATGGCAAGGTTTACCTACTTAGCGGCTCGATCGCCAAATGCGCGGACCTGGAAACGGGCGAACTGGAATGGCAAGTTCGGCTGAACGGCCGTTTTTGGGCATCCCCTATTGTCGCGGGGGGCCACGTCTATTTCATTAACCAGGACGGCGAGGCCCAGGTAGTCTCCACCGGGACAACCGGCACGCTCGTTGCAGAAAACGCCTTCGGTGAGGTTGTCCAGGGAACCCCCGCCGTTTCGGGCGATGCGATGTTTGTTTGTACCGACAAACATATCTGGAAGATTACTGAGTAGGTCATGGCGTCGAGGGGCATTCACGTGGACGACCTGTACGCCGTACGACGCCCCTCCGGCCCGGTTGAATGCACCGTCCGTCCCCCAGGCTCCAAGAGCATCACCAATCGTGCCCTGGTGTGCGCTGCCCTGGCACCGGGGATCTCCCGGCTCACCGGCGTGCTCAACTGCGACGATACCCGTGTCATGCTCGACGCCCTCGCCACGCTGGGCGCAACAAGCGAGGGAAGCCTCGACGCCGGTACGATCCAGATTGCTGGCACCGGGGGTGCGCTCTCTACAGGCGACCATATTCTGGAGGTGGAGAATAGCGGAACAAGCATGCGATTTCTTACCCCCGCCGCCTGCCTCGGCCGGGGAAGCATCACGATTGATGGAGTGCCACGGATGCGGCAGCGCCCGATTCTTTCACTGGTGCAAGCGTTGCGGGGCCTCGGAGTCGACATCCGCTGCGGCGATAATGGGTGCCCGCCTGTTGCAATCAACGCCGCGGGCCTGCCTGGTGGTTCCGCCACGATCGATGGAAGCCAGTCAAGCCAGTTTACCAGTGGCCTGTTGCTGGCCGCACCACTGGCTGCAGGGCCCATGCATATACAGACCAGCGGGGTCGGCGTCTCGGCCCCCTATCTTCATATCACAACGGAGGTCATGAAGGCTTTTGGCGTCGTTGTCGCTGGAGATATTCGTGACGGTTTCCGCATTCCCGCTCCGAAACCCTACACCGCATGCGAATACACCGTGGAACCTGACGCAACGGCCGCCAGTTACTTCCTGGCGATACCGGCGATCACGGGAGGGCGGGTGACCGTCTCCGGGCTTGGTTCGACCAGCATCCAGGGAGATGTCCGATTTGCGGAATGCCTTTCCGAGATGGGCTGCGACGTGGTCGTCGGGGAATCCCAGATCACCGTCAGCGGCCGTGCAACTCGGGGAATCGACGTGGATATGAATGACATAAGTGATACCGCCCAAACACTGGCAGTTATTGCACTGT
>CAYYZW010000244.1:0-19692 GCA_964476375.1 uncultured Pirellulaceae bacterium
CAATATTGTTCCCTGGCAACAGCTGGCAGAACGGACCGGGGCCCGTATTCGCTGGGTGGACATCGATGACCAGGGCCGGCTGGAGATGGACTCGCTGCGTGACCAGTTAAACGAACGAACCCGGTTGCTGGCAGTTACAGCGGTTTCCAATGTGCTCGGGACGATCAATCCGCTCAAGGAGATTGTCGACCTGGCACATCAGCAGGGTGCCCTGGTCCTGGTGGATGGAGCCCAGGCAGTACCGCACATGCGAGTCAGTGTGGAGCAGCTTGGTGTGGATTTCCTGGCCTTCAGCGGTCACAAGATGCTTGGCCCTACCGGCGTGGGAGTGCTTTATGTCAAAGCTTCCATCCTCGAACAGATGCCGGCTTTCCAGGGCGGGGGGGGGATGATCCACCGGGTCACGCAGGACGGTTTTGAAGCATCCGGGGTACCGGCTCGTTTTGAAGCTGGAACTCCGCCGATCTCCCAGGTGCTGGGGTTGTCGGCAGCGATCGAGTACCTGCAGGAGATTGGCCTGGAGGCAATCCACCGGCACGAGCAGAAGCTTTCCGAGGCAGCCCGGCAGCAGCTGGCCGCCATCGAGAAGCTTCAGTTGCTTGGGCCAGCAGGTTCGGAATCTGCAGGGGTTGTCAGTTTCATGGTGGAGGGGATCCATCCCCATGACCTGGCACAGGCGCTCGACAGCCAGGGGGTTGCGATTCGCGCCGGGCACCATTGTGCCATGCCACTGCATGACCGCCTGGAACTCGCAGCCAGTTGCCGGGCCAGCTTTTACATCTACAACACGCTTCAGGAGGTTGAATTCCTGGCAACGGCGATAGAACGGGCCTGCACTGTCTTCGGGGGATAAACGCTGGAGACTAATCCTCGTGCGTACTGGTGTACTGGTTGTCCCATTCGCCATCCTGCACGAGCTTTTGGAATTGCTGGACAACGGTCCGCTGGGGTAACCCGCGAAGGACATGAGGCCGTCGCTCCCGGAGTCGTTGCTGGGCCTCGTCCACGGTCATGTCGTGGGCTACCATCAGCCAGCAGAGGGCGACCGTCGCACTACGACCCCGCCCGGCCTTGCAGTGCACGTAGACCTTGCCTCCTCCGGCCGACTCGTGCTCAATGAAACGGACCCCCTTGCAGACATCCTCCAGCGAGGGGGGGGTGAAGTCAATCGTGGGGATCCAGAGCTGTTCGATCTGGTATTCCTCGTACTGCTTGACCGGCCCCCTGTACTCCTCACAGGTGTTCACGACGGCCGTGACTCCCAGTTTCTCCAGTCGGGCCACGTCCCGGGCGAAGGGGCGAGCCCCCAGGATCACGTGGTCGTCAATCGGATCCCACCAGTGGCGAAGACGCAGCACCCGTCCCAGCAGCATGTTCCAGGCCAGCGAGGGTAAGAACAGAAGGTGGGCGATGAGCCATCTCATGCAGGATTCGCTTCCAGCGGGGGGTGAAAATCCTGGCTCCCTTGTGATTCGGTAAGCCGGGGCCATCGATTATGATGGTCGTCTTTCAGTGGATTGTCCATCGGACTGCTGGGGAAACCGGTCACAACGAAGGGGGGTGTCTCGTGTACCTGGAGGGCGTCATTTTTGACCTGGACGGGACCCTTGTCGATTCCGGGCTGGATTTTGAACAGATGCGAACGGACATGGGCATTGCCCCGGGGGCTCCCATCCTGGAATCCCTGGAAGGGATGACCGGCCAGCGCCGGTCGGATTGTGACCAGGTTCTTTTGCGGCATGAGCGGGAGGGAGTCCAGCGTGCAGCACCTTACCCGGGCGTGGTCGACCTGCTTGCCCAACTGGTTGCCGATGGTCTGCGACTTGCCATCCTGACTCGTAACCGTGGCGACTGCGCGCTGGCGACGATTGCCGCCACGCTGCCAGACTGCTGGGATCATGTGCTCTCACGTGACGACGGTCCGATCAAACCGTCTCCCTGGGGAATCCAGGAGATCTGCCGGCGCTGGCAGATGGAACCTGCCCGGGTGGTGATGATTGGCGACTATGTTTTTGACATTGAGGCAGGGAGGCAGGCGGGAGCACGCTCTGCCCTGTTTGCTCGCGGGAGGGATCGAAGCACGCTCACCGGTGTGGAACGTGCCGACCATGTCTTTGATTGCTTTACCGACCAGCAGCCATTGCTGGATTGGCTGTTGAAACCGGCCTAGGGAGATTTTTTGTATCCTGATAGAATCGGCACCTGCTCGCTCCATGAAGGAGCGGGATGGGGCACGGATTGGTTCTCCAGGCACGCCAACAGGGATGGTTTCATGGCGCATTTTTGTCTCCGCCTGCTCCTGCCCCTGCTGATCCTGGCTTCCAGCCCCCTGGCCGCCCAGCAGCCCGGGCCCCCTGCCGCCAGTTCACCGGCGCTGGGATCTCCCAGTTTTATTCCCCTGCCCGTGGAGCACCAGCAGTACCTGGACAAGGTACTGGAAGTCTGGGAACGGCGTTCCAATGATGTCACGGTCTACCGCTGCGGCTTCCAACGCTGGGAATTCGATTCGGTCTTTGGGCCGGCAACGGCGGCCAAGCGTTACAGTACCGGCTTGATCAAGTATGCCAGCCCGGACAAGGGGCTGTTCCAGGTAGAGAAGGTGTTGACTTACCAGGCACCGATGCAGGTGGGTGGTAAACCCAGGTATGTTGAACTGGAAGGGGATTACCGGGAGCACTGGGTGTGTGATGGCCAGTCGGTTTACGAGTTTGATGCCCAGCGAAAACTGGTCGTGCAGCAGATCCTGCCGGCCGAGATGCGGGGCAAGGCGATCGATCAAGGGCCGTTACCATTCATGTTCCGTGCCAATGCAGATGACATTCGCCGACGATACTGGTTGCGGGCCATCACGCCGGAAAAGGTCCAGGAGAAAGAGATCTGGCTGGAAGCTTATCCCCGGACCCTGGAGGACGCGGGGAATTTCCTCAAGGTGCATATCGTGATGGACCGCCAGCGGGTTCTGCCCAAGGGGCTGGTGATCTTCGATCGAAATTACCGGCCGGGAAAAAACACCAGCCGGACTGTTTTTCAGTTCAATGACCGGGAAGTCAATTTCAATACGTCGCTGGACCTCTTGAAAGTCTTTCAGCGGAACTTCTACCAGCCAGCGGTGCCCCGGGGTTGGCGGAAGGAAGTTCGCCAGGCCCCGGCTCAACAGGCCCAGCGGAACCCCCTGCCAGGATCCCGTTAAGCATCGGTTTCTTGCTGGCTGGTCACCCAGGTGGCGAGCGAGTGGTATAATCAGGTGTGTCGCTTCCAGCTTGAGGGAGTTTTTCACGGTGCCTCACCCAGCCCGCTTGTGTATTTCACTCTGCTGCCTGCTCCTGGGACTGTCCGCATGGACGACAGTCTGTCCCGGACAGGAAGATCCCGCTGCGGCTGTTCACCTGGTGCGTGTGCTGCTTCCGCTTACCGGTACCGGGGACATGGAGATCAAGCGTGCGGCAAGAAAGCTGACCGAATCGCTGGATGACAATGACGAGCGCCCGTTGCTGATCTTCGAGTTTTCCAGTCGCCCAGGTCGGGCTGCCGAGGGCACGGAATTTGAACGTGCTCTCTCGCTGGCCCGTTTTCTGACCGGCGGGGAATTGCAGGGGGTTCGAACGATTGCCTACCTGCCAGAATCGGTGCGGGGTCACGCAGTGCTTGCCGTGCTGGCATGTGAGCAGCTGGTCATGGCACCTGCTGCCGAACTGGGAGATGCCGGTGTGATTGAAAGAGTGATCGATGATTCGTTGCGTGGTGCCTACCAGGATATTAGTGGTCGTCGGCGGATCCTGCCCCTGCCACTGGTGATGGGGATGCTGGACCCGGCTCTTGCCGTCTACCGGGTGGAAACCCCGGAGGACGTGCTATTTGTCCACCAGGAGCAATTGGATCAATTGACCGCGGACGGAGAGGTCGTCCGGGTCGATACGCTGATGGCACCAGGGAAAGCAGGTCTGCTGGAGGGCCGTTGGCTGGCAGGTGACGACCGGCTCATCAGCCACCTGGCCACCAACCGGCGGGAACTGGCAGACACGTTGCGGGTGCCCCCGGGCTCTATTCGGGAGAAGGTGGGAACGGGAGGCCGAGATCGTGGGGTGCAGATTGAAATCAACGGGCGTATCTCCGCGAGCAAGATTGGCACGCTCAGGCGAACCCTGCAGGAGGAGCTTGCGACGGAATCTCTCCAGCTTGTGGCGGTCGTGATTGATAGCCCGGGAGGCGACCTGGATGCAAGCGTGGACCTGGCGAATGACCTGCTTGCTGTCGATGATCCGGAAATTCTTACCGTCGCCGTGATCACTGGACAGGCGCGGTCGGATGCTGCCATTATCGTTTCGTCCTGTGACGAACTGGTGATGCTCGAGGGATCCACCCTGGGCGGTCCTGGGGAAGTCGTGCCGATCGGGGACGAGCTCCAGAACGTGGAACTGGTTCTTCGTCGTATTGCCGAGGAGAAAGGGCGGGACTGGTCGCTCCTGCTTGCCCTTGTCAGCCAGGATATCGTGATCCACCAGTACGAGAACCTGGCGACAGGAGACAAGCGATTTTGGAACGAGGACCAGTTTGTCGAGCACCCCCTGGGAGTCCAGTGGGATCGAGGGCCTCTGCTGGATACCTCCGAGGGCCTTTCAAGCACCGATGCCCTGGAACTCAACCTCGCCCAGCACGTGGCTCAGAATGTGGATGATGTGAGCCGGATTTACCAGTTGGAAGAGACACTCGAGCACGCCAAGACACCCTGGCTGATCGATACGATTGAACGGCTGGCGAACGAACCCTGGTTCGGACGGTTGCTGCTTTTTGTCGCTTTCATGGCGATGATGACCGAGGCATCGGCACCCGGCCTGGGAGTCCCGGGGTTTGTCTCCTGCCTTTGTTTCCTGCTCTTCTTTTGGATCCAGTTCCTGAATGGGACTGCCGGCTGGCTGGAAGTTGCCCTCTTCGTGGGCGGCCTGGTTTTCATTGGGATTGAAATCTTTCTGCTGCCGGGGGTCGGCATCTTCGGCATTGGGGGAGGCCTGATGGTTCTCTGTTCCATCGTGCTGGCCAGCCAGACATTTGTTATACCCCGGAACGAGTATCAAATGGGGCAGACCGCGAGTTCGATGCTCTCGGTCGGTATCATCTGCGTGGGATTGATCGGCGCGGCCATGATGATGAGCCGTTACCTGCCACACACGAGCTTTTTTCATCGCTTTGCCGTCCAGCCGCCGACGGGGAAGGATCGCGAGTTGATCGAATGGAATGAGGCCGTGGTTCACCTGGACCACCTGGTCGGCCTGGAGGGGGTCACCACCACCCCGCTCTCCCCGTCAGGCAAGGTGAGACTGGATGAAAAGCTTGTTGACGTGGTGAGTGATGGGGAGATGATTGAAACGGACGTGGAAGTTGTCGTCGCCGAGGTGACCGGAAACCGTGTTCTGGTGCGCAGGAAACTAGACGAAGCCTAGGAAGCAGAAGAGAAAAAGATGACTCCTATTGTCTGGGCAGCGATCCTGATTCTTGGTGGCATGGGCTTGATCGTCCTGGAGACATTTATTCCCTCGCACGGTGTCCTTGCTCTTTTTGCCGGGCTCTCGATCATTGCCGGCGTGGTCGTGGCTTTCAAGGGAGGCCAGATGGTCGGAACCGTCTCGCTGGTCTGCGTGGCTATTCTCGTACCGATATTGGTGGGCGCGATGCTCAAGTGGTGGCCGAACACGCCGATTGGTCGGGCGATTCTTATTCCGGACGTGGTCAGGGATGAGGATGATCCGCAGAACCAGTATGCCCACCTGGTCGGACGCCACGGTGTGGTCAGGAAACAGATGATGCCCAACGGCCAGGTGGTGGTGGATAACAGGGCTTATGATGCGGTCAGCCAGGGGCTGCTGATCGAGAAGGGAGTCCAGGTCGTGATCATCACCGCGGATGGGAATCGAATCCTCGTGCGACCGGTCGCAGACGGCGAAACAGAGGCCGCGCCCGGGAGCGAAGACATTTCGATGTCGGACGATATTGGCATTGTGGTCGACGATTCCTCCTTCGAGGATCCCTTTGGCTAATTCTCCTGCTGCCGGTGTTTGGTTTACTTGAAAACAAGACACCGGCAGGTTAAAACGCAGGCTCCGGGCAACATGCCAAATCATTTTTATTCTCCGGGTTTAGCGTTCTTTTCAGGGGCGAAGCCATGACATCTTTCACCGGTCTTCTAGGTCAAGCCGAGAGCGTGATGCCAGGCTTTGGTCTGCTGGCTGAACCACCGCCATGGGGGATGATTGTTGGGATCGCCCTGGTTGTCGTCTTCTTGTTTATCTTCATTGTTTTCATGGCCTACTTTCGGCTCTGGATTCAGTCCGTCCTGACCGGGGCGAATATCACGATCGGGAACCTGCTGGGAATGACCTTTCGCAAGGTCAATCCCAAGACCATCGTGCAGTCAAAGATCATGGCGGTGCAGGCCGGGTTTACCGATGATGATTTCAACACGACGGAACTGGAAGGTCACCTGCTTGCCGGGGGGAATGTTCCGCTGGTGGTGAGAGCCCTGATTGCTGCCCGCAAGGCGAAGACCATCCAGTTGACCTACCGAGAAGCGACGGCGATTGACCTGGCGGGCCGTAATGTGCTTGAAGCGGTGCAGACAAGTGTCTATCCCAAGGTGATTGACTGCCCCGCACCCGGATCTGGGAAAATGACACTGGATGCGGTTGCCAAGGACGGTATCCAGTTGCGAGTCAAGGCGCGTGTGACGGTGAGGGCCAACCTGCAACAACTGATCGGCGGGGCCGAGGAAGAGACAATTATCGCCCGGGTTGGTGAAGGGATTGTCAGTGCCATTGGTTCCTCCGAAACGCATGCAAAGGTACTGGAAAACCCGGACACGATTTCCAAGGCGGTCCTGGCCAAGCGGCTGGATTCCCAGACCGCTTTTGAGATCGTCTCGATCGATATTGCCGACATTGACGTTGGCCAGAATGTTGGCGCTCGGTTACAGGCGGACCAGGCGGAAGCGGATACACGGGTCGCCCGCGCCCAGGCCGAGGGTCGACGCGCCATGGCGATTGCCATGGAACAGGAAATGCAAGCCAAGGTGGAGGAGTGCCGGGCCAAGCTTGTGGCAGCCGAGGCAGAGGTTCCCAAGGCGATGGCCGACGCCTTCCGTTCGACCAAGATGGGAATCATGCAGTATTACCAGTTGCGTAATGTCCAGGCCGATACTTCCATGCGGCAGACCATTGCTGGCGGTGCTAACACGACCTCCGGGTAGGAGAATATTTCGATGGTCAACCTGGAGAAGATGTTACGCCAGCTTATGGAATCGCAGATGCAGCGTGCCCAGGGGGGGCCTGCAGCAGTGGAAGAAGAAGTGGTGGACCTCCATCCAGCCCAGATCCTCCAGCCCCAGGCACAACCGGTCGACCTCGTCGCCAACATGCTCCCTGCCAGCGGCGACCTCTCCCAGCGCCATCTCCAGTCCTCTCTGGATGTTGAGGAAGGTTTTGGCCACAAGGTGGGACAGCTTGAACAGGAGGGCGCAGCCGAGCAAATTGCGCATACGGCCCATGACCTGGGACGACTGGAGCATGAGGATGCTTACGAGCAACTGCACATCCAGGCTGAAACCCCGCCGCCGGATTTTGCCAAGCTGATTGCCTCGATGTTGAAGACACCACAGGGAATGGCCCAGGCGGTCGTGCTTGGAGAGATCATCAACCGGCCTACCGATCGCTGGTAAATCGAGTCACAGCTCGTTTCTCGCCGGCAAGGAAATTATTACAAACTCGTCCGATGGCAGCGTAGTGAAGGGTCTTGAAAATGAGTGAAATCAGTGTTGTTCCCGGTTCCACACGTATCGGATGGATTGGCACGGGCGTGATGGGGGCCAGCATGTGCGGGCACCTGGTCGATAAGGGATTCCAGGCGACGCTCTACACGCGCAGCCGGGACAAGGCCGAACCGTTACTGGAGAAAGGTGCTGCCTGGGCAGACTCTCCTCGCCAGGTGGCCGAACAGAGTGATGTGATTTTTTCCATTGTCGGTTTTCCCCGGGATGTCCGGGCCGTAATGCTGGATGAGGATGGCGCTTTGGCCGGTTGCCAGGAGGGAAATATCCTTGTCGATATGACCACCAGTGAACCGTCCCTGGCAGTGGAGATTTACGAGGCGGCAAGTGCCAGGGGAGTGCACAGTGTCGATGCACCGGTATCCGGGGGGGATGTGGGAGCCACCAACGGGACGCTTTCGATCATGATTGGTGGAGACCAGGATGTGGTGGAGGCACTGCAGCCATGCTGGGAAGCCATGGGACAGACAATTGTCTACCAGGGAGCTGCCGGAGCCGGCCAGCATACCAAGATGGTCAACCAGACACTGATCGCGACGAACATGATCGGCGTCTGCGAGGCCCTGCTTTACGCCCACCAGGCAGGTCTTGACCTGCCGACCGTGATGCAATCTGTCGGTTCCGGGGCTGCCGGAAGCTGGTCGCTCAACAACCTTGGGCCACGTATTATTGACAAGAACTTCGACCCCGGTTTTTTTGTGGAACATTTCATCAAGGACATGGGAATCGCCCTGGATGAGGCGAACAAGATGGGGCTTTCCCTGCCTGGGCTGGCGTTGGCCAAGCAACTTTACCTTGCCCTCCAGGCCCAGGGGCATGGCCGGGATGGAACCCACGCACTGCAACTGGCGATTTCCAGCCTCTCGGGCGTGGACTGGAAGTCTCGCTAGTCCTTTTTCCAGAAGGGGAAGCCGCTGACCTTGACCTGCCGCCGGTAGACCCTGTCGCTGGAGGTAGCGTAGAGCAGATTGAAGTCGGGGCCGCCGAGGACAATGTTGGAAAGAAACTTGGCCTGGGGCCTGCCAATGATCCCGCTGAGTCGCCCCTGGGTATCGAACACCTGGATCCCCAGTTCGGTCGCGACGTAAATTCGGCCGTCTCGATCGACGGTCATTCCATCCGCTCCACTCGCCGATTTCCCTACCGGAAGCTGCATGGTGGAGTACGGTTGCTTGTGGCTCAGGCTCCCGTCTTTCTCAATGCGGAAATTCCAGAGATGGGCACCTTTCATGTCTGCCACGACCAGGGTCTGCTGGTCCGGCCAGAGGATCAGCCCGTTGGGAAACTCTATCCCCTCGTCCACGACCCTGCTTTCTCCATCCGGGGAAACATGGTGAATACTGTTGTTGGCCGGGTTCGTGAAGTAAACAGCTCCCTGGCTGGTCACCACCAGGTCGTTGCTGGTGACGTTCTGGCAGAATATTTTTTTCTCCCCGGCCGGATTAAATAACAGGATCGACCGGCTGGTACTGCTGCATCCGTAAAGGCCCAGCGGACCGAACATCAACCCGCTGGTACGGTCACTGTTGTTGATGAAAACGACCGGCTTCCCGTCATCACCAATGCGGTAGATCGTGTTGGCCGGAACATCGGTGAAGTAGACAGCGCCGTCACGGGTTACCGCGGGACCCTCGGTGAACTGGTAGCCCTCCCCCACCAGTTGCCATGGCTTGTCGTCGATCAAGACCTGGCTCAGTGGCATGTCCTGGGCTGCCAGTGGCTGGACCGCAAGGAGCAGGAGCACGATCGGTAGGGCTCTTGAAAACTTCATCGAACCGCCTCTTTTCTTTGGGGACTTGAGTCTCTTACTTGACCACGTCCTGCCATAACCAGCGAAGTGACTCGGGCAGGATGGCTCCTCCATGGCGACTGTTGTGCCCGCCCTTGCCCATCACGAACTTGTAGTCATAACCGGCGAACTCCAGGGCGGCAGCCATCTGGCGGTTTGCCAGCGGCCAGCTCCCGAACAGGTTGTCCAGGTCGTTTTCACCTTCCTGGAGGAAAACACGGATCGGCTTGTGTTCTGCCTTGCGGATCTGTGCCGGGTAAACATGCCCGCCACGGATATTGGTGAAGCTTCCGACGTGACTGAGTACCTTGCGGAATGCGTCGGGCCGTTCCCAGGCGACCGTCCAGGCACAGATGCCACCACTGCTGATACCCCCGATCGCCCGCATCTCGGGATCTTCCGTGAGGTTGTACTGTGTGCCAACCGACGGCAGGATTTCCTTGAGCAGGAAACTGGCATACCGACTGCCCAGGCTGTCATACTCGAAACTGCGGTTGCGACGCGGCTTGGCTCCCTCTGCGGTGGCGGGGAGGACGCCTGGATTTAGAAAAATCCCTATGGTGACCGGCATCTGGCCCTTGTGAATCAGGTTGTCAAAGACAATCGGTGTCTTGAAACTCCCTTTTTCATTGACATATCCGCCACCATCCTGGAAGACCATCACCGCGGCGGGTGTGTCGGCCTTGTACTGGGCCGGAACGTAGATCCAGTAGTCCCGCACGGTCCCCGGGAAGAAAGCGGTACTCTCCCAGCGATGCTTGGTGACTGTTCCCACCGGCACACCCTCCTGCCGCTGGGAATCTGGATCGAGCGGGTAGTTTTCCTGGGCGATCAGTGTGGAAGGGATCAAGATCACCAGGCATGGCAGTAATCGGGATAATGTAAGCATCGTCAGGATTCTCCGGAAGTACTCGATCTGGCAGTATTTAACTCCAGTGCAGGGGGAGGAACAAGCAGGCGGGAAGTGCTTCCAGAAGATCTCATGCACTCCACCACTCCCCCTGCAGGGATCTGTTTGCTAACATAATTTGTTCTGGAAGTGCCAGCGTGGCAGTTGAATCTTGGCTGAGGAGTGACTGAGTGGGAACGAAGAAAACAGGAAAAGGCCGTCGCAAGATTGGTCGCAAGAAGCGACGCATGCGTGCCAAGATCCGGCACCGCAAGAAATAGCCTCTTTCCAGTACAGGTGTGCTGGCCAGGTTCACTGCCCCTTCTCATCCCGGCAGGTCTGCGCCGTCCCTACTGCTTCAGCCCTGCCGTGCTGATCCCGCGCAGGAATGTTCGCTGTGTAAACAGGAACAGCACGATCACAGGCAGCGTGAACAGGACGGCCGCTGCCATCAGCAGGTGCGTCTGATCCGAGTAGGAACTGACAAACTGCTCCAGCCCGTAGGCCAGCGGAAAGCGGTCAGGATCGTTCAGGTAAAGCAATGGTCCGCCGAAGTCATTCCAGGTCGCGATGAACTGGAACAGGGCCACCGTGGCCAGGGCGGGTTTGGAGAGGGGCAGGATGATCTTCCAGAAGATCCCCCACTCCCCCAGCCCGTCGAGCCGGGCAGCCTCGCTGAGTTCTTCCGGGATCGAGAGGAAGAACTGGCGTAGCAGGAAGATGAAGAAAGCATCGCCCAGAAACGTGGGCGCAATGAGTGCGGTCAGGTGGTTGTACCATCCCAGTTCACGAAACAGCAGGAAGCGGGGAATCATGGTGACGTGCCATGGAAGCAGCATGGTTGCAATCAGGATGCCGAACAGCAGGCGTCGTCCCCGCCAGCGAAGGCGGGCGAAACCATAGGCGACCAGCGAGCAGGAGAGTACGCTGCCGATCACAGTTCCGGTACAGAGTAAAAGCGAGTTGGCCAGGTAGACCAGGTACGGCATGGAATGGAGAGCTTCAGAGTAATTGGTCCATTGCCAGCTTTCCGGGAGCAGTGAGTAGGGATCCTCGGTCAGTTGCCCGGCGGGCTTGAGGCTGGAAAGTACCATCCAGATGAGCGGGATGGAGAATAGCAGCGTGGTGGCCAGCAGTAGCAGGATGCCCCAGCGGGGAGGACGTGTTAATTTCATGGCTCCTCCCGCTGCCCCTGGATCCGGTCCATGTGTTGCTGGACCTTGCGGGCTGCTGCCCCCAGGAGCGAACCGGCATCTGCCGGGTCATCGGTGTAGAGCGCACGTTCTGCCGCCTGGTTGACTTCCCGGTAGTACATTCGCGCACCTGGAATGACGGGCGTCGGTACCTGGTCACCTGCCGCGAGCTGGACGAACCTGGCAAACAGAGGGTTTTCCCGGAGATACTGCTGGAATTGTGGCTGGTCCACCACCTGCTGCGAGGAGGGAATCCAGCCACCCTGGCTGCAGGTCCTGGCAGCCTCTGCCTCCCTGCCACCGAACCCGCTCCAGAATTTCATGAATTCCCATGCGCCCCGTGGAGTCCGGCAGCCACGAGGGACCAGGAAGAGATTGCCATTGACCCAGCCCTCGGCCTGGGGTGACGTGCCAGCGGGGGATGGCAGTGGCCAGACCCCGAACTCCCGGGATCGATCTGCCGGGATATCCCGTACCCGCCATTGTCCATCCATCACGATCGCGTAACGGCCGGCCAGCAGGGGAAAGGTCTTGCCAGGAAGGGACTGGTCCCCCTGCCGAAATGCCGCCAGCGTATCAGCGCCCCATCGCTCCCGGTAACGGACCATCCACTGGAGTGCCTGGACGATCTCCGGGTTGTCACAGGTCACTTTCCCGCTTTCGTCAGTGAATCGTCCTCCAAAGACAACACCCCAGGCCCAGAGGCGGCGCGGGTCGGGCAGGTAGCCCAGGGATGTCAGTCTCCCCTCCTCCCGCTGCACGCATGCCGCCGCCAGCTCATCGAGCTGCTCAATACTCTCCAGCCGCTCCGGGGCCGGTTGGCCGGTCCGCTCCCTGATCAGCTCGCGGTTGTAGTAAAGGGCGCGGATATCAAGCCCGTTGCAGAGCCCATAAAGCTGGCCCTGGTAGCTTCCCAGTTCCCGGGCAGCCGGAAACAGCCAGTCTTGCAGCTGCCGGACTTCCTCCTCCGTGGCAATCTCTTTCAGCGGCATCAGTGCCCCACGATGAGCCCAGTCGGCAACGATCGGATCATCCTGGTTGATCAGGTCGGGAGGATCCCCGCCGGTCACTGCCAGGAACATTTTCATGTCGAGGTTATTTCCAGGCATGGCCACGGCGCGGACATGGTATTGCTGCTGGCTGTGATTAAAACGGTCGACAATGTCTTCCACCACGGCCCGGTCGGTACCGCCCCAGAAGTGCCAGAAGACAACCTCCTCCCGTCCCTCTGGTATCTCGGACTGGGGCCGGGTGATCCAGGCCAGGGTTGCCAGGCTGCCCGCCAGGATCAGCGGCAGGGCCAACAGGAACCAGGTTCGAAGGGATTTTTGCATGGCTATCCTCCCAGGCTCGTGCGGTAGTGAACCCAGTGCCGCGACGACCGGAAGAGCAGGATCGTGGCGATGAAGAGGACAACAAACAAGATCCATGCCATGGCCGAGGTGTACCCCATTTCCAGGTCCTGGAAAGCGGCCAGGAAAAGATGGAGCGAGAGCAGCAGCGTGGAACCGACTGGTTCCCCGGTTCCCTCACTCACCAGGTAGACCTGGGTGAAGGCCTGGAATGACTTGATCAGGCCAAGCACGAGGTTGAAGAGGATCAGCGGGGAGAGCATCGGCAGGGTGACATGCCAGAAGCGACGTCCACGGCCAGCACCATCCAGGGCTGCAGCCTCGTAGAGCTGTGGTGGGACATCTCCCAGCGCGGCCAGGTAGATCAGCATGAAATTGCCCACGCCCCAGGTACTCATCAAAACGAGCGCGTCCTTGGAGCCAAACTCGAGCAGGGTTCCTGGATGGGCCGCTTCCTGGGTTCCCTGGAACCAGAGCTGGGGAGGGGCGCCGAACCAGCCCAGGAGGTGATTGACCAGGCCGTCCTGGGGATCCAGCAGCCAGAGCCAGAGGATCGAGGAGGCGACCAGGGGGATGATCGAGGGAAGGAAGAAGAGGGTTCGAAAGATCGCCTGGCCACGGATTCGCCAGGAGAGCATGACCGCCAGCAGCACGGCCGTGATGATCGAGAGTGGAACACTCAGCGCGGCATAGTAGATCGTGTTCCAGAGCGCGTTACCAAAACCGTCCCCGTTCCATATTTCCGCCGCAATTCGCCGGTAATGTTCCGTGCCAATCCACTCGGGTGAAGAGAGCAGGTCGTAGCGGCAGAAGGACCAGTAGAGGGAGGCAAAAAAGGGGAAAATGAAAAGCAGCACGAGGCCCAGCAGCCAGGGGCTGATGAACAGCCACCCGGCCGAACGTCCTTTGCGCGATTTTCTCCGGCCGGGGTCGGGCATCGTGTCCTTTTCGTTTAACGGCCTGGCCGGTCCTTTGGTTCCGTCTCGCTGGCCGGTGGTTCGGTGACCACGGATCGACTCTCGAGGTCGTACTGTTTTCCTTTTTCCAGTGAGAGATGATCTGTTTCACCCTCTGACGGCCTGGTTCGCCAGTCATAGAAATGAACCTGGCCCTTCCCCATGACCGTCCCCACACTTTGCTGGACCACCAGCGCGGTTGCCTCGTCGATACCGATTCCAAGCAACTGCGGGTGACGGTCAACCAGGGACGCCATGTCCGGAAAACGGTTCCGCTGGGCGAAGTGCTGGTCCACGGCGACACCGGGCAGGAAACCGAGGCCGCGGGTATAACCGGGGGCCATGATGTCCAGGTTACCAAGCGGGTTTCCTCGTGCCAGGAATTCGGCCTGGATCGAGGCCCCGGCAGAACTGCCGCCGATCACCCCGCCACGGGCCAGCACCCGGTGCATCAGCGGGGCCGCCCTGGTCGACTCGTAGGCATCCACGAACCGCCATTGCCGTCCTCCACCGAACCAGATGGCGTCTGCTTTCTTGAGCCAGCGGAGGTTCTCTGCCGATTCAACGTCTTCCAGGTGCCGTGCCGTCAAAACCTTCACGTTGGTCGCTCCCGCACGCTCGAAGAAGGCGGCTCCTGCATTGGCTGGAATCGGATCCGGAACGGCAGTCGGCAGGATAACGATCAGGGCATCCGGCCCGCCTGCAAGTTCAATGAACCGGCTGACCACGTCGGCCGGCATACCCCCTCCACCGACAATCACCAGCGACCCCCTCCTGACCCGTGGGGCTGCCGGTTTACTGGCAGGAAAAAGAGGTCCGTTCCGATCCCGGGCAAGACGTCGCATCGAGGTCAGGTCCAGTACCTGTCCGGACTTGTAAACAAGCTGCTCTGCCTTGTGATGCTCGGTCTTTCCCAGGCAGAGCGTGACGGAGCCGGATCCCAGTACACGGATAAAGCGGCCCTCCACGATCAGGGCGGTGGATTCGTCAATCCCCAGTCCCAGCTGGCGGGGGAACTTGTCGACCACGCCCATCAGTCGGCCGATGCGACCGCGCTGGCTGAAATGCTGGTCGATCACCGTGCCCGGGAGCAGGTCAAAACCGGTCGAGATGACTGCCTCGGTCCGTCCGGAGGCGATCATCAGACGAGACTGGACTGCCGCCCCGGCAGAGGATCCACCGACCACCCCGCCGCGGTCAAGCAGTTTGAATAGTTCTTCTTCCAAACGTGTCCCCACGTAAGCATCGGCGATTCGCTGTTGCTGGCCACCTATCAGCCAGACACCGGTGGCCTTGGTCAGCGGCTCGAGAAACTCCGCGTTATTCGCTTTCTCCCGGTCACGTGTATGAAGCAGCTGCAGCGAGGCATGCGGCTTGTCCTTCCAGGGTGCCAGAAGATCTTCTGCCAGGGCAGGGTCATCTGCCCGGCTGGAGGCGGTCGGAATGATCACCAGGTGGGCCTCTTTGTCTCCGGCCGTGGCGATAAAACGATCGATGACTGCCGATGGCAGCGAACCCCCTCCGGCAATCACCAGGGCTCCACGGGCACCCTGAGGGTCCAGCCGCGGTAAGTTCGGGTTTTCACCAGGCAGCGATGCCACCTGCAGCAGGAGCAGGAGCATGCCGGCGAGGAAATGACGTGGGGATGGTTTCATTCGAGTTCCTTGCTCGTGGCCTGTTGTGCTGCTTCCAGCGCCTCAACAATACGATCCACATCATAAACACACCCGCCCCAGGTACCACCACCGAGACGTTGCATGGCAGCCCACAGGCGTGTGTCGGCCGGCAGATCCTCATCCGGCCCCAGGTCAGGTCGTGGAGCCCGACTCTCCAGGAGTGCTGTTCCGCCCTCCACCGATATGACCTGGCCCTCTTCGACGACCAGGTCGACGGAGCCTGAAAGCGTGTTGCGATCCACGATAATCTGGATCATGTCTCCGTCCTGGACCTTGCCGATCGGGCCGCCTGCCAGGGCCTCGGGGCCGACATGGCCGATACATGCGCCGGTGCTGACCCCCGAGAAGCGGGCGTCGGTGACAATGGCCACCTCGCGGCCCCAGGAAAGGAACTTGAGGGCCGAGGTAAGCTGGTAGGTCTCCTCCATGCCCGAACCGAGCGGGCCACGGCTGATCAGGACCAGGATATCCCCTGCCTGGATCGACGTCTCCCCTTGCCCCTTGATCGCAGCGATCGCATCCCGTTCGCGGGTAAAGACTCGTGCCGGGCCGGTCTTGCGGTAGACACCATCCTCATCGACCACCTCCGGATCGATGGCCGTTGCCTTGATCACCGATCCCTCGGGGCAAAGGTTCCCACGGGGGAAGCAGACGGTGCTGGTAAGACCTTTTTCATGGGCACGCTGCGGGTGGAGAATCACGTCAGCGGGATCCACACCGTCCTGCCGGCGAAGTCGTTCCTGCAGGGCCTGGCGGCGGGCCGATTGTTTCCAGCCGTCGAGCACCTCTCCCAGTGGAAGACCAGTGGCCGTCAAGGCGTCGAGTTTGAGCAGGTCCAGCGCGGCCAGGTGGAGCATCACTTCCGGGACACCTCCTGCCAGGAAGAAGCGAATCGTGGGATGGTACTCGGGACCATTGGGGAGTACGTCGACAAAGCGGGGAACCGACTGGTTGACACTTTGCCAGTCCTCCACCGTTGGTCTTCGGCAACCGGCCGCGAAGGCGATAGCCGGAATATGCAAAAGCAGGTTGGTCGAACCTCCACAGGCGGCATGCACGACCATGGCATTGTGAATCGCGTCATCGGTGAGGATGTCTGCTGTGGTCAGGCCCTGCTGATCCAGGTGCTGGACAGCCCGGGCACTCTTGACCGCGGTCTCCAGCCATATTTTCTGTCCGCTGGGCGCCAGTGCCGAATGCGGAAGCGCCAATCCGAGTGCCTCGGCGACAACCTGGCTGGTCGCCGCCGTCCCCAGGAACTGGCAGCCCCCCCCGGCGGTGCCACAGGCTCGACAGCCGGCCACCGAGGCATCTTCCAGGGTGATCTCCCCGTGCACGTAGCGGGCCCCGATGGTCTGGACCTTGCCCGCATCTTCCCCTTCTTCCGGCGGTAGCGTGACGCCTCCGGGAATGATGATCCCGGGCAGGCCGGGCAGGCCGGCAATCGCCAGCATCATGGCCGGCAGGCCCTTGTCACAGGTGGCCACTCCCAGCAGGCCCCGGCGCGTGGGAAGTGAGCGGGCCAGTCGCCTCAGGACCGTGGCGGCATCGTTGCGGTAGGGCAGGCTGTCAAACATGCCGGTCGTCCCCTGGGTTCGCCCGTCACAGGGGTCGGAACAGTAGGCGGCAAAGGGGACCGCGCCATCCTGCTTCAACTGCCGTGCCGCGGCCTGGACCAGCAGGCCGACTTCCCAGTGACCGGTGTGATAGCCAAGTGCCACGGCGGATCCATCGTCGGCCCGGACCCCTCCCTGCGTACTGAGCACCAGGTACTGGGGCCCCAGCAGGTCCTCGGGGTTCCAGCCCATGCCCGCGCTCTGGGTGAGACCGAAAAGGTCTCCACTGGACCAGGTGCGGAGCATCTCGTCGGTGAGTGGCAGGCTGCCGGTCGGGCCGGCGGCTGTCGTCTCGACCTCCAGCTCAGCGGGATCCTCAAGCTCCAGCAGACGGGAAAGATGGTCGGACGTGGGGGAGGGATCGGTCATGGAGAGTCACTCTTGTTTCGTCGCTGGATTTGCTGGACCACCAGGGCCAGGATTACCGGGATGGCAATACTGGCGGTTAGTGCCAGCCAAAGCCATTCCATCGCACCGGCATAATAACCGATCAGGGAGTAGCCCGTGGAGAGGATCAGGTTGGAGACCAGCATCGGCACCAGGAAACGGCGCCAGTGGAGCCCGTGCATGCCGCTCAGCAGGACACTTGCCTCGGCCAGTATCGGGACGCCACGGGTGATCAGGATCATGCCGGGTCCAAAATGATGATTGATTTTTTCTGCCCGCTCCAGGTCCTTTTTCTTGGAAAGGCGACGGACCAGCGGCCCTCCAAACCAGCGGGCCAGCCAGTACCCCAGGCCGGCACCAATCGTCATGCCGACCATGGAGGCCAGGCTTCCCACCAGCGGCCCAAGTTTCACCCCTCCCATCGTGCTGATCAGGCTCGAGGGGATGGGAAGCAGGATGTCGGTGGAGAGAATCAGGATCACGAATGACGCGGACAGGTTCTCGTTGATGATCCCCTGGATCCAGGAGTCCAGTGCCTGGCCAAAAAAAAGGAATGGGACGACCGGTACGAGCAGGACGAGTACCAGCAGCAGCAGGGGACGCCAGAGGTCACGCATGCCAGGGCCTGTCAGGTGGAAGAAGAGTCCAGGTTCGGCCGGCCATGATGCTGGCGACCGTCGCCTACCCTATCAAAAACAGGTCGACGAGCAAGAGACCGAAGAATCGTTGCCTGCCAACCAGGGAGAACCGTCCATGACGCCCAGGCCGAGCCAGCTTCACAAAGGAGATGCCCCTGGGGAGATGGATGGGATATACTCGTGCCATGGACAGGAAACCCTCGCGGAGCTGGGAAAGTATGCTGCGGTGCCTTCTTCGTGCTCTGGTGGTTTGCTGGGCTGTTGTTTCGCAGTTGCCGGCCGCGGAGGTCAGCATTCCTCCCGTGCCGGCGATCAACGGCAGTGGAGAATTCGTACAGGACTTCGCCAGCCTGCTGATGCCGGCCCCGGCGGAGATGCGTGCCCGCGTTTTCAGGGCACAGCAAACCGCCATGGAGGACCACAATACGCCGATCATCCTGGTCACCATCCACCGCATGGCTGCCTTTGGTTACAGCGGGGAGGAGATCCAGCCGTTTGCCCAGCAGTGGTTTGACGAGTGGGAGATAGGTACCGAAAAACAGACCGGTGAGAACCGGGGGATCCTGCTGCTGATCTCCAGGGCCGATCGGAAAGCCCGTATCGAGCTGGGCAAGGACTGGGGCAGGCGCTGGGATGGGCATTGCCAGCGGATCATGGACGGGGCGATCCTGCCACATTTCAGGAACGAGCGTTACGAGATGGGGATCATTGAGGGGATAGAAAAACTAGCCGCGATGGCCAGGCTGGGGCCGGACGGGACGATTCCACGCAGCCACTGGTACGAGGCCCCGCTGGATTTCATCAACACGTATTTCGGTGAAAGCCGGGTGGGGATTTTCTCCTGGAGCCTGTTTCCGGTACCTGTGATATTCATTTTCTTTGCCGTCGGCCTGATCAACATCATCTATGGCGTGGTCCAGGGGAAACGAGTTGCCATTTATTGCGGACTGGCGATCTGCGGACTTGCCGTCATCACTTTTGTCACGATCGGCCTGGCAGTCATTTACGCACTGATTTTCCACCGTGAGATGTTCTACCGCAGGACCCCTGCCTTTGGCGTTGCCGGGGAGGGAAGCGGTGGCTGGGGCGGCGGTGGTGGAGGGGGTGGCAGTTTTGGCGGTGGTGGATTCGGAGGTGGATCCAGTGGTGGAGGCGGAGCAAGTGGCAGCTGGTAAGAGAAGAAGAGGAGTCCGCCTGGTGCTGGCCGTGCTGCTGGTGCTGCTTGCCAGTCCGGCCGGCCATGCGGGAGAGATTCCCCCGGTTCCGGCAATTGACGGAACCGGCGAGTTTGTCCATGACCTGGCCGGGGTGCTCTATGTCCAGGATGTTCCCCAGGGCCAGCACAGGACGATCTTTGATACCCAGAAGATGGCCTTTGAAGAG
>CAYYZW010000245.1:0-2451 GCA_964476375.1 uncultured Pirellulaceae bacterium
CCTGCTGAAGGTCATCAACGGAGGTTGTGGGTATGGATTTTATTTCAAGACCGAATCCGTACCGCTACCGGAACCTGTCGTGGCTGCCTTGAAGGTGAAGGCTGGTGAGCGCAACGAAGAACAAAAGACGATCCTATCAAAGCACTACCTTTCCATCGCGCCGGAGCTGGTGGAGGTGCGGGGTCAGATTGCCCAGAACCGTGCTGCCGTCAGGAAGAAAATCCAGCAACTCGATGAAGAAATCAAAAAGGCTCCCAAGCCGCAGGATGTCAACAAGCTCCGCGAGGACGCCGAACGCCGTTTCCAGGATCAACTCCGAAACAAGATGCGTTCACGCACCTTCAAGCGAGTGGAAGTGACCGACCCCCGCTACGGAGGAGTGATCACCAACGCTGCCATGCTCAGCATGACCTCCGGGCCAAAGCGAACCCAACCGGTGGCACGGGGCGCATGGATAATCGAGGTGATCTTCAATGATCCACCAGAACCGCCCCCGAATGATGTCCCTCCACTGGATGAGGAGGCCGGCCAGAAGGACATGACCATCCGGGAAAAATTCGCTATGCACCGCGAAAACGAGTCCTGTGCCGGCTGTCATTCCAAGCTCGACCCGTTCGGCTTTGCCCTGGAGAACTTTGACATCACCGGGCGCTGGCGAGACAAGTACGACAACGGCCGGGAGGTCGATTCGAGCGGAACGCTGATGAGAAAGCATGATTTTGACGGGGTCGTCCGTTTCAAGGAACTGATCGTGCAGCAGGACCGGCGTTTTGCCAGGGCCTTCACGGCACACCTGCTGCGATTTGCCCTCTCCAGGGAACTCGGGCCGGCCGACTCGCTCACGATCAACTCGATTGTTGACAGGTCCGAGAAAGACGATTTCACGCTCAGGTCCCTGGTCCGGGAAATCGCCGAGAGCGACGTCTTTGTGAACAGGAATTAGAACGATGCCGCCCCCATCTGCGGGCTTTACCCCTGCCGATCCAGCATGCGGTAGTTGATCGCCTCGCTGACGTGCGCGGGTAACACGTCCGGCTGCTCTTCCACATCGGCAATCGTGCGGGCCAGGCGGAGAATCTTGTCGTAGGCGCGAGCCGAGAGGCCAAGCTGCTCAAGATTCTGTCGGATCCTCTGTCGGCCTTCCCTGTCGAGCCGGCAGAAGGTGCGCGTCTGCCGGCTGGTCATCTGGGCATTGAAGCGGGTCGACATGCCGTCAAAACGCTCCTGCTGCACGCGGCGGGCACGCTCGACGAGCTGGCGAATCGCACTGCTGCTGGTGCCATCGTCGCCTGCGGCAAGCTGATCGTACTTCACCGCCGGAACCTCGATGTGGATATCGATCCGGTCCAGCAGCGGGCCGCTCACCTTGCCCATGTAGCGATCCACCTGCGGCGGCGTGCAGCGACAGGACCGACGGGGGTCCGCCCGGTAGCCACAGGGACAGGGATTCTGTGCCGCCACCAGCATGAAATCCGCCGGGAAGTCGGTGGACTGCAGGGCCCGCGAAATCGTCACCCGGCCATCCTCCATCGGCTGCCGCATCACCTCCAGCGTGCGGCGGGAAAATTCCGGCAACTCGTCCATGAACAGGACACCGTTATGCGCCAGGCTGATCTCCCCCGGCATCGGCAGCCGACCACCACCCACCAGCCCCACGTCACTGATCGTGTGGTGCGGTGCACGGAAGGGCCGCTCGGTCACAAGCGACTGGCCGTCCCGGAGCTTTCCCACCGCGCTATAAACCCGGGTCGTCTCAAGCGACTCAGCCGCGCTGAGCCTCGGCAGGACCGAGGACATCCGCTTGGCCAGCATCGTCTTGCCTGAACCAGGAGGGCCGAGCATCAGCAGGTTATGGGCGCCGGCCGCCGCGATGGTAACGGCACGCTTGGCCATCTCCTGGCCACGCACATCGGCATAATCAATCCCGCCGTCCGATTGTTGTGCGAACACCTGCGGGAGCGAATACTCCAGCGGATCGACCTCGAGCGTTTCTCCGAAAAGGGCAGCGGCCTCGGCAAGGCTGCCAACCGGGATGACCTGGACTCCCTCCACGACGGCCGCCTCGGGCCCATTGGCCCTGGGGACCACCAGTCCCTCGACACCCTCCTGCCGTGCCGCGGCGATGGCCATCGACAACACCCCGCGAACCGGGCGAGCCTGGCCCTCCAGCGACAGTTCTCCCACCACGGCATAGCGGCGCATGCGATCCAGTTCCAACTGTCCGCTGGCCGCCATCAGGCCCAGGCTGATCGGCAAGTCGAACGAGGCCGCCTGCTTGGGAAGTTCGGCCGGGCCCAGGTTAATCACCACCCGGTCGATGGGGTAATGGAAGCCGGAGTTGGCCAGCGCCCGGGCTACCCGGTAGCTGCTCTCGCGGACCGCCCCCTCCGGAAGCCCGACAATCACCGTGCTCGATTCCTCCCCGCCGGAGACATCGACTTCCACATCCAC
>CAYYZW010000246.1:0-3255 GCA_964476375.1 uncultured Pirellulaceae bacterium
GGTAACTCCCGGCCGCCCGGCACGACCACCGCCCCGCGAAACCCCCCCCCGCCCGCCCCGAAGCTCCTCTACTCCCCGGTGGCCGGGGGCCGCACCCGGACCCGGGTGCAGGACCTGGGGGTGTATGGCCAGATGTACATGTCTGTCCTGCGGCTGGGAAAGGGGCGGCTGCTTTTGACCTACACGCAGCGGGCGATTCTGCAGCCGCTTGGCGTGAGGGCCGTGCTGGGAGTGGAAATGAATGACGGTTTCCGCTTCGAGATGAAACATGACCTGATGATGATCGATACCAAGACACCGGCAGGCGTTTCCAGTGGAGGGGGGTTTGGCCCGACCGTGCAACTTGCCGACGGGACGCTGGTAACCGCTTACACTTACCGGGACGCGGAAAACCGGAAGCATGCAGAAGTTGTCCGCTGGAACATGCCGGATTTCAAGCAGGAATAATTCCCAGGTGGCCATGGACATTGTACGAGCGCGAGAGCGGCTGACCGGCTGTTACGTCACCATCCCGACGATGTTTCATGACCAGGATCTCTCACTGAACCTGGAGGGGATGCAGCGTCATGTTCGTTTTCTTATCGACGGTGGCCTGGGTGAGGGAAACTGCGTGATCCTCAGCGGGGGGGGCGCGGGTGACTTTTCCACGCTCACGATTTCCGAACGGCTGGAGGTTGCCGGGGCGGTACTGGAAGCCGCCGATGGAAAGATCCCGCTCACGGTGGGAGCCCAGACAACCAGTACCCGTGAACTGGTGGAACTGGCCCGTGGAGCGCAGCAGCTGGGAGCGGACTATATCCAGGTCTCCCCCCCCTTCTATTTTGGCCATACCGAGGATGATTTCTTTGAGTACATCACGGCCGCGTCCGAGGCGGCACCCGGTGTGGGGATGATCATCTACAACACCTACTGGACCAGCATGGGGGTTTCCTACGGGATGGTCGAAAGAATGCTGGAGCTGCCGACCATGGTGGGGCTGAAGTGGAGCAGCCCCGGCAGCGAGTTTTTTGGTTTTGAGCGGGTGATCCAGCAGTTTGGTGACCGCGTCAGTATCATCGACAACCAGCTCCGCTTTGTTACCAGCCATATGCTCGGAGCCCGGGGGATCGAGGTGCATATCTGTAACCACTGGCCGGAGTGGGGGGCCCGTACCTGGAAGTTGCTCGAGGAGAAACGCTACGAGGAGGTGCAGCAGGAGCTGATGAAGGTGGTGGAGCCTTACTACGCGCTCTGGCAGGAGATAGAGCAGTTCACCAGTGGCGATGGTTACCTCGACAAGCTCTGCATGGAACTGGTCGGCTTGGATTCGAGCCGCTGCCGTCCTCCCACGCGGGACGTGCGAGACAAGTTCCGCGAGGCGGCCCGGGCGATGCTGATCCGCTGTGGCACGCCGAATGTTGTCGGCGTGGGGGACGAAGCGGGTGTTGTTGCTCAGCCAAAGCAGATGAAGTAGCTCATCGCGATCCCCAGAATCCAGTGCTGCAGGATCACGGTCCAGATCGCCCCGCCCCGGTGGACCATCAGGCCCCATCCCACGCCGGCAAAGAAGGAGCCGATCAGCTCGGTCGGGGGGCGATCCACGTGGGCCAGCGTGCTGGCCAGCGTCTGAACCGCGATTGCCACCGCCAGGCCCAGCTGGGGCTTGACCCCGTGCTGGATGAACCCCCGGAAGAGAATTTCCCAGGCCAGGTAGTAGGTGGAAAGGACCGCCACGTGAAAGAGGAACAGCTGTTTCGAACCCTCGACGCCGGGGTTGATCGGGTAGTAATTCCGGAACGCTTCCTGCGTGGAGACCAGGTAACCGATCCCGATCACGATCGGTGTGGCAAGCACCAGCCGGGAGAGTCCGAAACGGACCTTCCCCGCGCCCAGGCCGTAATCGGCCAGCCGGCCAGCAAAGAGACCGCGCACCAGGTAGAGCAGGATGGCAACCAGCAGCAGGTTCATCGTCGCCCAGTAGAGGCCGGCATCGATCACCTGGTTCCCGCTCAGAGAAAGACCCGAGAGGTGATCAAGGTAAAACTGGGGCCGGCCAAAAACATGCCAGAGCGTGCAAAGGAACGTGCCGACCAGGATCACCACGGCAGGACGTGCTTTCTCATCGCGGAGTTTTTCTCCCAGGCTGGTCATCCCTCTGCATTCTCCTGGTTCACCGGATCGCCACGTTGCGTGAGTAACCAGTTATAGGTCAGATTGACGGCCTCTCGTAGCGGGGTGGGCCGGTAGCCCAGCTCCCGCTCGGCCTTTGCAGAGGAGTAAGCCCACTCGGAGAGGAAAGTGCGAATCCAGGGGGTAGTGATCAGGGGGTATCCACCCAGCAGGAGTGCCTTCCAGAGCTGGATGTAGGCAAACACGAAAGCCCCGGCAGGACGTCCGGGCAGGCGAAAATGTTTCTTGCCCGAGAACTCGTCGACCAGGTCAAAAAATGCTGCCATCGTCATGTTCTCACCGCCGAGGATATACCGCTCACCGCTGCGGCCATGCTGCATCGCCAGCTGGTGACCCTGGACAACATCATCGACCAGCACGAAGTTGCCCACGTTTCGTCCCCGGTTGAGGACCACGGGAGCCTTGCCCTGGTCATAATCATCGATCAGCCGGGTAAGAGAATTGCCCTCGGTCAGCAGGCCGGGACCGAAGACCCGGGTGGGATTGCAGATCACGATATCCTGTCCTGCCTCGACATGCTGGCGAGCGACTGCTTCTGCCTGGATCTTGCTGCGCTCGTAGTCGGTGTAGCAGGGTCTGCCGGTACGATCATACATCTCGTCGCAGACCTGTCCCGGGGGGGTCGGGCCGAAGGTCATCACGGTCGATGTCCAGACAACACGTTTGACGTCTGCTTCCCTGGCGGCATCGAGAACAGTGGAGAGACCATCAACATTGATATCGTGAAAGACTTTTTTGTTCCGCGCCCAGTTCTTGGCATACCCGGCCAGGTGAAAGACTCCATCACAATCCTGCATGGCAGCGGCGAGGGAGACTCGATCCTCCAGGCTGCCAGGTACGACGGTGACACTGGCCGGGAATCTGACCCTGGAGAGAGGGCGACGGCTGAGCGCCCTTACCGTGTGTCCCTCCCTGGCGAGGGACCGGACCAGCTTGTCTCCAATGAAACCGGTAGCGCCTGTCACGAGGTAGCAGGAAGTCGACGTCATGGTGACTCGGGAGATTTTTCGCCGCGATTGTAGAGCAACTTACCGCCAGCAGCCTCGATCACCTTGAAGACCTGCGTGGGATCCCCGGCCCTGGAGA
>CAYYZW010000247.1:0-14679 GCA_964476375.1 uncultured Pirellulaceae bacterium
CAATCGACGAGATGTTCACGATCCGGCCATACTTTCGATCGATCATGCCCTGCTTGACCGCCCAGGTCACCAGGAAGGCGCTGTCCAGGTTGCCGGCCATTGTCTTGCGCCAGAGTTCCCAGTCGGTCTGCTCGTGACCCACGCGGTCAAAGATTCCCGCATAGTTGACCAGCAGGTCCACCGGCCCAAGTGTCTCGGTGGTCGAGCGAACAAGAGCCTCGAAACCCTCGGAGCATGCGATGTCTGCCTGGATGGCAGCGGCCTCGGCACCCATGGCCTGGATTGCGCTAACAGTCTCGTCGGCCGCCGTCTTGTTCTGGTGGTAGTTCACTGCCACCTTGGCGCCGGCCCGGGCGAGCAACAGGGCACAGGCTTTGCCGATACCACGAGAAGCCCCGGTGACCAGGGCGGTTTTTCCGTCAAACGTCTGGTCAGGCATCATCTTCTCCTGGAACGGGTGTGTCCTTCGACATTCATGCAGGTCGGCGTTAGAATTGTTGACAAACCTATCGGACGCTGTCGGTCCGGGCAAGGCGGCGCGGGCAGACGTGTGTCGCATGTGTGATGAAAAACCCAGTAAATGGAAAAGAACCATGACGAAAAGAACCCCAGCAGCGTTGATTCTTGCCTGCCTCCTTGCCGGCTGGACCGGGCAGCCCGCCAGTGCAGAAAACTGGGGGCAATTTCGTGGTGCCAGTGGCGATGGAGTATCGTTGGAGAAAAACCTGCCGGACAGCTGGAGTGACCAGCAGGGTATTGCCTGGTCCGTGGACCTGCCCGGTCGTGCGAATTCCGGACCTGTGGTGACGTCCAAGCGGATCGACCTGACGACCCAGGCCGAGGATAACAGCCTCTGGGTGATCTCCCTGGAACGTGCCAGTGGCAAGGTGATTCGTTCCACCAAGGTCGGGAACGGGACGCTGGTGGCCAAGGGGCCCGGAAATCTCTACGCGCATCGTCATAATGCCGCCACCCCTACCCCGGTTGCGGATGAAGACCACATCTGGGCTTTTTTTGGTACCGGGTTGCTGGTCTGTGTGAATGCCCAGAGTGGCGACGTTATCTGGGAGAAGGACATGGTCAAGGATCACGGGGCCTACGATATCACCTTTGGTATGGGCTCCTCGCCCAGACTCTGGAAAGACCTTCTTTATGTGAGTTGCATGACCAAGGGAGCCTCCTATGTTGTGGCGTTTGAGAAACTGACCGGGAAGCAGGCCTGGAAGTCGGAAAGGAAGCTGGCTGCCAAGGATGACGGCCCCGATGCCTATTCCTCACCCACGATCGCCCGCAACGGGGAGAGGGCCGAATTGCTCGTCTCCGGCTCGGACCATGTCAATGCCTATGACCTGCGGAGCGGCGCACAGAACTGGATCAGCAGTGGCCTGTTGATCGACAGTCCCTATGGCCGAATTATCGCCTCGCCGGTATCCCACCAGGGGATGGTTGTGGCGACCTCGGCAAACCCTGGAGGAGGTGGCCTGGGCCGGGTGATCGCGGTGCGGGGAAACGGAAGTGGGAATGTGACAGAATCCCACCGCGGCTGGAGCCTGGAGAAAACCAGCCCCGACTCGTCCACCCCGGTCTGCCTGGACGGTCTTGTCTATATGACGACCGACAGCGGGGTCGCTTCCTGTCTTGATATCAAGACAGGGAAATCGCACTGGGTCAAGCGGCTCAGCATGGGGCCCTACCATGCGTCACTGGTAGCGGGGGATGGAAAAGTTTATTTTCTTGGTATTGAAGGAAACTGTACTGTCCTGCAGGCAGGTACCGAAGGGAAAGTACTGGCGACCAACAAGCTGACTGGAACTTTTTATGCGACGCCGGCAATCAGTGGCGGGATGATCTACCTCCGTGGTTACAGCCGCCTGGTTGCCATCAAGGGTAAGTGACCTGCCCGTTCGAATGGAACAAGACAATGACTGACCCCCGTTTTCGCCAGATGTCGGAATTTCTCCGCGGCCTTGGAACCGATGAGATTGGTCATACCGGGAGCAAGGGATTCCTGGGTCACCTGGCAAGCGTTTTTAATGACCTTCAGCGCTGGGGTGGCGACCAGGATCTGTGCCGGGCCGGTATGTTTCATTCGATCTACGGGACGGAGAAGTTCCGTCGCTTCTGCCTGCCACTTGACCGGCGTGATGAGGTCCGTGATTTGATCGGGGAAAGGGCGGAGTGGCTTGCTTTTTTGAATTGTTTCATGGAGCGGACAGCCTGGGATTCAATCTTTATCGACGGGGGTGCGGAGCGGGAGGTGCGAAACCGTGAGACAGATGAGTGCTATCTGCTTGAGGAGCAGGACTTTTCGGCACTCACCACGCTTCAGGTCTGCGACTGGCTTGAGCAGGTCCCACGCAGCGCGGAGTGGGATTACCGGCGAGACGCCTACCGGGCCATGGCAGTTCATCTGGGGGGCATTGCCCTGGAAGAATATGACCGCGTCTTTGCACTGGAGACTGCCGGCTAGAAAGCCCCGCTCCCTTTACTTGCCCCGGACCGTGACCTGCAGTACCGCCTCTGTCACGACCGTTACCGTGGGATCGGACTCCAGTGGCCCGCGCCCACGGACTGTCACAGGGAAACGGCTGCCGGCTTTCGAGTTGGCGGCAAGCTGCAGGGGCAGGCGTATGTGGGTCTGCCCCGCGGCCACGGTGATCTTCTGCATCGAGATAGTGTCGGGGTGCCCTTCTGCAAGGGTGACGGTCATGCTGCCAGGAAAATTGGACGTGCGGTTGAGTTCCACGTTGCACCAGGTCGTCTCTCCCGAGGTGGCCACGACGTTCGGCGCCGGGGCTTCCAGTTTGACCACCGGTGGCAGGGTTCGCAGCATGTTGCGTTTCTCGGACACCACCAGCACGTGTTGCCGGACCCCGTGCTGGTCAATAAACGTTGCCTTCCCCTGGCAGTAAAGCTGGGACTGGGACTGAACGTTAATATGCATGGTTTCCGGCAGGTAAATCGGCAAGTGGGTTTCAGTGGATGTGGAGGGAATCTCCACCTCGATCATTTCAATTCCATCCAGGTCACGGTTTTGTCGGTCACTCACCTGGAGGGTGATCGGGGCGTCAAACCCGTCGATACGTTCAACCTCCATGCGGTAGGGGAAGATGGAACCCCGGTGGGCGTACAGGTAGGCCTCGTTGCAGAACAGCCGGAAAACAGGCACGTGGGTGACTGTCAGTCCCAGCTGATCATGGAAAGGTCTGCCGATGGCGGCTCCCGTGCCATCCCGGCCTGCATGGAACAAGCGGGCAACACGGCGAATAACCTTGTCGTTGACCGTGCAGTGACCCAGTACGCGAACCCGGTAAAACCGGCTGGCGGTCTCCGCCGGCACGGTCAGCTTGATCACGGCCTTCGATTGCCCCTCGGGAATGGTCGCCTGTTCAATGGTCACCCCCTCGGGCAGTCCCTCCAGGGAGAGCTCGATCGCCTCCTTGTTTCCGCCGCTGCGGTGGGCCAGGATCTCGAGGGAGAGGTCTTTTCCCTGGCAGACATTAAAGAAATCCTGGCTGATTTCCAGCTGGTAGCCGGGTTGGGCGACCGTCGCCGCCAGGCAATAACTAAACTCGTCGCCTCCTGCCGAACCCAGTCGCAGGTCTCGCACGTGGATGCGATAACGCTGTGGGGTCTTTCCGGCAGGAAGCAGAACGCGAATGGGGCCCTGGTAGCTGCCGCTGGGTGCAGACTGGAACTTTCGTCCTCCGTTGTGATCGAAGACCTCCATCACCGGCATGGCCCGGCTCAGGTGAGGGTCTGCCTCGAGCACCAGTTCCGCTGCCTGTTCCGCAGCGAGGTCGATCTGGAACCAGTCCTCGTCACGGGAATGGGAGAGTTGGCCGTCAACCGAGGATCCCAGTGCCAGCGGCATGGCCGACTCGGCCTGGTCGTTATCTGCCGCTTCGGAGAGATGGTGCTGGGTGTCGACGGGAATAGTCTGGCTGTTGGTAATCTCCGCATGGGTGATCGAGATTTCTGTCGCATCCACCGGGACTGCGATCGATTGCTCGAGTGTTTCCAGGGTCCCGTCCCCGGCCAGGGTGATGAGTGAGAAAGACTGCCTCTGCCCCTGCTGGGCGACAAGTGGATGGCAATACCTGGCAAATTTTCCTTTCTCGATATTGATCCGGTAGACGTGGGCCGGGTCACCATGGAAAGAGACATTCTTTACCTGCAGGTAGTATGTTCCGGCCCCGGGAGCACGGAAAGCAATCACCGGGTCATTGCCAATGTGGTCGCGCTGGGTTGAGAGGGGGCGCCCGCTGCTGTCCAGAATCGAAATGACAGGTTCAAGCCGGGAGCCAATGCGGCGTGCCATCACGTCACAGCAGATCAGGTCGCCATCACCAAGAGTGAGGCGATAGAAGTCGATATCCCTTTCCCCGGAGATCTGTCCATTGACGGTGACCGGAAGAGTCACTTCCTCCGCGGTCTGGCGAGTGGAATTGGACTCGCTTTCGATGAACTCGGGAAGGGTGCCGATAACGAATGGACGGCTGCGAGTGCCTCCCTGGGCACAGCTGACCTGCCAGTAGGCGACGCCGCTTGCATTCGGGCCGATTGTCAGTTCGGACTCCCATTCCCTTGGATAACGGATGGGCACTTCCGTCGGCAGGCGGCGAGGAGAAAGCTCGCCGGTATCCGGTATCTGCACCAGCAGCGGGCGGCGCTGATCCACTCCGACACCACGGCAAAAGAACTCCGCCCCCGGGGGAATGCACTCGGCTCCCACGCGGACCTGGACGGTGCTTCCACGGCGGGCACCGGCAGGAAATATATGGGTGCTGTCAGGGGCCTTGGAAGGGACTGGTTGGGCTCCGCATTCCGTCAGCGGAAGCCATGAAATCAGGGCGGTCACCATCATCAAGGTGGTGAAACGACCAGGCTGCCGTGTGTTTATGCCGGGCATGTTCAATCAGCTGAATATTTCACGTACCGGGTGCCCGTCATCGACCATCGGCACCGGTCGCCCCAGGGGGGTATGCAGGACCTTGGTGTAATCAATGCCGAGTCGATCCAGTACCGTGGCACACATGTCCTGCGGCGTGATGGGACGATCGGCAACCTCTCCAGCCTGCTTGTCCGTGGCTCCGACAACGCTGCCGCCACGCACGCCACCGCCTGCCATGGCAATCGAGAAAGCATTTGGCCAGTGGTCGCGACCTGCCAGGTCATTGATTTTTGGCGTCCGGCCAAATTCCGTGGTGATCACAACCAGGGTCTTCTCCAGCATGCCCCGGTCCTCCAGGTCATTAAGCAGGGCCGGGATTGCCTGGTCAAAGCTCGGGCAGAGCAGGTCCCGAAGGCTGTACGTGTTCTTGCGGTGGGTGTCCCAGTGGCCATTTTCAATGGCCACGAATCGGCATCCCGCCTCCACCATCCGGCGGCCCAGCAGGCAGCATTGGCCAAGGCTGGTCATCCCGTAGTTCTCACGAACCGAGTCGGGTTCCTGGCCGATGTCGAACGCCTCCCGGGCGGCGGTCGATGTCATCATGTTGTAGGCCTTCTGGTAGAAGGTATCGAGCGAGCGAACCTGCTTCCCGACCCGTTCCACATCCTGCTCGAAACGATTCACTTCCTGCAGGGCAAGTTGCCGAAGCAGGCCTCGTCGCGTGGCCACGGAAGTCGGTAAGGCGATATCCCGGACAGAGAAGTCGGGAGCGGCCGGATCTGCTTCAATCGTGAACGGGCCGTGTGCGGGGCCCAGGAACGAGGGGCCGCCACTGTTGAGGAAATTCGGTACCGAGATATAGGGTGGAAGATTTCCTGGTCTGCCTGCATGGGAGACGATTGAACCGAGGCAGGGGTGCTGGTTGTTGTTCTGGTTTCCGTTGAAATCACCCAGCCCTGCCTTCTTGCCGGTCATCATGATATGAAAACCCCGGCCGTGGTCGGAATCACCATGGGTCATGCTGCGGAGGATGGCCAGCTTGTCGGTGACCCCGGCGGTTTTTGGCAGCACATCGGAAATCTGGATACCAGGGACGGCGGTGCTGATCGGGTGGAAATCACCGCGCACCTCTGCCGGTGCATCCGGTTTCAAGTCCCACATGTCCTGGTGAGGCATGCCGCCAAGAATAAATACAAAGATGCAGTTGACATCCTGCCGTGCCCCCTCCGCGGCCAACGCCGATTGCATGTAGAGAAGCTGGGGGAGGCCTATGCCGGCAAGTCCCCCGACGCGCAGGAACTGACGTCGACTAGCTGCCTTGTTTCTGTGTGGTGGGTTGGTCATCTGGGGTATCCTCGCTTTGGAAGAATGCGGCAGGCCGGCCCGGGGCACCTACTTAATAAATAGGAAATCATAAGAGTTGAGCAATGTCCAGAGGAAATCCTGGGCGGCAAGTTCCGGAGGTTCCTCGGAGAATAGTTTCTTGGCAACCGCTTTTTCCGCGTCTGTCGGCGGCCGGCTGAGGGTGGCGTGTGTTAACTCGGAGACGAGTTCGTTGAGCCCCATGCCGGAAGCGACTAATTGTGCAATTCGGCCGTTCTTGTGCTGGATCTTTGCCTCAATTTCCGGCGCATTGAGCAGGTGAAGCGCCTGTGTCATGGTCGGTTCACCGGAGCTGCCACATTCACAGGGACTTTTCCTTTCGGAGCGGCCAAATACGTCGAGGAAATAGGAGGGAAGCTTGTTGTCCCAGAGTTCAATGGCGCGAGTCCCCAGCGGATGTCCCGAAAAATGTTCTGGAACCATTGTCACCTGGGAGATGGCATCCAGTAACACCTCTGACTGAATCCGCCGCACCGGATAATGCGAGAAATTCTGGGTGTCGGAAAAATTGGAGGCATTTGCCGTGCTCGAGGTCTGGAAAACACCGGAAAGCAGGATCGTCCGTGCCAGTGCACGGACGTTAAAGTCGTTGTGCGCCAGTTCGGCCGCCAGGTAGTCAAGCAGGGGTGGGTTGGATGCAGGGTTGGTAGTGCGAAGGTCATCCTCCGGTTCCACGAGGGCACGCCCCATCAGCTGTTTCCAAATGCGGTTGGCAAGCAGCCTGGCAAAGAAAGGGTTGTCCTTGCTGGTAATCCATTCGGCCAGGTGGACACGGGGATCCGCCTGTTGGTCGAGGGGAAGGTCCGGGCCGCCTGGAGGGCGCGTGACAACCGGGATTTCCTTGATCGGAATCTTGGTTGGCTTGTGTCCGGCGTGGAAAATGAACTCGCGAGATTCTCCCAGGGAGGTGCGCTGCAGGCCGGTGAAGTAACCTGCCAGGCCGTAAAAGTCCGCCTGGCCCCAGATTTCAAAGGGGTGGTGGTGGCACTGGGCGCAGTCCATGCGGATGCCCAGCAGGGCCTGGCTCACGGTCCGTGTGAGTTCTTCCGGGGTTCGCTGGCCACGGAAGAAATTGACAGGACCATGGCTGCCCGAGTTGCCGGTGGCGGTAAGCAGTTCGTAGACCCACTCGTCGGATGGCCGGTTCATGGCCATCTGTAACCGGAGCCAGCGGTGGAGTTCATAGGCTCCGCGGTTTCCCAGTTTTTCCGGGTTGGCCATCAGGATATCGGACCATCGCTGGGCCCAGAAATCAGCGTACTCGTTCCGAACGAGAACCTGGTCCACCAGGCGAGCCCGCTTGTTCTTGTCGTCATCGGCCAGGAAACGTGTGACCTCCCCGGGGGTCGGTAATGTACCGATCATGGTGAGGAAGACCCGCCGTAGAAAACCCGCGTCGTCGATCGAACCGGAGGGGACAATCCGTAGTTTCTCTAGCCGTGCCCAGACCAGTTCGTCGATCGGATTGGTCGTGCTGTAATGTGCCGGTCTTTCGATCGGCGTCGAGCCGCCGTGTGGCACGAGCAGGCGGGCTGCCGTGATCTGGCCCATGTAGTTGATCGTGATGGCTGCCTCTCCAGGAATCTCGCCGATTTCAGCCAGTCCGGTGGGATTCACCTGCGCTATCGAAAGGGCATTGGTGGTATACGATGCGGCATCCGTCACGTCACGACGGCTCTGGTCGGAATAGATGGCGGTGACCCGTAATTGCTGAATGGAACGCGGTCGCACCTGGCGGCTCGACGGCATCACCTCAATGCCGACCAGTCGGCGGGGATTGTCTATTTTCCATGGCATTCCCTGGCGGATCCATTGCGTCAGGACCTCCTCGTCATGACTTCCCGGTGTGATTCTCTGGCCGCCGCCATGGGCGACCAGTCCCGACGCCTTGGCAACAAGCAGGCTGCGACCTGAAGCGGCCGGGAAGACCCGGCGTCCACGGGCTTCCTTGACCAGTGCTTCGTAATCCGCCAGGGGGTTAAAACCAAAAACCGACAGCCGGAATCCATTCTGGCCAGTCTGCTTGCCATGGCAGCCTCCACTGTTGCAGCCGAGCTTGGAAAAGAGGGGCAGGATATCAATGCGAAAGTCCAGCGATGGATAGGTCGTGAAATGTCTGACCGAGAGAGGGATGACCAGCTTTCGGCCGCCGTGGTTAATCTTCAGCTTCGTGAGCCCATCGGCAACCCCGCGAATCACACTGCCGGTGGCCGAGGCGATTGTTTCGTCCTGGATTTCCAGGATCGCTTCGTGCGTCACATCGCGTTCCGTGCCGTTGGCCATGATCGCCGTGACGAGCACCTGTTGTTGCCGATCCCCGCCCGTGATTTCCAGCGGCGACGGTTCCATCACCAGTCGCATGACCGAATCATTCTCGGCAGTCGCTGCTGGGCCGCACAACAACAGCCCCACAAGGATGGCCAGTGATAGGGGGCGGGTAAGTGCGTGGAGCATGGTGCGTGGTTCCGCCGTGCAAAGAGATCCAGCCAGTGAACCGCCCGAAAGCGGGATAGTGGGTGCCTGGTACATCGGAATTCTATTTTAACGGAGCTTTTGTCGAATTGACAACGTGGACTCTGATTCGGCGCCCGTCAGGCAGGAATCACTTCGATTGGATCTGCTTCACGAGGATCGCCGGCAGTCACCGTGTTGACCAGGGGGCGGCTGAAAGCCTCTGCCGAGATGGTGATCGTGTCCCCCGGCTGGTATTTCCATTGCCGGCTGCTGTAACTTAATTTACTGGTCCCGAAAAAGTGAAAATGGACATCGCCCGGCTGGCGGTGCAGTGGGTACTTGAAATGGTGGTCCTCGCAGTTGGCAAGGCTGTGGCACATGAACTGCTCGCCACTTTTAAGCTCACCACTTTCATAAATGGCCTCCCCGTCCCGTTCCACAAGGCATTCGAGCGTGACCTCCTGGAAGTCACTGTCCAGGACGAGTTCCGGGCCCACCGCACAACTGCGGATCTTGGAAGGTGCCAGGTAAAGATAATTTATTTTCTCGTTTGCATGGTCTGACCATTCGTTGCCGAGAGCAAAGCCGAGCCGCCGCGGAGTGCCCTCTTCATCAATCACGTAACAGCCCACGATCTCGGGTTCTTCCCCCCCGTCCAGGGCAAAGGCAGGGAGATCCAGTGACTGCCGGTGGGCACGAAGATTGGCCCCGTTCCCCTTGTAGAACCACTCGGGGGAGACCCCCCGCTTCCCCGCTTCTGGCTTCCCCCCTTCCAGTCCCATTGCGAACATGCGTGCAGAGTCCGTCGCCGGTTCTTCCTGGGGTGTGTTCGCTCCGCCGCCGTGCATCTGGTTGCGTGACTGCATGCTGCCGGTATGGGTCAGGCCGGTTCCGGTGATGTGGATCCGGTGTTGTTCCGGGTGATCGAGCGGAGCAAGCAGGTGGCCATTGCCGACCTCCGGGCTGCCCTTCCAGAGTGCGTCATAGGACATTGTTTCACAGTCGGAACCCGAGCAGGCATCGTTAACCAGGGATGCAAGCGAGATGCTGCGGTCGATGGCGGCCTGGAAAAGTTCTCGCGTGGAGTGCCAGCCGTGAGCAGCGGTCAGGTCAAGGACCTGGTCGTCCCGGACAACTCCTACCCGTCGATCTCCCGAGTCAGAAACAAACTGGACAACGCGACTCATGGCCTCTCTCCTTTTCCGGTGTGGCAATGAGATCACTATAGCAGAGACCCCGGAAGGGCTCACCTGCTCTGTTGCGGGTGGGAAATGCCTTATAATGGCCGGCGGTATCAGTAGGTTGATTGGTTCTTTCGAGGGACTTTCCCATGCCCGGTCCGGTTCGAGTCGGCGTGATTGGTTCGAGTGGAAAGGGGGATTATGGTCACGGCCTGGATACCGCGTTTGAGGGTGTCGAGGGGGCCATGGTGGTTGCCGTGGCAGATGACAATGCTGCCGGCAGGGACCGCGTGGCAAAGAAGCTTGGGGTAAGCCGGGCTTATGCGGAGTACACCCGCATGCTCAAGCGGGAGAAGCTGGATATCGTCTGCGTCGCTCCGCGGTGGCACAACGAGCGGGTTGCCATGGTCACGGCCGCTGCCGAAGCGGGATGCCATATCTACTGTGAGAAACCCTTTGCTCCCACCGTCGAGGCAGCCGACACGATGGCCGCGGCGATCCGCGGGGCGGGCATCACGCTGGCCATGGCCCACCAGTGGCGCGGCATGGCACCGGTGCAGCGCCTGATCCAGGAGATACGTGAAGAAAAATATGGCCGCCTGTTACGGGTCACGGCGCGGCCCAAGGATGATCGACGTGGTGGGGGTGAAGAATTGCCGCTCCATGGCACGCACCTTTTTGATATCATGCTGGCGATGGCAGGGCTTCCCCGCTGGGTGAGCGGGCATGTTCAGCAGCAGGGACGGGATGTCGTCAAGCAGGATCGTCGGGAAGCGACCGAACCGATTGGGCCTGTGGCGGGTGACGCGATCGATGCCATCTACGGGTTTGACCACGGGGTGCGAGGATATTTCCTGTCGACCGCAAACCTGGCTGTCGCCCAGGATAGGGGATTCGACAACCTGTTTGGCCTCGTCGTGGAATGTGAGAAGACACGTATTCAGCTTCGGGCACCCGGCGATGCTTTTCTTTATGCGGCGCCCTATGTGCTGGCAGACCAGGAGCAGTTGGAGTGGGAGAAAGTCTGGATCGAGGACTGGCATTTCACACCGGAGCACCAGCCGCGTCCGCTACGAAGCAGTTGGATCCGGCTTGGAAACAACATCCTGGCCAGGGACCTTATCGATGCGATTCAGAAGGATCGCTCTCCCCTGAGCGGACTGGGGCACGCCATGGCAATCACCGAGATGGTCCAGGGAGTCTATGGTTCACACCTGGACCAGGGGCGGCGACTGGAAATACCACTGCAGCAGCGCATGCACCCACTACTTGGAGAGAACTCGAAATAGGGATGAGATACTGATGAAAAAAAACTGTTTTCCTGTCCTGCTTTTGTCCACCATTCTCCTGCCCATGCTGTGCCCCGCCGCCGGGCTTGGCGATGGACAGATCACCTGCGAGGGACGGTATCCCGGCCACCTGCAGGGAGTCGATTGGGACCGGCAGGATGCCATCTACTGGGCATTTACCAGTGTGCTCGTAAAAACGGACCTGGAGGGTGCTTTGATCAAGAAGATCGAGGTACCGGGCCATCATGGTGACCTCTGTTTTCATCGCGGTCGGATCTACGTGGCAGTGAACTTTGGGAGCTTCAATGATCCGGAGGGGAACGCGGATAACGACATCTTTGTCTATGATGCGGACAGCCTGGAGTTGCTTTCCAGGCATGACATTCCCCAGGTAAAACATGGTGCCGGTGGGATGACCTGGCAGAAAGGACGGTTTATTGTCATCGGGGGCCTGCCCGAGGGATACGAGGAAAATTACTTTTACGAGTACGACAGTAATTTTCAGTTTCTCGGCCGCAAGGTGGTTCAGAGTGGCTATAGCCGACTTGGTATCCAGGCGATCACCTCCAGTGGCAAGGTGCTCTGGTGTGGATGTTATGGGAATGCCCTTCTCCGCGTGAGTGATGATTACCAGATGACCGGCCGTTGGGAGCTTGACTACGGCTATGGGCTGCTTCACCTGCGGGGTAAGAGGTACATGGTGACCAGCGGCCTGTATGATGAAGCAACCGGCCATGGCGGGATGCTCCATCCCGCTGTGGTGACGCGTGAGGATGGATTGCAGAGGACGATGGGGTTTCTGGCTCCGCCGATCGGAAGGCGGGGACGATAAGAATCCTGGCTTGAGAGCCGGGTGAAAGGGGGGGCGAATGGCCCAGCTGAAATACGAGAAAGCGGATCGCCTGGGGATGGACGAGGGCCGTCTGCAGCATGCCTATGCCCTGCTCGACGAATGGACCTCTGGCGATGACCCGCCTGTTCCGGGAGGTGCGATCCTGGTGGGACGTCACGGGAAGATTGTGGAGCCCCATTTTTCCGGCCGGCAGGGGCCCGAAAAAGATGCCGAGAAAATTCGCCGTGACGGAATGTTTCTCTTGGCCTCGATCACCAAGCCGATCTGTTACATGGGGGCCCTGATGCTGATGGAGCGGGGGGAACTGAACCTGACCGATCCGGTGGTCCGGTACATCAAGGATTTTGCCGCCCATCACAAGGAAGAGACGCTGGTGCACCACCTCTTCACGCACACGTCGGGTATGCCGGACATGCTTGCCAATAACGCGGAGCTGCGACGAAACCACGCGCCTCTGAAGACCTTTATCCAGGGGGCCATTCGAGATACCGTGCCGCTGTTTGACCCGGGAACCGACCTCAGTTACCAGAGCATGGGGACGCTGGTGGTCGCCGAACTGGTGCAGCGGCTCAGTGGTCAGACCATTGCTGACTTCCTGGCGAGCGAGATTTTTCAGCCACTGGGTTTGACATCCTCCACCCTCGGCGCAGGGACATTTCCACGTGAACGATTGGTGCGGGTCCAGGTACCGGACTACCAGATCGGTTCGGATTTCGGCTGGAACAGCCCCTACTGGCAGGACCTGGGAGTTCCCTGGGGTGGCATGTTCTGTACTCCGGAGGATCTGGCGGTGATCTGCCAGTGGATGCTCAACCGGGGGGAACTTGGGGGTGTCCGGTTGCTTGGGCCAGACACTGTCGAGATGGCGACCACCAACCGCCTCGACGATTACCCCCTGTTGCCCGAGGGGATCCGTCGGTCGCAGCCCTGGGGTCTGGGGTGGAGGATGAACCACCCGGGACATACGGACAGCTGGGGGGACAGCCTGGGACGGCATGTCTTCGGGCATACCGGGGCGACGGGTACCACCGTATGGATGGATCGGAAGCGGGATGGTTTCTGTATCCTGCTGACGACCGCTATCCGTTCCCGCGCGCCCTGGAGACTCGTCAAGCTCTCCAATATTATCGCCTCAGCGTTTAACTAGCGCCCGTCACTCTCCATCCAGCGGGCATCCCCTGGCTCGAAGAGAGGGGGCTGCGGAGAGTCCGCGGTGATCACTTTCCAGCTCTCACCATTTTCGCGAAAGCGGTCCAGGCGAGTGGGCCGGTATGTGAATTCCAGTTCCGGCGTCGCCACCGCCTGGCCCCCTTCCTGGTGGGATGTCATGGCCGCATCGAGGATGCCGGAGACCAGCAGTGTGCGTTCTACCGGATAAGACGGTCGTCCGCTGATAAACATCCGCTGGATTGCATGCGAGAGGGCCTTGAAAAGACAGCGATTTCCCCAGGGGCCGTTGTAGAGGGAGGTGGCCAGGGGCGTCGATTCTCCCCGGAGCTGGCAGGAAAAGTTCCAGCGGTCAGAGCTGTCGGCAATGCTCAGGACCGATGCCCGGGTTCCATCCCGGTACTGCAGCAGGAGGCCATGATTGATCTGGAAGAACATTTCCGGGGAAATAGGCCGGGCCACGGTGGACGCGTCCTTTCCAGGCCAGGGCTGGCGTCGGAATCCACCCTCGACTTCTGCCAGCATGGCACGCTTTACGAGATCCCGTGAAATTCGGCCCGACGCGAGAGCCTGCTGAATTTGCTCGCCGTGGAGAACCTCGACCTGGGAGACACCGGTCTCCCCGCCCCGCCGTCCCTCGATCAGGGACTGCAATAATTCCAGTCCATGGAAATCATAAGATTCCAGTCCTCCACCATGAATCGACACGGCCTCCTCAACCACCGCACGATGCGGCAGCGAGATCATCGGAACGCGCTGCGCCAGGGGGACCGAGCTGCCGGCCATCAGTGGCATCTTGTTGGCCCGGGCGACCTCGTACATCTCGCGTGCCCAGTCCCAGCGGTAGGAGAGATGCTTGTCATTGAAAAGCGGCACAAAGCGGCCGCTGCGCAGCATCACCTCGACACACTGGTCGAAAAACTGCTTGCGAGGATACATTTTCTGTCCGCGTGCATTGATCGGGTAATCGCCGTGTTCTCCTATCAGGAGGACGGCATCCACATCCAGTTGATGCCCTCCCTGGCAGAGGGCCTTGTCAATCGACTTGTAGAGCGGGATGTCGTGATCCCGTGCGGCCCTGCGGGCCATGTCCTGGGAGGGGAACTGGTCCGCATAAAACGAAACGATATCGACACCGGGGTCATGGAGTTGTCCACGGAAAAGGTAGGGCGCAAAGAAATTTTCCAGAATGTCATAGGCATGACTGCGGAAGCGAAACTCGGTAAACACGGCTGCCACCCTGGGCCGATGGCGGTGCAGGTGTCCCCTGGCATGGGGGGCCAGGGCCAGGCATGAACCGGCAGAGAGGTGCTGGATAAAATGACGTCGCGAAAAATGACGGTTCATCGGGCCGGCCTGGGGTAAGCAGGAGAGGGCGCCACGAGGCTCAAGCCCCATCATATCAATTCCCGGATCGGTGTGCCCGAGTGGAGGACCGGAAGGGGCCGGCCGGCCGGG
>CAYYZW010000248.1:0-1904 GCA_964476375.1 uncultured Pirellulaceae bacterium
AGCCCCGGCCGTCGGCATCTGGTACTCGTACGTGTTGACTCCGTTGGGCAGATAGATAAACACGCTTCGGCGCGGCCGTTTGACGTTCTCTGCTCCGAGCAGCGGCTTCATGCAATCCAGCAGAGGCAGGGCTAGTGAAACACCCAATCCCCGCAGCAGCTGCCGGCGATCAAGCAGCCAGTTTTGGGAAAGGAAATGTGGCATATCGAGTTTCCTATATTGGCAGAAGCGAAGTCGTTGGGGGCCAACAATTAAGGAGCGAGTCGTAGTGGAATTCGCCAGAATTCCTGGATGATCAGGTTTGCCGCATGGGCATTTCTAGCGAAATCCACTACGTAACCATTGCACTATTCTAACAGAGATCAGGTGCATGCTCATGCCACGAGATCACGTCACACGGATTTTGGATCTGTCGGGCGACCTCCAATGGAATAGTCCCTTCAGAAGAAGAGCCCTCCGTGCTGTCGCGCGGGGGGCTCAGTAGCGGAGGAGGGACTCGAACCCCCGACACTCGGATTATGATTCCGATGCTCTAACCAACTGAGCTACTCCGCCTCACCAGCCCTTAAAAAAAGGCTGAAAAAACAATCCTAAGCAATCCGTCTATGCTGGCAAGACCCGCCTATCCGTCCAGACCGGCAAAGACCTTCTTCAGAAAAGCAAAATCGTCCTTCGTCATCGCCAGGCACTCTTTGACCGGCTTGCGATACTCCGTGTGCAGCGTGTAAAAGCCCCGGTACCCCGCCCGCTGCACCGTCTCAACAAACTCCGGAATCGGGGCAATGCCGTCTGCCAGGCGGCAGTAGTCCGTCCGCCAGCGCTGCTGGCCAATCCCGTCCCGATCTCCACGATGCCACTGGAAGTTCTTCAGCGCCACCAGCGAGATCCAGGGAGTCAAAAGATCTATCGCCTGTCGCCAGCCACCCGCCCCGCCCGTGATCGTCATGTGATACGAATCCAGGTAGGCCCCCACCCGCTCCGGCGGGATCCGGCGGATCAGGTCCAGCAGCATCAGACCGCTCGAGGGGATCGTGGGACCCGAGTGCAGGTGCACGCAGGGCAGAACCTCGTACTTCGCTGCCAGCTCCACCACCGATTCAAGCTGCCGCCGTACCTCGTCAAGACGGCGAGCCAGGCTGCCAAACTCGCCCACCCGGTAGTAACCCAGCTTGATCCGGTCGATCCCCTCGCCCCGGCAGGCCGCCAGGGTCTCCTCGGCCACCCGGCCCGGCTCGGTAATCGCCGTGGTCAGCATCATGATCTTAAGGTCATTATCGCGGGCCGCCCTGACTGCCAGCGGCAGCCCGGTCCTGACCTCCGAGGGCTTGATATGCCCACCCGGACGGACCGTTAAATCCAGCCCGTCGACTCCCATCTCCGCCATCAGACGACAGACCTCGGGAATCGGCAGCGACTGGAAATGCTCGCTGTAGACGCAGACTCTCGGAGTCGAGTCGGGCGCATCGTCCTGGCCGGCGAGCGATGAGGTACCAGCAGCCAGGCCGGAAAGGGCGGCAGAGGCCAGCTTACGTCGACGTGAATGAAAACAGTCCTGCATGGAAATCTCCACAGGGCTCAAGGGGTCAGTCCAGGTCGACAACAGGCAGGGCACCCCTAGCTGTCCTCTTCCTCCGGTGGCAACTCCACCTTCAAACCGGAACGTTCCGCTATCTGTACCAGCACATCCTGTACCCGGTCCAGGCGGTCGTTCATCACGTCCTGGTGGCGCTGCATCTCCTCCGATTCCTCCCCCACGTAAAGCGATGTCAGTGTGGCCGTAAAAACACCCACCAGGATCATGCCGGTGACCACCAGCAGAACCGTCAGCAGACGGCCGATACCGGTCAGGGGATTATGAATATCCCCAAAACCGCCGGTCACCACGGTGGTAAAACTCCACCAGA
>CAYYZW010000249.1:0-1500 GCA_964476375.1 uncultured Pirellulaceae bacterium
GCCCTTGGCCACACGCTGTGCTCGCCAGCCTCTATAGTGGTGGCGTCTGGATTCGCTTACCGAAGGAGCTGGATATGAAACGTCTGCTGCTGGTCGCTAAGTCACCCTCTCCCTCAGGGACTGGACGCTGGCGTGACAAGCTCGTAATCGGAGAAGATTGCCGTCACCTCCTTCTTGGAGGCGTTGCTGACCATGACCCCGACCTGAACCGATTCGGACAGCGGGAGTGAGACCTTTCCTGTCTCGATCCATTGCAGACTGTCTCGCTGCAGGGAAAAAGCCAGCTGCATTCCCTTTCTCTCCACGCGCAGCCGGCCGGCGGCTTCTCCGAAGAAGCGAGCTGTTCCCTGGTAAGCGGGGAGCATGTCTGATCCGTTATGGAAAGCCCTGGCATTGATCCTGCTGCGAGGAAGGTCATAGCCAGGAGTGCCTCTCAAGCCCGGTTGGTAGGTCGTAAAGATGTTGCGTTGTGCCGTGGCGAAAGTGTTTCCCGAATCCCAGATGAGGATTCCCGCACCGTGGAATTCGCTGTAGAAATCTGAACGGCTGCTGCGGCCGGGTTCCAGGCCCATGGAAACGTTGACTGTGAAGGAGAAGTCCCCGGTCACATGTTTTAGCACCCGCGGTGCGTTGAACTGCCCCAGACGTCGCAATTGCCGGTCGGCGTTGGAATTTTGCCTTGCTGGATAGATTCCGTGTGGGCGGCCCGCTGCCCTGGCATGGGTTTCTTGCCAGACTAGTTCACGGTTCTCGTCAAGGACCGAGAGGACAAACCCGTCGAGGCGAGAATGCAATTCTAAATCCGTACGGTTCCAGATCCTGACCATGTCAATCTGGTTCCGCCTGCCCAGGTCAATTTCGATCCAGGGATCTTTTTCTCTTTTTGTGTGTGTGACGGAATGAGGTACCGGCTCCGTCGAGCCCTTTCGTTGATGGAGGTAATACTCGCCGCTGGTGTTCCCGTCATTGGCCCTTTCCGCGTGGCCATCGAAATCAGTGGATGACTGCGTTATGGCCCCTTCACTCGCAATATTCTTGCCGTCCTGAAATACCTCGATCTCCGCGACAGAGAGGATCTTGTCATCACCAGGCAGATCCAGGCGGACGTACTGTCCCATTTGCTTCGGCCTGGACTCCGAATAGTTGACGACGCCTGGCACGTTGATAATCAGCTCGTCAGCACGCCGGCTGATTGAGCAGTCGCCGTCCGGGTCGATAACAGATCCCCATCCCTCGATCACGCGGGAGGGCTTGAACTTCACCGCGTGTTCCGGCTTCTCGTAGACGTGCAGGTTCAGGTTGAGGTTGTCCGGGAAGTGAGCCTTTCCTGCCTCGGTCACCGCGGTGCCTTGCACGTGAAGATCGAACAACCTGGTCAGCCCTGCCAGTTGCGAGAGTCCCGCGTCGGTGACCCCGGTCGACCTAAGAGCGAGCCCATACAGGTTGGAGAGTTTCTTGAGATGGACCAGCCCGTCGTCAGTAATCTAGGTGTTGGCGAGG
>CAYYZW010000250.1:0-8055 GCA_964476375.1 uncultured Pirellulaceae bacterium
TGGTCACCAGAGATGATTAGAACAAGGATCTGGCCGAGGACTTTCGGGCACGCGGCGATGCCCGCCACAGTCCGCTCGGTCATCATCCTTAACAGACGAACCGCTTCTCCACCACGCCCTACCTTGTACGTCTGGAAGCAACGATGCTGGAGCGGGAAACGACTGCCAACCTGCAGACCCTGCTGCGGCTTGCCGAGAAGGATGTTTCCCTGGAAAGTCGCATTCGAGTCAGCCCCAGTCGGCTGGCAGTTCACCGCGTCGATATTCAGATTCCAGAAGATTTTGAGATCATCGAGGTGGTAGCACCAGGGCTTGTCGACTGGTCCCGCAATCGCCGGGGCGGGGAGGATGTATCGCAGGACATTCTCACCGTGCTTCTCGGCGTTGGCCACCGGCAGGCTTTTGATGTGATCGTGCGCGGCCTCATCAAGGCCTCGCTGGAGGATGGAGTCACGGAGATTCCCCGGCTGAGCCTGCTGGGGATGCTGCGTCAGCAGGGACAGGTCGTTGTGCAGACAGACCCGTCCTTTGATGTGAAGATCCTCGAGTTGAATAATTGTCAACAACAGTCCCTGGAGACGGTTGCGGGCTGGTTGCAAGGCGGCCAGCGTTCACTTGCACGATTGGTGCTTTTCCATCGTGACGGTAATTATGGTGGGTCTGTCCAGCTGGAACGCCGGGAGGCAATCGTTCATGGAACCACATTCACGAATATTCGTGTTACCGATCGTGCCATCGAGGAGACGATCCTGCTTGACTTGAACGTCAGCAATGCAGGGATTGACGAAATTGTCTTCCAGTTGCCAGCCGGCCTGGCCAATGCCCGAGTGGATGCCCCACTGCTGAGACGGATTGAGAGGTCGACGGTGGTGGCGGATGATCCCGAGAGCCCGTTGCAAGTCACGATCCAACTTCAGGATGAAGTGATTGGGAGAATCCAGGTGCTTGTCGAGCATGACCGGGAATTGAGCAAGGATACCCGTATCCAGTTTGCTCCGATCCCGCTGCTGGAAACCGGGCAGACCGAAAATCGCCTGGTGGCGATCGACTCCTCTGGCTATGAAGTCACGGTGGAGACCATGGATGGGCTGGAAAAGCTGTCGCCGCAGTCCGCCTCCTACCAGTCCCTGGTCAACCGGATGGGGAATACCCTGGGCGATGTGTTTGTAGTTTCAGGGAATTCGACCAATGGGACTCCCGTGCTTGGCTACAAGATCGTGCGCCGTGAAATGCGACAGCTGACATCCGCACTTGTCTCACTTTCCGAAGTGACGCTGGTGATGGATGAACAGGGTTCGTACCGGGCCCGCCAGGTTTACGAGATGGACAACCGCACCGAGCAGTTTATAGACCTGCGATTGCCGAGAGGCTCCCAGCTCTGGGTGGTTCAGGTGGGGGAGCATCCGGTCAAGCCACGCCAGGTACCGGGCCAGGAGGATGATCGTACTGTCAGGATTCCGATTCAACGACTTGCTGAGGGGGATGCCGAGTTCCGCGTGATGCTGATTTATGGTGGAGATACGACCACGCTTGGTTCCTGGGGGAAAGTCCAGTTCCCCTTTGTGGAGATGGTGAGTGCCGTAAACATTGAAAAGACACATGTTTCACTCCACCTTCCGGAAACCCACCGCTGGTACCGCTTCGGGGGCACAACCCAGCAGGTCCAGTCCTATGATGAACTGGTGGTGGAACAGTACCAGCAGCGGCGTTCCAAGACCAAGAAGTTGCTGGAAAAGATCAACCTGGGCAAGGACGTTTATTCCCTTTCCCGGATCCAGAACAATCTCAAGAGTCAGCAACTGGAATTGCTTCAGGACCAGAAGCTCCAGGGACAGGTTGCCGATGACGTGGCAAGCGAGCTGAATATGAACTACGCGGCGAATGAAGAGTTGCTCAGGGAAGTTGAGGGGAGCCTGCAAGAACTGCGTGACGAGGATCGGACCCGTTCGTTCGGTAATCGTTATGAATGGAACAAGGGTTTCAAGGAGCAGGACAACAACATCTCCCGCAACGCTGTCCAGCAACTGGGGCAAAATTTTGATTCCCTGGGGAGGCCGAGTGGAGGGGGAGCCGGCAGTGGCCTGTTTCAGGATAACTGGTTCCGTCATAACGGCCTGGTTGTCGAATCGGCTGGTGACGGAGCGAAAGAAAAGACCCGCGTTGACATGAATGACCCGGCCAAGCCGGGCCAGACGAGGCGGCCCATGGCCAAACGCCCGATGGCCAAGCCGCAAGGGAAGACATCTTCAGCTGCGGAGAGGGAGGATGCACAGAAGGAAGAGGGGCCCGCATCCCAGCAATCAGACCAGCGGCGTCAGTCCCAGTTGGATCTCTACCAGAGAAAGCTCAACTCGGAGTACAGTGAACTGGAGAAGAAAAACATCCTTCCGGCTGACAACATGGGGCGGGATGGGGAATTGATGGGTGGCATGGGTGGCATGGGTGGTGGCGGGGGCTTTGCTTCCAATGCCGATTCGTTGGCAGGGCTGGCGGATGGTTCTTCGGTCGAGGGTGGTGATGCGAGGTTGGATGCCCCTGTTACCGGGTTGGCCAGCCTGGCTGCTTTTGAGATTCCCACGCGAGGTCAGGCATTCCATTTCAAGACGATTGGCGGAGCGATTGAAATTGAGGCTCGCCATCTGGACCAGAGCATGGCAGAGAAAGGTGGACGGCTTGGCTGGCTGGCTGGGAGCTTGATTGGATTGCTATTGCTTGTCCAGATAGGCGGCCGCCTGGCTCGTCACCGGATTGGTGGAAGCGTGATGGCCGCCCTGTTGTTTTTGTACTCCTGCCCGCTGATGTTGGCCTCGGTAATTCCTCTGGGTGGATTCCTGCTGATGCTGGTCAGTATTTCCTGGATTTGCTGGCTCTACCTTGGGCCCGGGCGGAACGCCGCGGTGAAAGAGCTGAATTGACAGTTGTGATGACTGTGAGGGACTGGCAATAGCGACTGAAGACCCAGGGTGACCGCGTTCGAAGATGAACAAGGAACGGGATCCAGCGTAGAATGGGTACCGTTGTCTTTGTGCCCCTGCTCTTGCCTACCATCTGCCATGAATGTCAAACAGGAGACGTCCGAGGCGGTGGTGGAAGGCGCGACGTCCAATTTTCATCTTCTGGATATCTTCCTGGGGCTCGTCGTGATCCTTCTCGGGGTGCTGCTGGCCAGCCGGATGATCCCCGGTAACGCTCGGCAACGGATTCTCTCCCCGGTTGCGGTGCCAGAGAAATCTCCTGCGGTCTCCTGGAGACGGGCTGACCTTTCACTGCCCCTGCAGATTGATGAGAAGCTGGTTGCATTGCTTCTCCCGGAAGGAGAAAAAATGGAGGATCAGCGGCAGGAACACCGGGTAACCCATGTACAGGTTGTCGATTTTGACAAGGACGGGGTGAATGATGTGCTTGCCTGCGACGGCGGAGGAAACCAGGTCGTCCTGTTTCAACACCAGTCGGGAAAGAACTGGAAATCCACCATCCTGGCAAATCGTTTGCAAGTGCCCGCACACGCGACCATCGTGGACATTGACCAGGACAATGACAATGACGTGATCGTTTCCCTGCTGGGGGATATCCTGCCCTCCGATGAACTGGTGGGGGCGGTTGTTCTGCTGAAGAACGAGGGAGACAGTTTCACGCAACACCTGCTTTTGGATGATGTGCGACGGGTTGCCGACGTCCAGCCTGGGGATCTTGATGGGGATGGAGACCTGGACCTGGCTGTGGCGGTATTCGGATATGGACGAGGAGAGATTCTCTGGCTGGAGAACCTCGGTGAACAGGGGTTCCAGGATCACCTGGTAATCTCCCGACCGGGCGTGATCCATGTGCCGGTGGAGGATTACGATGGGGATGGTGATCTCGACCTGGCGACCATCGTCTCACAGGATGACGAAGAGGTCTGGGTGTTTGAAAACAACGGCCAGGGGAATTTCACCAACCACATGATCTACTTGACACATAATTATGACGTGGGCGGAGGTGGCCTGGTTGCATCCGATCTGGATCAAGATGGTGATATGGACTTCCTCCTTTCCCAGGGAGATAACCTGGAATATGGCCATGGCTGGCCACAGCCCTACCACGGCTGCGTCTGGGTCCGCAACGATGGGGACTGGAACTTCACGGCACAGCAGATCGGGGCACTGGGGGGCACCTATGCCACGAATGCCGGGGATCTGGACCAGGATGGTGACCTTGACCTGGTGATGGTCAGCATGTCCAACGACTGGACCGATTCCTCTCATCCGACGATTGCCTGGGTAGAAAACGATGGCACGAACAACTTCACGCGGACATGGACGATCGATACGACACCCGTCGAACTGATCACCCTGGATGTGGGGGATATTGACGGGGATGGTATTCCGGACCTGGTTGCCGGTCGCTTGCGCGTCCCCACCACGGTGGCTCCTGAATCCAAAGCGATTGCTGTTTGGCTCTCTGGAGAGGGAAAACCATGAGTGGATTCCGGCGGGCATTGATCGTGCTGATCCTGGTGGAACTGGCTGCTGCTGTGGTTGTTCACTGGCTGCTCTCCCCACCTGTCCCGCTTCCGGTCTCGGCACTGGGTACGCAGGAATCAGGACTGCTGACGGACATGCAGGCATTGGAGGCAAAGCATGACCCGGGGGACATTCAAAGCTGGGTGACGATCGGTGATTTTTATTGTTCCTTTGGACTCCTGCCGGAGGCGGAGTACTGCCTGGAGCAGGCGGCCCGGCTCGGAACCCTTGACGAGAATGGAATCCTGCTGCGAGGGAACATCCTTAGTCGACTCGGTCGCATGGATGAAGCGGAACCGTATTTCCGGGAGGTGATTGATAGTCGTGGTGACCGCACCAGTGACGCCTGGATCCAGCTGGCACTCGATGGTCTCCGGCAAGAAGACATTCAGCAGGCAGAGCAGGCTTTGCGGCAGTCAGCCAGGCAGCCCATCGCCCAGCTGGCACTGGCCCGGCTTCTGATGAGAACCGACCGGGTGTCCGAGGCGATAGCCGTGCTCGACCAGTTGCTTGAGGACTTCCCGGGCTCGATGAGGGCCTTTCAGCTTAAAAGCTGGGCCTATGAAAAACTTGGCAATTCACAGGCGGCCAGGGAAAACTACGAGCTCTCCCAGCGGCATGTCCAGATTGTCTCTATGCTCACGCCGGTCCGCCAGCATGATGAGCAGATGCACCAGCAATACGGACCCGGTCGTTTCATGGTCGAGAGTGGACTCCTGGAACAACAGGGAGACTATGCTGGGGCAGTGGAGAAGGTGGAGCAGGCCATCGAGCAGATGAAACCACTTCGCCGGTTTTTTCACTCGATGCGAGCAGCACAACTTTACCTGGAAATCGATCAGCCGCGACAGGCACTGAGGCACCTTCGGATGGTGTTGGTGCTCGATGGGGAGTCGGCTGAGATCTGGGAGCTGGCAGGGGTCGCCTGGCTCGCACTCGGTGAAAAAGAGAATGCCCGTCAGGCCTGGTTGGAAGGGACGAAGTTCCGGGCCGGCAAGTTCATGCCGGCGAACCAGTACCTGCACCAGAAACTGGCAGATTCGTTTACCGAAACCGGGGAGGAGGAACTGGCCAGACGCCATCGGGGGTTGATGCACTATGAAAAAGGTCGTCTTGCCTGGCGGGAAAATGACCTCCGTACGGCACTGGTTTCTTTTAACGAGGCGACTCAATTTCTCCCCCTGCACGCTGCCAGCTGGTTTTACCTGGCCGAGACACGACGCGCAGAAAATGACCGCCAGGGGGCTCGTACTGCCTACCTGAAATGCTTGCAGCAAAATGCCAATCACGGCCGTGCTCGCGTTGCTTTCGAGTTGCTCGATGCTGAATGAACGGGGTTGGTAAGGTCTCAGTAGTCCACGACAGGGTGTTTTGTTAAGGTCACCTTTATGGCCACGCTGGAACTCATCGTTTTCCTCGCCGCGCTGCTAGTCTGCGCCTCGATCCTTTTAAAACGGGCTCGCTGGCTTGGTGGATCGGCCTGGGCAAGCATGATCCTGGTTCTGATGGCTGGCGTGATCGGATCTGTGATCATGCTACCGGGCGATGAAGATGCAGCCGCGATCCTGTCAGGCCAGCAGAAGCGACAGTTGATCGCTCATGCATCCACGCCGGTCAAGCAGCTTGTGCCACGCCAGCAGCCGGCCAGTGGATACCAGACCTCCGACCGATGCAAAAGCTGTCACCCGAAGGAACATGCCAGCTGGCACCAGAGCTATCACCGGAGCATGACCCAGCTGGTGGAATCTAATAATGTACTGGGGGATTTTGACGATCGCACGCTCAAGCAGGGGCGGTTCGAGTACCACCTGCGCAGGGAGGGAGACCGCCTGCTGGTAACGATGCCGGATCCGGATGTACTCCTGGTCACCGAGGGAGGGGAGCTGGTACTTGGGGAGACGAACCTTGCCGGTGACATCCCGATGGTGGAACGGCCAGTGGTCATGATGACGGGTTCTCATAGTTTCCAGGGTTACTGGGTGCCAAGCACACAGGGACTGACCCTGATCCAGTTGCCCTGGATCTACAATATCCTGGACAAACGATGGATGCCCTCCCAGGACGCCTTTATTCGGCCACCGGATGGTCCCAGGCGTGTCGCCGTCTGGAACGAGAACTGTATCCAGTGCCATGCCCTGGGCGGAAACCCGAATGAGATCGGTGGGAGCGGGCTGTTGATGAGCACGGTGTCTGAAATGGGCATCTCCTGTGAGGCCTGTCACGGCGCGGCAGATCAGCATATCGCCTTTTACCAGAACCCACTGAACCGGTATACGCAGCACCTGGCCGGGGGAGAGCCGGCGCATATTCTCAACCCGGTCGATGCGAGTCCGAAGGTTTCCACCCAGGTCTGTGGGCAGTGTCACAGTTCCTTTTTCCCCCGCCCGGAAGTGGACTACATGCACGGGGGCAACTCCTTTCGGCCCGGGGATGACCTGGAGAAGACGCACCATATCATCCACTATGGCGATCCAGAAGCCCGGGCCGCGAGCCGGGAGATTGCCGACGGAGGATACTGGAAAGATGGTACGATCCGTGTTGGAGGACGTGAGTACAATGCCCTGGTAATGTCCCCCTGTTACAAGAAAGCCACGGATCCATCCCGGCAGATGACCTGCCTCTCCTGCCATCAAATGCACTCCCAGTCCACCGGTGCCAGGGAACTGGACACATGGCGAGATGACCAGCTGGCGGACGGGATGCGGGGAGATACAGCATGTCTTCAGTGCCACGAGCAGTACAAGCAGGATGCCGCACTGGAATCGCATACTTTTCATCCAGCCAACTCCTCTGGTAGTCGCTGTTACAACTGTCATATGCCCTTTACCTCCTACGCCCTGCTCAAGGGAATTCGCGGTCACCGGGTAACGATTCCTAGCGTGGATGCCAGTAGCCAGTATCAGAAGCCCAATGCCTGTAACCAGTGCCACCTGGACCAGACCCTGGCGTGGACCGCGGATCACCTTCAGAAGCGATACCAGATCCAGAGTGAACCCCTGGGTGAAGAACATCACGAGACGGCAGCGTCGATCCTCTGGCTCACTCGCGGGGATGCGGCCCTCCGCGCCATTACCGCCTGGACTTATGGCTGGGACACGGCACGTGACGTATCGGGAGACAAGTGGATACCCCCGTTACTCGCCCAGACGCTCGACGATCCCTATTCTGCCGTTCGCTATATTGCTCACAAGTCACTGCAGAAGAGCATTCCTTTCCGGGAAATTAATTATGATTACGTCTCTTTCCCGGCCGCACGTCAAAAGGTTCGTGACCAGGTGATGCAGTCATGGTTGAAACAGCAGAACAGGCTGGATCCGGGCAGGGCTGGACGCTGTCTTGTCTTACCGGGGGGGCAGATCGATCAGGCCAGGCTGCAATTGTTTCTTGACGAACGCGACGATACTGAACAGACGTGGCTTCCGGAATGAATCCTCCTTCAAGGCATCGAGAGAAACATCCCCCGGTTCCCTCCCGGGGTGAGACGAGGCTGTTACACCTGCGATGGGGCTGGTGGCTGCTGGCGATCTTTGGTCTTTTGGGACTGGTGCTTGAT
>CAYYZW010000251.1:0-50449 GCA_964476375.1 uncultured Pirellulaceae bacterium
ATCTCCAGCCGGCCCTGGTCATCGATGTCAACCCAGCGAATACGGGCACCGGTCCGTTCAGCCAGCTGTTGCCAGGGAACAAAAATGGAGTGATGTTCCATCACCGTCAGCAGGATCTCGTCACCAGCAGAAATTTCTGCATCACCCCAGCTGCGTGCCACCAGATTAATTCCGGCAGTCGTCCCGGAGGTAAACAGGATCTCCGACGACTGCTGGGCATCGATTAGGCCGGCAACCGTCTCGCGTGATTGCTCGTAGGCCTCGGTGGTCTGTTCACTGAAAAGGTGGATGCCACGGTGCACATTGGCATAACAGGTTTCATCGATCCTGCGGATGGCCGCCGTCACCTGCCGGGGCCGTTGCGTACTTGCGGCGTTGTCCAGGTAGACCAGTGGCAGGCCATTGTGGACTTCGCTTCCAAGGATCGGAAAATCCTCTCGTAGTTGTTCAGGATCCAGCACCTGGGTGGACAAATCGGACATCCTCACGACCTTTCAGCAACAAGCGGGGCTGCTTTTCCAGTCTAGAAGGGGGCTCTTCAAGCCACAAGGTGCAGGGCTAGCGGCAGCGCCATAGCAGGTCATTATCAATATCAAGTAACTGCCGTGCCGCATCGATCGCCGCCGCAAAGCGACGTGCATCCTGGGGATAACCGGCCGTCGATTTCAGACCGGGCACCTGATCCTGCCAGAAGGAATTGAAGGCCGCCATGGCAAGTTCCCGCAGGTACTTGGCAGTCATCGAGGCCAACGCCACCGGAAGGAATGATTCCCCCCCCACCGCAAATCGCACCTCCCGTCGAAGGCCTGGAGGCCCCCAGCGATAACAACTCAATTCCCGACTCTCTCCATGAATCTCAACGAGATAATCAGGGAAATAATCCTGCAGCAAGGCAGCGTAACGATTACGTCCTCCATGCTTGTCACAATGCACCACCACCGGATGATCGGGGAAGCGGTCGAGGATGGAACGGACCAGCTCCAGGGATGTCCGGGAAAGTAACTCACCCTTGTTGTCATACATCCCAATCCCCTCGTTGAATTCTGCTGCTGTCAGCAGCCGGGCTGTCATGCTGACGATGCCAGTATCCTGATCCTCGAGCTTGGCAGCCAGTTGCTCGACCTGGCAACCAAGCTGTTCCCTGTCGGCATCGCGTGGCAGGCCTTCAGACAGATCGGCATACCAGGGAAGCGTGCTCATCTGCCGGATTGCATCTGGCGAGAGCAGCTCAAGCAACTGCTGCCAGCTGGCCGCGATCCCTTTTTTCCCATGGGCAAGAGCGGTCAGCGGAAGAACTGCCTTCTCCAGCAAACCCAGGCCATTGCCCCTCTTGAAAACGGACTTCGAATCCGCAATCCAGAGTGCCGATCCAGTCGCGGTGGGGCGCCGACGGCTGAAGATCCCGTCAAATGCCGGTCCGGGAAACTGGTCTTTCTCACTGTCCGGCACTGCCCAGGCGCTGGCCGCCACGGCCAACGGCCCATAATTCGGCCCGTAACCGGCCTCATCGACACCGACCAGGATGACCATTGTCGCCTCTCCCCAGGGGACACCGACGGTCACCATCCCTGCCCACTCGCATTACTCGAACAGGACAAGTCCCGCCTGTTGCCCGGCGCCGTCCAGGCGAGGCGACCACGATTGAAATCCTACGCCAGGAATCGTGCGTTGGACACCCATCGCCCAGACTGCCCGTGATGATGGGGCGGCAGGAGCCAGCTCGTCCCAGGGAATGGCCAATTCCACTGTCCAGTCCGACGCGGTTTGATTCCGGGCGATGAACCAGCGGGGATTCCAGTGGATATCATTCCAGCATTTCTCTCGTCCCCAGCCACGGTAATCGACAGCCAGCCTGTAAAAGGTGACATAGTCACGGTCCATATCGAGCCAGAACTCGATCCGATCCGCTGCTGCCAGGTCTGCATCCCGCTGTCGAGGACCTTGCACGGCCGGGTAGGATATCCCGGTCGCCTTCTGGCAGCGGGCCGCCAGGTAAAGATAGCTGGAATCAAACATGACCCAGGCGGTGGCCGGAAACTGCTCGTCATCCTGCAAAGGACTCTTCAGGTCCAGCGGTGTGGCGGCCTGCCAGCCCGGATCATCCAGTATTCCATCCAGGTAGGGAGGGGTGGAGGCTCGCAGGCTACTGGCAATCGGCTTGGGGGGCAGGCCTCGTCCATGCAGAAACCAGAGCTCTGCCTGGGCGCACTGCCGCCAGGCGTCCCGGCGGGAAGAGACGACCTGGTGAAAAACCCGTTCCGCATCCCGCGGGGTGCCAAATTGCCGCTGGGCCACGGAAAGGGGAAAACGGAATTCCGGGGCAAGAAACAGCTCCGGCTGTTTCTCCTGGACGGTGCGGGCCACTTGGAGTGCCAGCCTGGCACGCTGGGTGGAGCCACCGTCGGTAACAGCAAACTGCCTGCTGACCTGGGACTGTGGCCGGGCAAACTGGGCTTGCCTGGCCTCTTCCCCCGGCTTCTCCCCGGCCTGGTCAGGCTGCTGCTCATCGATGGCCAAGGCGACCCGCTGCGTCTCCATGCCGGTATCCTTGCGCAACTGCCATGCCACCTCGCCACTGGCATAGTACTGCACCAGGTAGACCTGGGCCGCTTCGACCAGGTCATGCTGGGGAAATCGTTCGACAAGGGCCACCAGGAGTTCGGCGGCCAGGTCCATGCGTCCTTGCTGGTGATACTGCCGGGCCAGTTGAAAGAGGATCTGCCCGCCATTATCGTTTGGCAGATGCCGAAGCATGTCATCAAGCTGCCCCACCAGGGAGACCGCCGGAATCGATCCCTGCAGACCCCGATCCACCAGTTGCTGCATATTCCGCCATTGCCTCGATACTCGCACCAGGGAATCGACATCGGCCGAGGCAGAGACTGAAATCTCTCGCCTGGCCTCGCCTCCCGGAGCAAGCTGAACTCCGGACATCATTCCCGAACCCTGTGCGATGGCCGGTTCATGGGAGGTGAGGAGCGTGAAACCAATCGTCTGGGACATCTTCTCGAATTCCCGGACGGTCACGGCCCGGGCCCGGGCGGCATACTGGGATACAGACATCCCCAGTCGCGGAGCCAGCTGGGCAGTGTTGATCCGGACCGCAGGCCTGCGTTCCATTTCCACTGCAAACAAACGCTTCACCTGCCAGCTTTCCAACCCCATCTCGCCAAGCTGTTCCGGGTACCAGGTCGGATCCGAAGCACGTTGTACCGCACTGCTGACAACGTGCTGGACAAGCTGCTGGACGGCACTGGAGGAGGCCCCAGAAGGTTCGGTCACCACCACGCTCGGACGCCAGGTCCGTATACTCTTGACCAGTTTTCGCTCGAGCAGCTTCCTCACAGATCCATCCACCGCCCGGTCCCAGTTAGCGAGCAATCGCTCTGGATTCACTGCCAGCTCCTCATTCAACCGTGGCACCGTGAAGACCTGCCCGGCACTGCTTCCACCGGCCACGCTGACCGATTCCTGCCAGCGAGCGAACATGTCCCCCTCACCCCGCATCGGGGTGGTTACCAGCTGGGCCACTCCCAGGTATCCGTCGTTGCCCGAGAGCAGGGAAAAAAGCTCGTAGACGGTTGTCTCCTCGCTACTGAACATTCCCATCACTGCTGCCCGCGTCCCCCCGCTCTGTTGCGGCTCCCAACTGGCCCCGCCGTCCCGCGTTGCGAGGATGGTTCCCAGGGATCCGACTGCCCAGCCATGCTCGGCATCCACAAAGCAGATTGCCTGGATCGGAAGTGACTGGCCTGTCTCCTGACGGTTCCAGCTCTGCCCCCCGTCGGCCGTGTGCAGGACGATCGACCCTGGATTGCCTGCAATCCAGCAGTGGTTCCCAAGCACTGCGATCGAGCGAAAATCAAACTGGCTGGGTTTCTCCAGCGGCAGCGAGCCGGCCGGAGGATGCCAGTTCCGGCCGGCATCATGACTGACCGCCACCAGCCCGCCATCTCCCACCAGCCAGGCACGGTCGGGTCCAGCCAGCTTGAGTGAATTCAGCCTTCGCGTTCCCCAGGGAGGCTGGCCCTGTGACTCGGCCTTGACCTGGGTCACACGGGCAACCCTGCCTCCAACACCAATGGCCAGCCCGGCCGTGGCATCATAAAAATCCCCGGCCAGCCACGGCTGACGCGGTCCCTGTACCACCATGGCCCAGCTCTTGCCGCCATCCCGAGTGAGAAAAATTCCACTTGGATAGAGCGGGGAATTTTCACCGACTGCCCAGCCGTGAAGCGGATCGACGAAACAGACAGAATTCAGTCGTGGCAAACGGAGATTGGGCAAGCGAGTCCAACTGCGGCCCCCGTCCCTGGTTCGCAGCAGGATCCCCTGGGTCCGATGCGAGTAGGCACGGGTCCAGCCACCGACAATCCAGCCATGCTGGCGGTCGACAAAATGGATCGATTCCAGTTTCCCCTGGACGCCACTTTCGCGACGCTGCCAGTGACGGCCACCATCGATCGTGTGCCAGAGAACTCCCCGGTCCCCAATCGCCCATCCCTCGTCCTGGTCCAGGAAAAAAACGTCGGTCAGCTCGGCATCCTGCAGCCAGGATGCCAGCGGAACCGGGGGGGTTGCGGCCAGTGGACCGGTGGCACAGAGGAAGACCACGATCGCGATTGTCCAGCATTTTCTCATTGCATCTCGAGCACGAGGAAGGATCGCCCTGCCCACTCATGGCTTTTTTTTCGACGGCGGATTGTAACGAAAAGCGGAAGCTCAACCCAAGGCAGATTTTGATCGGCTGTTATAATCAGGCATCCTGAACCAGCCCTCGTCGCGCGGGAGAACTGCAGCATGAAAGATACCCATCTCGAGAATCCGCTTTCCCGACGGTCCCTGCTCGTGGAGGGAACGCTCTTGCTGGCAGGCTCTGGCCTGGCGATGTCCCAACTGCCACGGATCGTGGCCGGTGAGGAAACGCCCCGGCGCATTGCCCGGATTGGGATCGTGACCGACTCCCATTTCGCCGACCGGGACACCTCCGGGACCCGGCATTACCGTGAATCGCTCACAAAGATGTCCGAAGCAGTAAAGAAGTTTACCGAAGCTCAGGTCCAGCTGGCCGTTGAACTGGGAGATTTCATCGATGCAGCACCGACCGTGAAAGAGGAGATCGGCTACCTGAAATCCATCGAGAAGGTTTTTTCCCGTTGCCAGGTCCCCCGTCACTACGTCCTGGGAAACCACTGTGTCTACACGTTGACCAAGGAGGAATTCCTGGCTCAGGTTCCTCAAAAGAAAAGTTTCTACTCGACCGACTTCGGGGAACTGCACCTGGTCGTACTGGATGCCTGCTTCCGAACCGACGGCGTGGACTACCAGCGTCAGAACTATGACTGGACCGATTCCAATATTCCCGCCAGGGAACTCGATTGGCTGGAGGCGGACTTAAAAAAGGCGACAAAACCATCCGTTGTTTTTGTACACCAGCGACTCGACGTGGAGGGCCATCACGGGATCAGAAATGCCGCAGCGGTCCGGCAGGTGCTGGAAAAATCAGGGGGCGTTCTGGCGGTCTTCCAGGGCCATAACCACCTCAACGAGCACCGCCAGATCGAGGGCATCCATTATGTCACGCTGGCAGCCATGGTGGAGGGAAGCGGCGCCCCGAACAACGGCTATTCCCTGCTGGACGTGCATGACAATGGCCTGCTGGCGCTGAGCGGGTTTCGTCAGCACACGGATAGAGAACTGCCGGCGAAAACGGATCCCCGGAAAGAATGATAAGAAGAGGATGATGGACGAACTGATTATCAGTGTCAGCGGTATGCGAGGAATCGTGGGAGGTTCCCTGACGACCGAACACGTCTCGCGTTACGTGCGGGCTTTTGCCAGCACGCTTTCCCCCGGACCACTCGTGATCTCCCGGGACGGCCGTGCCAATGGTAGGCCGCTGATGGAGGTCGTCTGCCAGACCCTCCTGGGCCTTGGCCGCGATGTCCAGCTTGCCGATATCGCAGCCACGCCGACAACCGCCCTGCTCGTGCGGGAACAACAGGCGGCCGGCGGCATCCAGGTCTCGGCGAGTCACAATCCACCGGAGTACAACGGTCTCAAGCTGCTGGCGCCCAGTGGCCGGATGCTTCCTGCAAGCGAGGGAGAAACCGTGCTCCAACGGTACCAGGAGGACCCTGCCTGCTCCCCTGCCGGCATACCGGGCACACAGGCCCTGATTGGCCATGCCAACTCCATCCACCTCGAAAAGATCCTTGCAACGGTCGACGTCGACCGAATCAGTCAGCAGCAGTTCCGGGTCCTGCTGGACGCGAATCACGGGGCAGGAGCCCTGCTGGGGCGCCCGCTGCTGGAAGCACTCGGCTGCCAGCTGACGATTACAGGAGAAACACCGGACGGTCAGTTCAAGCATCCCGCCGAACCGACCGCTGCCAACCTCTCCCCGCTGATCGAGCAACTGGGGAAGGGAGAGTTTGATGTCATTTTTTGCCAGGATCCGGATGCGGACCGGCTGGCACTGATTGACCAGCAGGGACATTACCTCGGCGAGGAACTGACGCTGGCACTCTGCCTGGACCATGTGCTTCCTGTTCGAGCCGGAGCCGCGGTCACCAATTGTGCCAGTAGCCGGGCATGCGAGGAGATTGCCAGTCGGCACGGGGTGCCCTTCTACCTGTCGGCAGTGGGAGAAGCGAATGTCGTGGACCGGATGCTTGAAAAGGACGCCTGTTTCGGTGGGGAGGGGAATGGTGGAGTGATTGATCCACGGGTGGTACTGGCACGGGATAGTTTTGTCGGCATGGCCCAGGTGCTGGATGCGATGGCCGCTCGGCAGCAGCCCCTCGGTGAGATCGCAGGCGGGTTACCCCGCTTCGAGATCCAGAAGGAGAAGGTCCCCCTGCCACCGGAACTGGTCGCCACTTTCTTTGAACGCCTCCAGGAAACCTTTCCCGGGGCCCGCACCAGTCACCTGGACGGCCTCCGGCTTGACTGGCCCGACCGCTGGCTTCTTGTACGGGCCAGTAACACCGAACCCATTGTTCGCTGCATTGCCGAGTCAAGCGAGGAGGGCATCGCCGGACAGCTCTGCAGCCAGGCCCAGGATCTGGCTCACCAGCTGGTGGATTAGCCGATCTGGTCCTTGCCGACCCAGGGCCGGAGAACCTCGGGGACAAGAACCGTCCCATCCGCCTGCTGGTAATTCTCCAGGATCGCGATCAGGCCACGGCTAATGGCAATCGCCGTCCCATTGAGTGTATGGAGCAAGCGGGTCCCCTTCTGCCCCTCGGTTCGGTAGCGGGCATCGAGCCGTCGAGCCTGGTAATCGGTGCAGTTGGATGTACTGGTCACCTCTCCAAACTCCCCCCCGTCACCCCGTCCAGGCATCCAGGCCTCCAGGTCGTACTTCCGGTAAGCAGGGCCCCCCAGGTCTCCGGTTGCGGTGTCCACAACCCGGTAGGGGATTCCCAGCTGGTCAAAGAGGTCACATTCGAGCTGGCAGAAATGCTCAAGCATCTCCTCGCTCTGGTCCGGCAGGGTAAATGCAAACATCTCGATCTTGGTGAACTGGTGAACACGGAACAGGCCGCGAGTCGCCCGGCCGGCCGCCCCTGCCTCGGTACGGAAACAGTGGCTTATACCGACCATTTTCAGTGGTAACTGAGCCGCATCGACAACCTGCCCGGCCAGCATTCCTCCCAGGGTAATCTCGGCCGTGGCAACCAGGTTCAGGTTGGTATTTTCCACGCTGTAGATCTGTGTTTCCGGTCCCCGGGGAATATACCCTGTCCCCTGGAGAATCTCGCTGGCAGCCAGGTCGGGCGTGATCACCGGCTGAAAGCCATGCTTGACAAGTTCCCGGATCGCAAACTGCTGGAGTGCCAGTTCCAGCAGGACTGCCTCGTTCTTGAGAAAGTAAAAACCAGACCCGGCAATCCGGGCACCCGCCTCGAAATCAATCAGGTCATGTTTCTCTGCCAGCTCGACATGGTCGAGGATCGGAAAGTCGAAGACCGTTGGCTCGTGCTCTCCTCGCCGGATCTCCAGGTTGGACTTGTCATCCTCCCCCAGCGGGGCATCCGGATGGGACATGTTGGGAATCCCTGCCTGCAGGACGGCAATCTGTTCATCCAGCTGGTCGTGATCTGCCTGGCGGCTCTCCTTCTGCTCACGCAGTTCCCGGCCCTGCCCCTTGCGGGCCTCACGCTCGGCATCATCCGCAGCCTGGCCAATCGACTTGGATACTTCGTTGGCCTGACGATTCAGCTCCTCCACTTCCTTGAGTATCTCACGCCGACGGATCTCCTGCTCGACCAGGTGCTGGACATCGACCTGGACACCGCGGGCCTCGCAGTTCGTTGCCACCGCCCCGGCATTCTCGATTATGAATTTACGATCCAGCATCGTCCGCTTCTTCCGTGGTGATCTTGCTGAGTTCCTGCCAGAGATAAGTGCTGGCCTTGATACCACGGTGGTAATCAGCCAGCGAGAATTTTTCGTTGGGACTGTGCGTGTTGTCATCATCCAGGCCCCAGCCGAGCAGAAGTGTATCCACTCCCAGCTGGTCGTGAAAAGCCGAAACAACCGGAATGGATCCTCCCTCGCGGATAAAGACGGGGGAATGCCCAAAACCCCGTTCAATCGCATGTGCCGCTGCTGTCATGTAATCACTTTTCAGTGGAACAACCACTCCCCTGGCACCATGCGTGCTCGTCAGTTCCATGCGAATCCCTTCCGGGCAGATCGCCTGGAGCATCTCCTCCAGGGATGCGGCAATCGCATCAGGATCCTGGCCCGGGACCAGGCGAAAACTGAACTTGGCACTGGCCTTGCTGGGAAGCACGGTCTTGCCCCCCTCTCCCTGGTAACCACCCCAGATCCCGTTGATGTCAAAAGTAGGGCGAACCCAGCGACGTTCCAGCGTCGTGTATCCGACCTCCCCGGAGAGTCCTTCCACACCGACCTGTTCCATGAAAACGCGCTCGTCAAAAGGCAGGTTCGAAATCTGGGATCGTTCTCGATCCTCCAGCGAGGTCACCTGGTCGTAAAACCCCGGGATCTGGATTCGCCCTTCCTCGTCAATCAGGGCCGAGAGCATCTGGCAGATCGCAATCCCTGGATTGGTGACAGCACCGCCAAAGGTACCGGAGTGGAGGTCCTGCCGCGGGCCGGTCAGCTGCAGCTCAAAATAGGCGATTCCCCGGAGCCCATAAGTGATCGCCGGCTGCCCGGGTCCGAACTGGCAGGTGTCACTGATGACCGCGATATCACAGGAGAGTTTCTGCCGGTATTCTTCGATGAACTTGTAGAGGTTCTGACTGCCGACCTCCTCCTCCCCCTCGATCAAGTACTTGATCTGGATCGGCAGCGACCCGGCCGTTTCCATCCAGGCCTGGGCGCTCTTGATATGTGTCAGCATCTGCCCCTTGTCATCGGTCGCACCCCGGGCAAAGACATTGCCGTCCCGGACGGTGGGCTCAAAGGGATCGCTTATCCATTCATCCGTCGGATCTGGAGGCTGGACGTCATAATGTCCATAGACCAGCACCGTGGGAACGCCCTCCACCGGCGGTGATTCGGCATAGACGATCGGGTGCCCCTCGGTGGGGTGGACCTGGACCTCAAACCCCAGCTGCTGGAAATGATCCGCAAGCCATTGGCCCGCCCGGGCCATGTCCTCCTGGTAAGCACTGTCGGCACTTACACTGGGAATCTTCAACAGCTCGAACAGGTCTTCTTCAAACTTGTCCCGGTGTTGTTCCAGGTACGCTTCCAGGCTCGCCATGGTCACAAGTCCAGGTAGAGAGGACGATATGTCGTGATAACAAGCAGGTGTTTGTACCACCACAGGCAAGAAGGGAAAAGCGGGGAAACCCGCAAAGACGCCTGTTGATAAACATGGTACCCGGAAACACCCACATCAAGTTAAATGTCGTACAATGAATTGACTGGTTCCAAGGAAAATTACAATTGTTCCGCGGCCGATCGTCAACGGGACGTGCCACAGGTTTTTTCCCCGCGAGTGTGAAAATGATCTCCCAGCAGGAAGAATGTGCTGTTTTCGAGCAGGCGGAGCCGGTTGTCGAAGAGGACCAGCAGGTTCAGCGGCAACCTCGTTACCACGTTATTCTCTGGGATGACGAAGACCACACGTACGAGTACGTGATCAGGATGTTGCGTTCCCTTTTCGGCCACCCCGTGGAGAAGGGATACGAACTGGCATCCCAGGTGGACCGTAGCGGGCAGGTAATCTGCCTGACAACCACGATGGAACACGCGGAATTGAAGCGGGACCAGATTCATGCGTTTGGCAAGGACATCTTGATCGGACACTGCCAGGGGTCGATGTCGGCCTCGATCGAACCGGAATCTTAGGCCCTCCGCATGCCCGCTCTACTCAAAACCGTCACCCTGGGTTGCAAGGTCAACCAGTACGAGACCCAGTTCGTGCGCGAGGGATTGATACAGCTCGGTTACCAACCGGCCGATGACGCGGACGCGGCAGAACTCTGCGTGGTCAATACCTGTACCATCACCAACGAGGGAGACGCCAAAAGCCGGCAGGTGATCCGCCGCCTGGCACGTGAAAACCCGGACAGCCGAATCGTGGTGATGGGGTGTTATGCGACGCGTGCCCCGGAAGAAGTCGCCGGGCTGCCGAACGTGGCAGAAGTGGTCACTGACAAGCGGGAACTCCCCGACCTGCTCGGCCGCTTTGGCCTGGTCGATATCCCCAGCGGGATTTCTGGCTTTGGCACACGCCACCGGGCTTATGTGAAAGTCCAGGACGGCTGTCTCCTGCGATGTAGCTATTGCATTATTCCCCATGTCCGACCACAGATGGAAAGCCGCCCGATGAGGGAGATCCAGGAGGAAGTTCGTCGCCTGGTCGACAACGGGTACCAGGAAATCGTGCTCACCGGCATCCACCTGGGGCATTACGGGGTCGAGCAGAACATGCACCGGCCACGGGATCAGTGGGTGCGACTGTCCAGCCTGGTAGAGAAGCTGGTATCCCTGCCGGGAAAATTCCGTCTGCGTCTCTCCAGCATCGAGGCAACCGAGGTGACCCGTCCGCTACTGCAACTGATGGCAGACCATGCCGACAGGATCTGCCCCCACTTGCACGTCTGCCTTCAGAGCGGAGCCAATTCCGTCCTCCGCCGGATGAAACGGCGCTGGTCGGCCCAGGCCATTATCGATCGCTGCCAGCTGATTGTTGAACTTCTCGACCAGCCAGCCCTGACAACCGACGTGATCGTCGGATTCCCCGGAGAAACGGACAAGGAGTTCGAGCAGACCTGGGAAGCGGTCAAGCAGATCGGCTTTAGCAAGATCCACACTTTCCCCTTTAGCCCGCGGCGAGGAACACCAGCAGCCGAGATGAAAGAACAGATCCCCCGTGCGATCAAGCGACAACGTTCAGCCGAGCTGAGAATCCTGGAAGAGGAGATGCGGCAGCAGTACTTCAGCTCCCTGCTGGGCCGAGAACTGAACGTCCTGGTGGAATCGGCAGTGGAAGGACGCATCCAGGGTACCGCGGGCCGCTATGTGCCGGTCGAGTCAACCGGCAGTGCATCCCAGCTGGGGCAACTTGTCCCTCTCACAGCCGAGAGCCTGGCAGGAGACCGGCTGATGGCAACAGGTCATCGACAGCCGCGCTAAGAATCCATCTGGCACAATCCGTGTGCTTGTGATACTTTTCCCCCGCAACCGGTATCCCCCGGGAGAATACCTGGCCTGGGATCCTGGTGCTGCACGTTCCCAGGATGGCGAATTGAGGAAAGAGTTCATGCACAAGTGGGTACCGATGATCGCCACCGCCATCCTGGTCTCCTTTGGACCCGGTCCCGGCCAGCGGGAATTGCACGCGGAAAACCCGCTGCTTGCACTGCTTCCCTTTCGCATGATCGATGCGGATCCGAACAAGTCTTACACGCTGACTGCAGAAAACGGTCCCTGGGTAATCGTGGCAAGTTCTTTTGCTGGCGACGGAGCTGAGCAACAGGCAAGGGAACTGGTTTACGAACTACGGAAGCGATTCAAGCTGGAAGCATTTACCCACCGGCGAACCTATGATTTTAGCAAGACGGTCCTGGGCCGGGGAATCAACCAGTACGGGGAGGCCCGTCGCATGAGACATGCCCATGACGCCCGTTTCGACGAGATTGCCGTGCTTGTCGGCCAGTTCATTTCTATCGACTCGTCCGATGCTCAGGAGACCCTCGAGAAGGTCAAGTACATGCAGCCGGACTGCCTGAAGCTTGACCGGGAAGGGGGAACCACCCAGCGGATGGCAGTGCTTCGTGAAATCCAGCGGCACATTAACATGAGCGCCGACAAGAAGAACCGGGGGCCGATGGGCAAGGCATTCCTGACGGTCAACCCCCTGATCCCACAGGATGGAAGCCGTGCCAGCCACCTGGACCCCTTCGTGATACGGATGAACGAGGATGTGCAATTTAACCTGCTGAAGAACCCGGCCCACTTTACCGTCCGTGTCGCTTCTTTCCGTGGAAAGGTGACAATTGACCTGGAAAAGAACTTTGATAAGAACGAGGAAATTTCCAACAAGCTCGTGCAAGCCGCCGAGCATGCACACCAGTTAACGATGGTCCTTCGGTCCAAGGGGGTCGATGCTTTCGAGTTTCATGACCGCCACGAAAGCATCGTCACGATCGGCAGCTTCAACACCGTGGGGACACCTCGAAGCGATGGCAAGATAGAAATCGACCCTCGTATCCTGCGGATTATCGAAACCTACAAGGCTCGACGCCAGCGACTCCCCAACAGCACCCGTGTCGGCCTGGTTCCACGGACGCTGACCGGAATCCCTTTCGACGTCCAGCCCGTCCCGGTTCGCGTGCCTCGCTAAAGGTCGCCACCAGCTTCGCACCGGTTCTGCTCACGCTACAATGACCTTACCGCCCCAGGCCGGGGCCGGATCCACGAATTGAGCAACTGGCCATGACCGACGCCCGCATCCTCGTGCTTGGCACCCACAACAAGAAGAAACGCCAGGAACTTGAATTACTCCTGGCCCCCTGGGGTTTTCAACTGCTCACACTCTCCGACTTCGACAACTCGCTCGACGTGGAAGAGACCGGCACAACATTCGCTGAGAATGCCCAGCTCAAGGCAACAAAACAGGCCCAGCAGTTATGCCACTGGGTGCTGGGCGAGGATAGTGGACTTTCTGTTCGCGCGCTGGACGGGGCACCTGGAATCTACTCCGCTCGCTACAGCGGGCCAGAGGCAACCGATGAGAAGAATAACAAGCACCTGCTCGATCAACTCGGGGACCTCAAGCTTTCAGAGAGGGCAGCCCACTATACCTGCCATATGTCCATTTCGGATCCAGGTGGAACAATCCGCGCAGCAAGTGAAGCAGAATGTCATGGACGCATACGCTGCCAGGAAGAGGGTCGTAACGGCTTCGGTTACGACCCTCTTTTTGAGATCCTGGAATACCATCAGACATTCGGACAACTGGGCCCGGGTGTCAAATCAATCCTCAGCCACCGGTCCAGGGCAACACGGCAACTTGTCCCACAGCTCCTGGCTCTCAGGAAACACTGGAATGATTTCACTCACGGGTAGACAGGCGTGAACGGAAGACAAATCAAACCCGGCTGGATCATTGCCGGCACGTGCTGGATCGGCCTGACCGTCGCCCTGATGTTCGTGCTACGCAACAACATCCTTGAATCCTTTACCAGCAGTGACGCGGACAAGTGGCAAGTCTGGCGTGACCACGTCAAGCAGGAACAAGAGGGGACGTCCCCCGTGCTGCGCCGCGTACCATCTTCGGAACTTCCTCCCGCCTTCGTGTTAATGCAAGATCACTTCGCCGTCTGCCTGGTAGCCTCCGTGGTCTTTAGTTTCCTGCTCTTTGCGACTTTCTCTTTCCTGCTGAACGGGGTTCTCTCCAGCTCGACGGTTATCCAGTACGAGGACGAGGATGCAGATACAGGTCGAGCGGAATATGTCCTGCCTGATGAATCAAGAGAAAAGCAAGAAAGAAAATGAGATGCCGCCGGCAAGGTACAATCCGGACCCCCTGAAGTTCACGGACCAAGGTGAGATAACGCATGGCGGATGACAGCTCCAGGAGCAGCCCACAGCGTGGCAGTAGCGTCCACGGCATTCCCCCGTTACGGGAATTGAAGATCTGCTGCTGGCCACTGAGAGACTCCCTGACCGGGGTGATCGCCCTGCTGGGTATCATGATTCTCACCGCAGGGTTCTTCCTGCTCACAGGACAGCTCTGGATGTCCCTTTTTGTACTGCTGGTCGTGCTGATATGCACCTGGAGGATATGGATCCCGGTCCATTTTGAATGTGGTGCCGCCGGGATTACTCGAACCTGCCTGGGCCGGCGGCAGCAGATCCCCTGGCACCTGGTGGCACGTGCCAAACACTGTCGCGACGGAATCCGCCTCTACCCACGTTTCCAGCATGCTTCCATGGCCCGCCTGCATGCAGTCCATATCTACAGTGCCCCCCAGGCCCAGTCGCTTCATCAACTGGTGGACAAGTACCTGGCGGATCCCCACGGGCATGACGAGAACTCATGAGTGCGGAGCCGGCATGCCGCATTCAATCCACGCTGCTGCCCCGTCATTCCAGCAGGCAACTCACCTGGTGTTCTTCCCCGAGCAACTGCGGCACCTCCTGGTTACAGCGATCCTCCACCAGCGGGCAACGATCGGCAAACGGGCATCCTGGATAATGCCGGTCCGGCGAGGGAACCTCACCGCTCAGAACAATCCGCTGCCGCCCTGCCTCGACGACCGGGTCGGGAATCGGTGCCGCCGAGATCAACGCCTGCGTGTAGGGATGGCGGGGATGATCATAGAGGTCGGCAGCCGAGGCCATTTCCACGATCCGGCCCAGGTACATCACCCCCACGCGATCGGCAATGTGACGAACCACGGCCAGGTCATGTGCAATGAAGACATAGGAGACACCCAGTTGTTGCTGCAGATCACGTAGCAGGTTAATCACCTGCGCCTGGATGGAGACATCGAGTGCCGAGACCGCCTCGTCACAGACAATCAAGCGGGGTTTTACTGCCAGGGCCCGGGCAATCCCAATCCGCTGCCGCTGGCCACCGGAAAACTCATGGGGGTAACGGTTCAGGAACCTCGGGTTCAGGCCCACCAGGTCCAGCAGCCTCATTACCTCCAGACGCCGGTCAGCCGGGTCATGCAGGTCAAAGATCTTCATCGGTTCCGCGATGATCGAACCGACTGTCATACGAGGGTTCAGCGAGGCAAAGGGATCCTGGAAGATCATCTGTATTGCACGACGGTGAGGAAGCATCTGGCTGTCGGAGAGCCCGTTGATACTGGTTCCTTCCAGGCAGATCTCACCAGAGGTGGGGGGAATCAGGTTGAGGATCGCGCGTGCCGTGGTCGACTTGCCACAGCCGGACTCCCCGACCAGCCCCAGGGTCTCGCCTGCCTTGACCGTGAAACTCACGCCGTCCACCGCGCGGACCACTCGCGTCGTCCGTCCCAGCCAACCACTCTTGGAGGTGAAGTGAACCGACAGGTCCCGTACTTCAAGCAGGGGGTGTTGTGAACCGTTCGCCATATCACCGCCCCTCCCTGGTTGCTGATCCAATGTCCACCAGGCAGGCATGACGACGCGAACCATCCGCTTCGGCGCTGCTTTCCAGGGGTGGCAACTGCTCGGCACATCGCGGTTCCCGGTAGGGGCAGCGAGGTTCAAAGGCACAGCCCGGCGGGAGCGAAATCATGTCCGGGGGCTGTCCCTCGATCGCCTCCAGTTCGGACTCCGCATCCTGGTCCCAGCGCGGCGCCGAGTGCAGCAGGCCCATCGTGTAAGGATGCCGGGGATTGGCAAACAGGTCGGCCGTCGAGGCTTCCTCCACGATCCGGCCGCCGTACATCACCATCACCCGGTGACAGGTATTGGCAACCACACCGAGGTCATGGGTGATGAAGATGATCGCCGTCCCCTCGTCCTCCTGGAGCTGCTTCATCAGGTCCAGGATCTGCGCCTGGATCGTGACATCCAACGCCGTGGTCGGCTCATCGGCGATCAGGACGTCGGGCTTGCAGGAGAGTGCCATGGCGATCATCACTCGCTGCCGCATGCCGCCGGAGAACTGGTGGGGAAAGTCATCCAGTCGCTCTGCCGCTCCTGGAATACCGACCCGGTCCAGCATCTGCTCCGCGTGCACCAACGCCTGGCCCTGGTCGTGGTCCATGTGCAGACGTGTCACCTCGGTCAGTTGTTCGCCAATCGTCATGAAAGGATTCAGTGCCGTCATTGGATCCTGGAAGATCATGGCGATATCGTTCCCACGTACCCGGGAGAGCTCTCGGTGGGACTTACCGACCAGGTCCTCCCCGCGAAAGAGGATCCGGCCACCGGCAACCTTCCCCGGCGGGGTCGGTACCAGGCCCATGATCGCCAGGTTGGTGACCGACTTGCCAGAACCCGATTCCCCCACGATGCCAAGTGTCTCGCCCGGCTGGACATCGAAACTGATACCGTTGACCGCCTGAACCACACCATCGTCCGTATGAAACTGGACCTGCAAGTCTTCCACTTTTAACAATGCATCCGTCATGGTGATTCAAGCCCTAGCGATTCTTCATGCGTGGGTCGAGGGCATCGCGCATGCCATCGCCCAGGAAACTCAATGCAAACAGGGTAAGGGCCAGTGAAAGCCCGGAAAAAGTAACGGTCCACCAGTAGATCTTTACCGGTGTGATATCCTGCAGCCCCTCGTTGACCAGCAGTCCCCAGGAGACATCCGGCGGCGAGACCCCCAGCCCCAGGAAGGAAAGGAATGCTTCAAAACGCATCACGGCGGGAATCGTCAGGGTCAGGTAGACAATCACGATCCCCATCACGTTGGGAACCAGGTGCCGGAAAATAATCCTTGCCGGAGACGCACCCACCACGCGGGCGGCATCGATAAACTGCTCGTTCTTGAGCGAGATGACCTGGCCCCGGACCACCCGTGCCATGGTGAGCCAGTAAATGGCCCCGATTACCAGGTAAAAAATCATTACCTGGTCGATACCAATACTATTGAGACTCTCGCGAATCGACTCCTCGCTGAGAATCGTGATCAGGAAGATAACGACGAAGATGAAGGGGACCGAGTAGATCACATCCACGATCCGCATCATGATCGCGTCCACGCGCCCCCCCAGGTATCCGGCCGTGGCACCGTAGGAGACACCGATCAGCAGGGAGACCAGCGTGGCTACAATACCGACCACCAGCGAGACCCGGGCGCCCCAGAAAAGACGTGAGAGCACATCACGGCCGAGGTTATCCGTCCCACAAAGCGAGGGGAAACACCAGTCACCAAAGAACGTGACTCGCAGCCGAATCATCCAGCGTGTGACCGGACCCGGATTATTCCAGTACCTTGTCAGCGGGCTGTCCTCTTCCAGCGAGGCGATCCTCTCATCCAGCTGCTGTTGTTCAGGCCCCGGCATGCTCTCATTCCGCTGGGTGACCAGTGCCTCAACGACCCTGTCGTGCTCCGCCAGTTCCTTGCTCAGTGGAAGATTGGCGGCTGCCAGGCTGGGACCGAGAAACTGGCCGCTGTCCAGGTTCTGCTCGGTGGGAGACTGGAGTGGCAAAAGCGGGGTCAGCAGGGCCAGCAGCGAGAGCAGGATCAGGAACACCATGGAGCCCATGGCGGGCCTGTTCTTTTTCAGGCGACGCCAGGCATCTTTCCAGAGCGAGATCCCCTTAATCCGCTGGGCCTCTTCCAGCAGGGCGGCATAGTATTCCAGCTGGGACCGGTCACCTTCCGCGGGCTTGCTCTGCTCCGCCATGGGTTAACCCTCCACCTCGACCCGGGGGTCGATAATGCTGTAGGAGAGGTCCACCAGCGTATTCATCACGAACAACAGGACCGTGTAGATCAGGACCATTCCCATCGCCAGCGTGTAATCCCGCTGTGTTGCCGCCTCGATAAAGTGACTTCCCATGCCGGGCAGGGCAAAGATCCGTTCCAGCACAAGCGAGCCGGAGAGAATACCCGCCGTGGCAGGACCGAGGTAGGAGACAACCGGGAGAAGTGCCCCACGGAGGGCATGCGTGACAACGACCTGGCGTGTGCCAAGCCCCTTGGCATAGGCGGTACGGATATAGTCCATGCCAAGCACTTCCAGCATGCCGGTCCGTGTCAGGCGGGCAATGTACCCCGCAAAAGGTGCTCCCAGGCACATCGCAGGCAGGATGATCTGGCTCAGTTGACCCCAGCCGGCGGCCGGAAAGACAGGCCACACGAAGACAAAGAGAACGACCGCTATACTGGCCAGCACGAAATTCGGGACCGCGATCCCGATCGTGGCCATCAGCATGAAGGAGAGGTCGTAGGGTGAATTGCGATGCACCGCCGAGATCACACCGGCGGTCAGCCCGACGGTGAGGGCAAAGAACATGGCAAAGATCCCGAGCGACGCAGAAACCGGGAAACCCTGGGCAATCACCTCGTTGACCGAGTAGTCCTCGAGCTTGTAGCTCGGTCCCAGGTCCAGGCAGATCGTGGACCAGAGGTGAGAGAAATACTGTTCATGGATTGGCCGATCCATCTTGTAGCGCGCTTCGATATTCCGCTTGATGGCCGGCGGGATCTTCTTCTCTGACGCAAAGGGCCCCCCCGGCACGGCTCGCATGAGGAAAAAAGAGACCGTGTAGACCACCCAGATGGTCAACAGCATCCAGCCCAGTCGTTTTACCAAGAATCGTGCCACCGGCGGTCCTCGTCTGGTTATTCCCCGTCCGATCTGACACGGATCAGGTGCAGGGGATGAATGTCCTGGATGTTCGCTGAGAATCCTTCAATCCGGTCCTGCACCATGTTGATCGAACGGTAGAAGTAAATCGGAATGATCGGCATTTCATCCATCAGGATTCGTTCTGCCTGGTGAAGGATCTCCAGGCGGCGCCCGGCGTCCCTTTCCCCCCCGGCCTCCTTGATCAACTGGTCATACTCGCTGTTACCCCAGTTTGTCTCGTTGTTGGTGCCGCCGGTAACAAACATGTCCAGGAAGGTATTGGCATCGGCATAATCGCCGATCCACCCGGAACGGGCGACCGCGTAATCGGTCTCCCCAAGCGTATCGAGGAAAGTCCCCCATTCCAGGTTCCGCAGGATGACATTGATCCCCAGGTTCTTTTTCCAGTCCTGTTGGATCACCTGGGCGATATCCCGGTGTCCCTCGCTGGTGTTGTAGAGGATCTCGATACGGGGCAGACCACGTCCATTCTCAAAACCTGCCTCGGCCAGCAGCTGCCGTGCCCGCTCTGGATGGAATTCTCCACAGAGTGCACTTTTGAATCCCGGTAATCCAGGAGGCACAAAGCTGCGGGCCGGCAACTGGCCCGCCTTGGTTACTTTCTCCACGATCTTCTTCTTGTCGATCGCCATGTTCAGGGCCCGGCGAACCAACACGTTGTCCAGTGGGGGACGTTCCACATTCAGGCGATAGAAGTAAGTGGTCAGCATCGGGGCAGTCTTGAAATCGGGACGATCCCGCAGGTCCGGGATGATCGGGTTGGGGACCGTCGTGGTCCAGTCCAGCTGCCCGTTGATATACATGTTCAGGCTGGTCGTCTGGGACTTAATCGCCAACGCATCGACAACCTGGATATCAACAATCCCGGCATTCCAGTAATCGGGATTCTTGGACATTCTCACCCGGTCCCGGATGCGTCGGAACTCGAGTCGGAAAGGACCGTTATTGACGATGTTGCCAGGCTTGGTCCAGTTCGGGCTGCCATGCTGTTCCACACACTTCCGGTTGACGGGGTAGAGAGGATAGAAGGCAACCAGGTCGGTGAAATAAGGAGTGCGATTCTTCAGTGTAACCACCAGGGTATCGGCGGCGGTGACCCGGATCCCAACCTGGGAGTCAAAATCCGGTAAAAGGTGGTAACAGCGTTCCCCCTCCCCGGGCTTCTCGGCGGTGACCTTGGTAAAGTGCCTGAGCTGACCGTCCCCTTGCCAGTCGACCTGCCCTGCTTTCTCTTGCTTGACCTCGACCGAGAAGTTCTCTCCCGCCTCGTCCATTCCGGCCAGGATCCCCCGCAGGATGGTGCCGCGCGGGAAAAGCTGCTGTGGATTTTCCCGGTCTTCCAGTTCCACCTCGACCTGGTCACCGACTTTTACCTGCGACATGTTGTAGGCTTCCGCCCCCACGACATAGTAAAGCTGGTAGGCATACTGCGAGCCGGTTTCCGGGTGCAGCATGCGCCGCCAGGACCAGGCAAAATCCTCAGCCGTCACCGGCTCTCCGTTGTTCCAGCGGGCAGTGGAACGCAGGCGAAAGGTATAGATGCGACCGTCGTCAGAGATCGAGTAACTTTCGGCAACACCTCGCGTCGCGGGAGCAAGCGGAACGATACCGTTTTCATCCGGCTCACGCTCCAGTGGATGTTGTCGCAGCAGGCCCTCAAAGAGCGCGTTGATGACACGTCCCTCCGGAACACCCGTGGCCTTGGCCGGATCGACCGTCTGGATCTCGTCCCCGTTGTTAAAAGCAAAGTCGGCGCGTGGCAGGGTGCCGAAACTCACCGCCCAGACCATCGCCATGGCCCCCACAACAAGGACCAGGTAAGGAAAGAGCTTGCGTAATTTATGGGACATCTGTTTTCCCTCGGCGACAAACAATCCGGTTCCCGCCCAGGGCCTGCTCAAGATGTACCGTGAGCCGGGGAACGGTTATAAGTATGGTCGAATTTCTCCTCGCTGGGAAACCCATGGCCCCTGCTCGGGATACCATGGTCGTCCACTTGTACGCATCGCTTCCAGAGATTAACCAGTAGGTTCCAGAACTTTCCTGACACGGTTGGCTGACATGTATCCCCTTCGCGAACTGGCGCTCTTTTTCCTGAAACTCGGCACCATCGGTTTCGGTGGCCCGGCTGTTCACATTGCGATGATGGAAGAAGAAGTCGTGCAGCGCCGCAAATGGCTCGAATCCCAGCAATTCCTGGACCTGGTCGGTGCGACCAACTTGATTCCCGGTCCCAATTCCACCGAGATGGCGATTCATATCGGCTACGTGCGTGCCGGAATTCGCGGATTGCTCGTCGCCGGAACCTGTTTCCTGTTGCCGGCCATCGTGATCACCACCGCCATGGCAGCACTCTATGTTGAATACGGCCAGTTGCCAGAGGCCACCCCGATCCTGGCAGCGATCAAGCCCGCCGTCCTGGCCATCATCCTGACCGCCGGCTGGCGACTGGGACGCAAGGCGATCCGAAGCATCACACTGGCGGGAATTGCCCTGCTGGTAGCAACAGCCCCCGTCTTCTGGCCGGGAAATGAAATACTGGCACTGCTTGGAGGATCCCTGCTTGGTTGCCTGCTGATTTCAAGGAATCGATCGTCCGGGGAAGCACGGCAGGAAACTGACAACAGCGAGAAGAGTGAGAAGCCCAAAACGGGCGGGCCGATGGCCGGCATCGGGCTGCTGGCCGCCGCCCCGGCGGCTGTCCCGGCCAAGACACTGCTGGCCGTTTTTCTCTCCTTCCTCAAGGTCGGCGCCGTGCTTTACGGTACCGGCTATGTGCTGGTTGCCTACCTGGAAGGAGAACTTGTCCACAAACTGGGCTGGCTGCAATCCGACCAGCTGTTCGATGCGATCGCCATCGGGCAGTTCACCCCGGGCCCGATCCTCTCCACTGCGACCTTCATCGGCTTCCTTGTCATGGACGGCCAGGGAATATGGATGCAGATCGCAGGCGCGGCCGTTGCCACACTGGGAATCTTCCTGCCCTCTTTCATACTGGTCGCCTTGACCGGACCGATCATCCCCCGGCTTCGCTCCTACAGGCCAGCCGCTATTTTCCTCGACGCGGTGAACGCGGCCTCGATGGGATTGATGGGGGCGATCGTCTTGAAATTCAGCTACCCGGTGGTGTTCCAACTCAATGAGAGCATGATGCCCGTTGGAATAGAATGGATCTCGCTGCTGATCCTTTTGGGGGCAAGCGTCGCATCCCTGCGTTATCGCGTCAGTCCTGCCCTGCTGGTACTGGCCGGAGCCCTTGTCGGGCTGGTACAGCTTGGCTTGGGCGTCTAGGAAAAAGCCAATACCATGCCTGATTTTGTCCACCAGCGGCACAAGCCGGCCAGTATACTCCGCCGGCCCCGCGAGCTCGTGCTTGCCTTCCCGGGCCTGCGAAGCCGGGTCAACCTTTCGCGCATCGTGAGGCTGGCAAGCTGTGCCGGAATCTCACGCCTGGTCACCTCGGGCAGTATCCGGGTGGACAAGAATATTTCCCGGGGTGGAGAAGAAGAACTGGAACTGGAAACACACCGGACGCTGTTGCCAACACTGAAGAAATTCAAACGACAGAAGATTCCGCTGGTGGGACTGGAACAGGCCAACGGGTCGGTCTCCCTCTATGACTTCTCTTTTCCTCGACAATGCGTGCTCGTGATCGGCCATGAACGGGAGGGACTGGAGGGAGAAATACTTCAGTTGATGGACCAGGTAGTGGAAATCCCCGTCTACGGTCTTCCCATGAGTTACAACGTTGCTACCGCCACGTCCATGGCCGTTTATGAATACTGCCGTCAATACCCGGCCGGCTAGGGAGAATACCCAGGTGGCGGACGCCGCTCGAAACCTGCTTCTATAAGCAGCTGCCTGGCAGGGGCCACTTCCAGTACTGGCCCGCTTACCCGGATATAGACATCCTGCACGATCAGGCCACGTGCATCGGTCCGTCGATCGGTGCTGATGACCTGGAGTCCAGGGGACGTTTCCAGCGCCCCGGCAGCAACCATCATGGGATCTCCAATACCGCGAAAATCCGCGAAACGCAGCTTCAGCGGACGCAGGCTGTGTGGGTAGTTCCGTCGCCAGGCGGTCACCACCTGCTGGTGCACTTCCGGGGCTGCCTGCTCTCTTTCCAGGCAGTCAATCATGTAATGGAAAAGATCCTCGTTGTGTGTCACGCCAGTTTGGTAGGCTTTCCTGTAGTATTGACATCCGGTCAGGAAGTCATTTTGTGAGTGGGATTGACGCAAGCCCTGCAGGAAAATGGCGTCGGCATTGTCAGGGTAAAGTTCCAGCAAGGAACGAGAGAGGGTTACCCCGGGATCCTGGAAGGTGTTTCGAAGTTCCAGTTCCCAGGCATAGTCTTTCCCGTCCGTGTTGAACGGCTGCAGCGTGATCACTTCCCAGGCCCCAAGCAGAACGACCATCCCAAGGGCATAAAAAAGAATCCGGTAGCGATTCAGGATTCCCATCATCAGAGACCCTCCTGGACTTGCCGGTCACGAACTTTCCAGATGAAAGAGTCGAAATAGTAATGAACGACGGCCACGGTGCTGAGCAAGGCCTCGGCAAACATGTGGTAACCAAGCCAGCCTGGCATCGCCTTGATCCCATGCTCTGGTATGGCCTGGTAATGATCCGCGAAGTGGAAAAATCCAAAGCCGAATTCATCCAGTGGCGCCAGCGTGATGAGCTGGAAACAGAAGGCGTAGAGTAGCCCGACGATTGCAAAGACAAGCAGGTTCCCGGCCCGCAACTGCCTCAGCAGCCAGAAGCGACTCCTGGTTGTCGTATCCTCGGACTTGCGTTTCACGTAATGGAGTACCATCACGTTGTACTGCAGGCCATGCATCAGGCGGTGGGCGATCCCGAAGACCATGATCGAGGCGGTATGCCAGGCCGCTGTATACCAGAGAAAATAACTGGCAGCAAAAAACAGGTACTTGATCGGATTGACCGGGTGTCCGCGCCGCATGCTGACAACCACGTGAACCAGGTAGACCGCCAGGTAGGCCACGGTCACGGTCCAGGAAACCAGCTGGATGAAACGGACTGTGCCAACCGGGATAAGCAGGTTCAGGCGATAGAGTTCTCTCAGCCACATGGTCACAAACAGGGGGGCGTTGAGAAACATGTTTCCATAGAGAATCCAGTGCAACGCCAGGTCAAAGCGGGGTGTCCTCGGGCTCCCCGAGCTGGCCTTGAAATCATAAATGCGGCCAAATCCATGCTGCTGCATGATGCTGTGCTGGGAGTCCCAGAGCATGACTACCAGCAGCAGGGTGATCGGGGCCACCTGCAGGCCGGTAAAGACCACGGCAAAGATAACCAGCGGACCAATGATCAGCCTCTGCTTGAACCGCTGCCAGTCTTCACGGATCCCGTAAGTGCGAAACCAGGTGGAAAAATGGTGCGGGATAGTGATCCAGAGGTTGACCGAAGCAAGCGCTACATAGGGGAGCCAGCGCTGGCTCCCCAACGCCGTGGCCAGCGCCACCAACGGCAGGCCCAGGAACCATATCCAGTCACCACGCCGGTTCAGGATATAACCGATCTGGAACAGGCTCGCCTGTCCGGCACCAAGATCAGGAGGATGAAGGGACTCGCTGCTCATGAAAAAAGAATCCGGCGTTGGGGACGATCCGGACGGGAAACTATTCCAACCATGCAGGGATATTCAAGTTACCCGGCTAGGACTTGAACCTAGACTAACAGAACCAAAATCTGTAGTGCTACCAATTACACCACCGGGTAGCGCAGTCCATGGACAGCAGCACGGACCGACAAGGGACTCAACCTTAATTTTTTTGGTGTTGATTCACAACCGCGAATGATAACTGCTCCAGCTCAATCGCCAGGTCCACTTCGACCAGGTGGACAAGATCGGGAAGCGAAAGCGTGACTGGAGCAAAATTCAGGAGGCCATGGATGCCGGCCTCTACCAGCTGATCCGCAACCTGCTGCGCTGATCCGGCGGGTACAGCAAGTGCCGCCAGCTTGATTTCATGCTGGGCAATAACCGGTACCATCTCCTCCATCCCGTAAACCTGGATCCCCTCGATGGTGCTTCCAATCAGAACCGGGTCGGCATCAAATGCGACCGCAACATGAAACCCCTGCTGCAGGAATCCCCGGTAACCGAGCAGAGCCCGGCCAAGATTTCCTGCGCCGACCAGGGCAACCGCCCAGGGGCGGTTGGTTCCGAGAATTTTCTTGATCTGGCCAATCAACTCCTGCCACCGGTAACCGACCCCGGGATAGCCAAACTGGCCAAAATTCGCAAGATCCTTGCGGACCTGTGCACCGGTGATTCCCAGAGCACGCCCCAGCCGCTTGGAGCTGGTGGTGTCATGACCATCACGAACCAGATGCTGGAGCTCACGCAAGTAAAGGCTCAATCGACTTGTCACTGCCTTGGCAACCTGGCTAACAGGATCCAGGTTTTCAGGACGTTGAGCTCTTTCGGCCATGCTACGTGGACCTGCCTTGCCCTTGAATGAAACACCCTTGTTCCCCCCTCCCATAAGGGGGTCAGGCCGCGTTCACTACTGTATCTGTTGCTAAAACCATCCTCAAGTCGGTAAGCCGCTGAACCCATTTGACCCATTTTACCTGTCTCACCCGGATGAACTACATGATGATTTCGCTTTCAGCTTCTCCAGTCATTGCAACTCAAGTGGATTAACGAGATTGACGATAACTATTGATGAATGGTCATTAGGGCAAAGGGGTGCAAATTAACTGATTTGCGAGCCGGAACCCGGGCATGCTGGAACATGCCCTGCCAGGCGAGACGCGTATCGTCCGCTTGATTACTTGATGGAGCAAGACCGACCAGGTTGCCGTTGTTGAACTGAACGAAAACCGTCAACAGACAACCGTGGTATTAAAAACGCGCAGGAGACTCCATCATGACTCGTTTGTCCCGCACGCTGACCCTGGCATCTGCCATCGTCCTGCTTGCCGCCAGCAGTGCGCCGGCCGGCTACCTGGGAGTGGCCAACTATCGCAATTGTGGAAGCAATCAACCGGCGGCCTTTTGCGAAGCGAAACTGCCCTCTCATACCGTGATGCGGACAACCCGCCGCGTGGTCATGGAACGCCAGCAATTCACCTGCTTCAAGACCGTTGTTGAAACCGTCTATGATGAAAAGCAGGTCAACTGCGTCCGTTACGTCCGTGAGACCAAGGTTCGAGATTGTCCTTACACGATCACAAGGCCGATCTACGAGACAAAGTACCGGACAGTCAACTACACGGTTCGCAAGCCCGTCTGGGAAACCAAGACGCGCACGATTAACTACACCGTTCCCAAGACGGTCTGGGAGACCAAGACCCGGGATATCCATTACACCGTGGTCAAGCCAGTCTGGGAAACGAAAACACGCACCATCAACTACACCATTCGCAAGCCCGTCTACGAGACCAAGTACCGGACCATTCATTACACCGTCAACAAGCCGGTCTGGGAAACGAAAACTCGCACCATCAACTACACCGTCCCCAAGCGGGTCTGGGAGACCAGGACACGGACGCTCGCCTACAATATCCGCAAGCCGGTTTACGAGACGAAGTACCGGGAAAGCTGCGAGTATCGAGTCAAACCGGTCCACTACAAGAAAAAGATCCAGATCTGCACCGGCCACTGGGATACCCAGATCACAGAAGTCCCTGGCCCGGTCATCAATCGCGTCATCCGGCAGCCCGGGTGCTGGACCTGGGATCCAGAGTGCTGCCGTCGCATCTTCATCCCGGGAAGCTGCCAGGTCGTGCAGATCCAGTGTCCTCCGCGCCAGGTCTGTAAACGGACCTGGGTACCCGAAGTGCGGGAAGAGGAAATCGACTGCGTCCGCTATGTGCAGGAAGTGATCAAGAAGAAGGTTCCCTACACCTCCTGCCGCTGGGTCACCGAGCGACATACAAAAGAATGCCCCTACCAGGTCTGCAGGGTGATCCTGGAAACTCGCTCACGCACCTGTCACTACAAGGTCTGCCGCAACGTGCGTGAACAGAAGAGCAAGCAGGTTCCCTACACGGTCTGCCGACTAGTCCCGGAAACCAAGTCGCGGACCTGTAGTTACCGGGTCTGCCGGATGGTTCGTGAACAGAAAGTGCGTCATTGCAATTACCGGGTCTGCCGCGTTGTCAGGGAAGCTCGCACTCGCACCTGTCAGTACCAGGTCTGCCGGATCTTGCAGGAGCAACGGAGCAAGCAGGTACCCTACACGGTCTGCCGCCAGCAGACCGAAACCAAGATCAAGCAGGTTCCGTACACGGTCTGCAAGGCGGTTCATTACACCAAGACTGTCGCGGTACCGCGAACTGTTTCCAAGCAGGTGCCCTACACCGTGGAACGATGTGTACCCCGCGTGATCTGTGAACAGGTGCCTGTAGACATCTGCTGCCCACCCGCCGGCGGCCTTCTGCGCCAGCTTTTTCCAGCCCTGGACTATTCCGGCTGACCACCTGCCCCGTCCAGGTCTTCCACTGCCCCGGTATCCCGGTGCGCGAGTGGTTCCGTTCGCTGCCTGGCAATCACCAGCAGGGCAATAAAGTCATAAAGGACGTGGGCAAGAATCGGCTCAACAAGGCTGCCTGTCACCCAGTAAAGCCAGCCCAGGTAGATCCCCGTCATCGTGGCCAGAAGGAAATAGAGGTGCGTGATCCAGTGGCAGACGCCAAAGAGGATCGCGACAGCGAGAATCCCAAGCGGGGCCGGTACCCTGTCCCACCAGTTCAGCAGGCCCGATTGAAGCACTCCTCGGAAAAGCCATTCTTCTCCCATGCCGGCAGCCAGGGAAAGGCCAAGCAGGGCGACCAGGGAACTCTCCCGTATGGCAGGAGCCAGGATCTCCTCCAGGAATGCCCGCATCCGGACAAAAGCTGGCCCGGAAGCGTGAAGGACAATGACCAGCAGGACAAGCATTGGTAATGTGGCAAGCACTCCTAACCCCAGGTGGACCGGGGAAAGAAACTGGTGAAATTCGGCCCCGAGTTCCTCCAGGGTCCACAATCCGGACAGCAAGCCAATCATCCAGGCAAGCGGAACCAGGCTTGTTTCCACCAGGATCCCGTAAGCAACAAAATTGCTTGAAGTCGCCTGTCGCCCCGTGGCGAGTGGAAGATCATGCTCTTCTCCAGGTGGATGCTCGTGATCTGCCATTTTGTGCTCTTGTCCACTTTCTTTTGCCGGTTTTGCCGGCTGGGGACCAGACGGGAACAACCAAGATACCCATCATACCCCTTTCGAAGGACACTTTTAGGTCTCCGTTGACGCCAGGAAAAGTGGCTGATAGACTCGGCAGATTCCACATGATTCAGATTGATCGCCCGCTGGTAAATCCCCGCGTGAAGATCGAAAAGCACAGGTTTCCGCTATTTACGATCAACCATTGCCGGTGACGACCAGCATTCCTGCCTTCTGACCAGTGACTCTCCTGTTCATGGAACAGGTCACGGTCAAACACCACGCATGGCCCAGAAAATAGGCCACAATCCTCCAAAGAGAGTAATAAATACGATGTCGACAGAAAAATCCTCGAATCAGATGACATTCTATTTCGGCCAGACCCGGACTGACGGGAGTGGAGCCGACAAAGAATTGCTAGGTGGCAAGGGTGCCAACCTGGCAGAGATGACAGGCATCGGACTTCCGGTCCCTCCCGGTTTCACGATCACCACCGAGGTGTGTGACCAGTACTACCAGCAGGGGAGCCAGCTTCCGGAGGGACTGCTTGATGATGTCAAGAACATGGTAAAGACACTGGAAGAGGAGCTCGGCAAGGTCTTCGGTGACGACAAGAACCCGTTGCTGGTATCGGTTCGATCTGGTGCAGCCGTCTCGATGCCCGGGATGATGGACACGATCCTGAACCTTGGCCTGACGGATGTCTCGGCTGCCGGGCTGGCAGAAATCAGCGGAAACCAACGATTTGCCTACGATGCTTACCGTCGCCTGATCAACATGTTCGGGAACGTGGTCATGGAGTTGGATCACGAGCACTTCGAGAAGGCCTTTGATGTGATCAAGGAGAACTACAATGTGACCACCGACACGGATGTCCCGGCCGCCGGACTCGTGGAACTCTGTGATGCCTACAAGGCAGTCTTCAAGGAACAAAGCGGGGAGGACTTTCCACAGGATCCTTTCCGCCAGCTGGAACTGGCCATCGATGCCGTTTTCCGCAGCTGGAATACATCGCGGGCCATTCGCTACCGTGAAGTGGAGAATATCCGCGGGCTGCTGGGAACCGCCGTGAACGTGCAGTCGATGGTCTACGGCAACATGGGCGATGAGAGCGGTACCGGTGTCGCCTTCACACGGAACCCGTCAACCGGGGAAAACACGTTCTACGGTGAATTCCTTGTCAACGCCCAGGGAGAGGATGTCGTCGCCGGCATCCGCACGCCGCAACCGGTGGCTGAAATGCCCGACTGGAAAACCGACTCCATGACGGACCTTGGTCAGAACGTGTACAGCCAGCTTCTGGAAATCAAGGGAATCCTGGAAGACCATTACCGGGATATGCAGGACATCGAGTTCACGATCGAGGACGGCAATCTCTACATGCTCCAGACACGCACCGGCAAACGCACCGGTGCCGCCGCGGTAAGGATGGCATGCGAGATGGTTCAGGAAGAACTGATCGACGAGCCGACAGCAGTCAAGCGAATTCCAGCCACGGATCTCACACAGTTGCTCCTGCCAAGCTTCGATCCGGCAGCCAAGGAAAATTCCGAGGTACTCACGACCGGCCTGCCGGCCTCTCCCGGTGCCGCCGTGGGAACCCTGGCTTTCACCGCCGACGAGGCCGTCGAACGAACCGCGGCCGGGGAAAAGGTCCTGCTTGTACGCAAGGAGACCAGTCCGGAGGACGTGGACGGCATGCACAGTGCCGCCGGCATTCTCACCAGTACAGGGGGGATGACCAGCCATGCGGCAGTAGTCGCTCGTGGATGGGGGCGATGCTGTGTGGCCGGTGCCGGAGAAGTCCAGATCGATGAAGCGAATCGGACGATCACGGTCAAGGAAAAAACGTTCCACCATGATTCGGTCATCTCGATTGACGGTTCCACCGGCGAGGTCATGGAAGGTTCTATTGCCACCATGGAACCCGAACTGTCCGGGGATTTTAACACGGTCATGGAATGGGCTGACAAGTACCGCACACTGAAGATTCGCACGAACGCGGATGCACCGGAAGATGCCCAGCGGGCCCGTGATTTTGGTGCCGAGGGTATCGGCCTGTGCCGTACCGAGCACATGTTTTTCGAGGGCGACCGTATCGTGGCCATGCGGGAGATGATCCTGGCCAATGACAAGGATGCTCGCCGTGTCGCCCTGGCCAAGCTGCTCCCCTTCCAGCGGGACGATTTTGTCGGCATCTTCACGGCCATGAACTCTCTTCCTGTGACGGTCCGCCTGCTTGATCCTCCACTGCACGAGTTCCTTCCCCATGACGTGGAAAACCAGCAGCAGATGGCAGAACACATGGGTATTCCGATAGACGAGGTCAAGGCCCGTGTTGCCCAACTTCACGAGTCCAACCCGATGCTTGGCCATCGTGGCTGCCGACTGAGTGTGACCTACCCCGAGATCCTGGAGATGCAGGTGCGAGCGATCGTGGAGGCCTCGCTGGAGTGCCAGGATTCAGGAGTGGATTCTCATGCGGAAATCATGATCCCACTTGTCGGCGATGCGGCAGAGCTGAAGCTGCTTCGCGGTCTCACCGAAAACACCATTGCGACGGTCAAGCAAGAGAAGGGAGCCGGTGAGCTGGACATCTCCATCGGTACCATGATCGAGATCCCACGTGCCGCCCTGACTGCCGACGAGGTGGCCAAGTACGCGGATTTCTTTAGCTTTGGCACCAATGACCTGACACAGATGACCTTTGGCTACAGCCGTGACGATGTGAACGGGTTCCTGCCTGATTATCTTTCCCAGGAATTACTTCCCTGTGACCCCTTCCAGTCACTCGATACGACCGGTGTCGGGCAACTTGTCACGATGGGGGTGGAGAAGGGCCGGCAGACAAGCGGTGACCTGAAGGTCGGCATCTGTGGCGAACATGGTGGCGACCCCGCCTCGATCAGCTTCTGCCATGCCGCGGGATTGAACTACGTGAGCTGCTCACCCTTCCGAGTTCCGATCGCCCGACTGGCAGCCGCCCAGGCGGCCCTCGAGTCAACCTAGCGGTTCTCGTCAATAATCTGGATGCCCTGGTCGTTGATCTCAAAGGGGACGATCCTGTCGGTACAGCTGCTCCCCCGGTGCTTGGCCACGTAGAGGGCCCGGCTAACCCGTTCCTGCTGGCGAACCCGGCCCATGTAGATCACCGTGTTGGCATTGGAAAGGGTGTCCCCCTCGTCAAGTGGCCGCCGGATCAAGTCATCCAGCATCGATTCGTGTGACGTGTAGAGCATCATGCAGCCCACCGAATCCGGATCATAAACATGCCCGGCTGCCTGTTCGGCATGCGCTCGGTAATCCTGCCGAAACAGGTCACGGGCAACCCACTCGGGATCCTTGCGAAGCACCTGGTGGTAGACGTACTCGAAGAGATTCAACTGCACCGATTCGTTCGGTCGTCCCACCGGCTCCACACCATCTACCACCACCCGCCGACAACCACGGACCAGGTTGCCATAGAGAAAAGTGATCGCCGAGAGGAGCTTGCGGTTAAGCTGGGCCTGCCAGTCATGCCACTGGTCCCAGTCCAGGTCCTGGCGTGTCACCCGCCGTCCCTGCTGGTCAAAAACATGAAGGTAGTCCCCGGCCGAAACGGCCAGGTTATAAAGGTCGCTGCGGTCGTTGGCCTGGTATCCCGGGGACTTGAGCGTCCAGTCAAACAGGCGTTCCGCGTATTGATTGTGACTCTGGGAATCCCCCCGGGCGCACATGTCAAAGACAACTCCCGTTCCCTGCTCTGCCTCCAGTCCCGCGTGGGCATACTGGATTCCCAGCTGGGTCTTGCCCATCCCGGTCGCCCCGACAACAACCGTCAGGGTTCCGGGGACCAGGCCGCCACCAAGTAACTCATCCAGGGCAGGGATTCCTGTCGACTGTCGTGACTGGTCAGTCATGGTTCTCCTGATCCCCGGTACCTGCCAGACGCTGCCATGCTTCTGCAAGCATCCCGGCAGCCATTTCGATCTCCTGCTCCGTGGTCGACCAGCCGATGCTCAAACGCACCGTGCCACGGGCGATTTCCGGATCCAGGCCGATGGCGGCAAGCGTTGCCGAAAGCCGTGTCTGGCCGCTGTGACAGGCAGCCCCGGTAGAGGCGCACAGGACCGGGCACGCCTCCAGCAACTCGCTCCCTGTCACGGAGGGAAAATTCACACTGAGGGTATTGGGGAGCCTTGCTGCCGGTCCGCCATTGACCGTGAGTGGCTGACCGACCAGGTCGATCAGCATTGCCAGCAGCTGATCGCGAAGTTTCTCCATCTGTATCGCATGCTCACTCCAATGCTCGTTCACACAGCGTGCCGCCTCACCAAGTCCTACCCAGTAGGCGGTATTCTCGGTACCCGCCCGAAAGCCTCGTTCATGCCCTGCACCATGGATAACCGGTTCCAGTGTCACTCCATCTCGCACATAGAGTGCCCCCACCCCCTTGGGTGCATAGAGCTTGTGACCGGCAACAGTGAGCAGATCCACCCCAAGGTCCTTTACATGGGCAGGAATCTTACCAATGCTCTGGGCCGCGTCTGTATGCACCAGCACACCCTCCCGATGACAGCGATCGGCAATCTCACGAATGGGTTGAACCGTACCAATCTCGTTATTGGCATGCATGATGCTGACCAGGCGGGTCTGGGGCTGGATCGCTGCTGCTACCTGGTCCGGCTGGACAACACCATTGCCATCCACCGGTACCAGGGTCACACCATAGCCTGCCCGCTCCAGGTAACGGGCCGGCTCCAGGATCGCGGGATGTTCAAATGCGGAAATGACCAGGTGGGCGGATGAAGGTGGATGCTGCAGGAGGACCCCCTTGAGCGCCATGTTGTTCGCCTCCGACCCTCCCGAGGTGAAGATAATCTCGTCATCGTTACTCAGGAGCATGCCGGCCAGCTGGGATCGAGCCCTGGCGATCGCCTCGCGGGGAACCTGCCCCAGCGCATGGTCGCTGGAAGGATTCCCAAAATGATTTTCCAGGAAGGGCAGCATTGCCCGGGTTACCGACGGGGCAACCGGGGTGGTGGCATTGTAGTCCAGGTAAATTGTTGTCATCAGGGCGGGTTATCCAGTGAATTCCAAAGCGGTGTACCTCTCGACTTCCCTTATACGTCGGCCAGCGCTGCTTTCCCAGCCCACCCGCAAATCTGTCAAACTGGGGGAAGTTTGCCGGTTATAAGAGTCTGCAGTAGCCGGCAGAGTTGATACATCCGGAAGTGTCGATACAGGTAGTAGAATACGACTCTCTGTCGGCCCACGGATTGTCATGCCCCTGGAAGACCAGGATCATGTCGGACGCTTTTATTGCTGCCGTGATCCGTCAAGGCAATCCCTGGAGCTTCGTCAGTTAGGATCCCTGGAAATCGGAGTGGCATACAGGTTCAAGGCCCCCGTGTCACAACGCTCTTCGGATAAATGGAAATGGACTTTCTGATCACCCAACGGCTCTCCCTGATCGGAAGGGCCCTGCTGGCCTGCGGGAGCCTGCTGCTGACCTCCAGTATGCTGCCAAGCGAGGAAGTGGTTCATGTCCTCGTCGCAGACCAGCAGCCGGCGGAACCTGACGATGAGCAGTCGCAGCGACCTACCCTGCCAGAGACCGTTGTGGAGGGAAATCCACATGCTTTCCCGGCCCATCCCCTGGATCCGGCCGCCATCCTCTCCGCCGGGCGAACGGCGACTTACGGCGGCCGCGTGGGAAGTTCTTACGAGGTGATCACGGCAGAGGAGATTTCCCGGTCACAAAAAACAACCGTCCTGGAGGTCTTGCGAGGCAGGGCGGGGATCAGTGTCGCCAGCCAGGGAGGGCGTGGGGGGGTAACCTCGGTCTTCATGCGGGGAGGAAATTCTGCCCACACCAAGGTGCTGCTTGACGGCATCCCTGTCAATGATCCTTCCAATGCCTCACGGCTCTTCGATTTCTCCAACATGACCGTCGATAACATTGAGCGGATCGAGATCCTGCGAGGACCACAGGGAGTTCTCTACGGGAGCGATTCGATCGGTGGCGTGATCAACATCGTGACCCGCCGCGGTGAGAGCACACCCCGGCTGGAGATCTCCGGTATGGGCGGCAGCTTCGGCAGCGGGCGCAGTTCCATCTCCCTCTCGGGTGGGGATGAAAAGCAGTATTACTCGATCAGTGGCTCCTACTTCTCAAGCGAGAACATCTCGCATGCCAGCAGTGCCCGGGGAAATAGTGAAAAAGACCCCTACCGCAACGGCACGGTCGCGGGACGTTTCGGCCGGCATCTTGGTGAGGACCTGCACCTGGACTATGTCTTTCGCTATACCGAGGCGGTCGCAGAGATTGACGATTTTGATTTCACGACGGGCCTGCCCGTGGATAATCTCGGGCGAGCCAACCTCACCAACCAGTTCTTTCACCGCATCCAGATGCAGAAGCTGCAGATGGACGGTTCGATCGAGCACGTGGTGGGATTCAGCATGACCGACTTTGACCGGCGGGATACAGATCCGGGCCTGGTACCCGGTCAGTACCTGGGACAAACCCGGGTGTTTGACTACCAGTCCAACCTGCTGCTGACCGAGAAAAACCAGTTTACCGTCGGCGCCAGTTACCAGCACGAACAGGCCTCCTCCGACCAGGACCCCCTGGCCCGGCAGTTCAGCAGTGCGGTCTACCTGCAGGATCAGTTTACCCTGGGGGACCGGCTGCACACGACAGCCGGTGTGCGCTGGGATGACTACAGCACGGCCGGCCGGGCAAGTACGTACCGGGTCACCTCGGTTCTGCAGGTCGACAACCGCGGGCTGGCTATCCACAGTTCCCTGGGGACAGGTTTCCGTGCCCCGGCGCTGGCCGAGAACCTGTTCGCCTTCGGCAATCCCAACCTGCGGCCCGAGTCCAGCCGTGGATGGGATGTGGGAATCGAGAAAAGGTTGCTGGAGGGACGGTTGATCATCGACACCACTTTCTTTCGCAACGATTTTCGCGACCTGATTGTCTTTAACCCCAACTCATCCCTGGGGCCTTTCGGTGCCCTGGAGAACGTGGGCGTGGCTCGCTCGGCCGGCGTCGAACTGAGTGCTCGCTGGCTGTGGTCCGATCAGACATCGATCCGCGCCAGCTACACGTTTGACGATGCCATTGACCTGGAGAGTGGAAGCCAGCTGGCTCGACGGCCACGCGACTCGTTCCTCGTCACGCTTGACCACCAGCTCAATCAGCAGACCTCGGCCGGCCTGACACTGCTGCACGTGGGAAATCGCAATGACCTGGCACAGCAGCTGGAGAGCTACTACAAGCTCGATCTTTACCTCTCCTGGACGCTTGGTAAGGAATGGCGCCTGTTCGCCCGCATCGACAACATGCTGGATCAGCAGTACGAGGAGATATTCGGATACGGAACAGCAGGCATTGGTGGTTTTGCCGGGCTTTCCTGGACTCCATGAACCACTGCCCCTGGGTCATCCCGCTTCCGAAGTGTCCAGTTCGCAAGAGCCGGAACCCGCGGGCAGGAAGGACATAGATGTGGACGATCCGATGGAAATCTGCAAATATGGTTACAGCAACCGAGACACATCAGCAGGCGGATCATTTCTGTTACAAGGCGGCAATCGGGGCAGCCGTTCTTTTGGAGCACACGAGTATGCCAGAGCCTAGACGCACATCCCGGTCAACCGGTTTCACCCTCGTGGAGTTGCTTGTGGTGATTGCCATTATCGGTGTTCTGATGAGCCTTCTTCTCGTCGCGATTGGGTATGCACAGGGAATAGCACGGAGAAATACATGCCTGAACAACATGCGCGAACTGACCAAGGGCGTGATCATGTTCGAGACCATCAAGAAGCGATACCCCGGATACGTGGAGAGGATGCCGGGACCTGACGGGGCCCTGAACACGGCGGATGATATTCCCTTTTCCTGGATCGCCAAGATCCTGCCCTACATTGACCAGGACCAGGTCCACGACCGCTGGCCGCCGCATGGGTCTGCATTTACGGATCCTCCGGGCCCCGTTTACGACGCTGCTTTCCCCAATCGCTTCTTTCCTCCGGCCATCGACCTGCTTCGATGCCCCGATGACGCGACCCTGGAAACAGAGCCCAACAAGTGGACGAATCTGACAACCGGGGGCGACGCTCGGTCTCCCTGGACGTCCTATGTCGCCAATGCCGGTTTTCTCCCTCTGCCGACAGATGCCCGGCCCCTTTCCTTTCCAAGTAACGGGACATTCAATTACGCCAATTACCTGGCCTGGTCAAATCGAAAGGCGAACGGAATCTTCCAGAACCTGGTCGCCAACCCCATGGCAAAAACCAAGCTGATCGATCTCAAGGATGGAGCAGGAAGCACGCTGGTCCTGAGCGAAAACCTGCAGGCCGGTTACTGGCACAGCGTGACACCGTACGTGATCGAGAGTCCCACCCCGGCCTGGAATGCCCAGCGTCGCACCCGTCTGGATACGACCTTTGTCTGGCTGTTCGCCGGGGATGTGACCCAAACGGACAACCTGCCTTCCGGATCAAGCATCGCCCCTGTCACGTCCGATATCCGGGTCAACGGAGGCGCTGAACTCCGGATTGGCAATCAGCGGGTCACTACCAGTGACTACCTTTATCCCTGTGTTGCCAGGTCCGCACGACCCTCCAGTCTCCATGGGGACGTGGTCGTGGTGTCCTTTGCCGACGGGCATACACAGTTACTCAGCCAGGACGTGAACTACTACGTCTACCAGTCCCTGATGACACCGGACAACACCAAGTCCGACATGCCATTTCGAAACTTCCTCCTCAAGGGGGAGGATTACGCTATCGAATAATCCCCTCTTGGTACTAGAGGGGATTACTTCTTGCCCCGGGAACGCTGCTGCTGGAAGAAGTGGCTGAGAATCTCACCACACTCCTGTGCCAGGATCCCCGAGGTCGACTCGACCTGGTGGTTCAAACGGTTATCCACCATCGTCTGGAAAAGCGATTCGACCGCCCCGGCCTTGGGATCGGAAGCACCATAGACCAGGCGTCCCAGGCGGGCCTGGAGGATCGCTCCGGCACACATCAGGCAGGGCTCCAGGGTGACATAGAGGGTGCAGTTTTCCAGCCGCCAGTCCCCAATGGCTTCCGCCGCCTGGGTGATTGCAATCATCTCGGCATGGGCGGTAGGGTCATTGAGCTGTTCACGCTGGTTATGGGCCAGGGCGATCGTCCTTTCCCCGTGGACAATCACCGCGCCAACCGGGACTTCATCGGACTCGGCGGCCTGCTGGGCCTGCTGCAGTGCCAGCTTCATGTAGTGCTCATCCATCGAACGCTGTCCTTACTCGGCAGGAACAGTTTCCCGGCCAGGCCGGGACCGCAGTTGTCGAATTTGGATATTGCGAAGCGCGGCGCGGGTCTCCCAGGTAGAAATTCCCATGGGCTGGGAGAGGTCCACTTCGTTTCGAGTGGAAATCGTACGCCCCACGATGTTCTGATCGACGACCCGTTTACCATCAATCCAGGCCTGGATACGGCGACCGGTGACCCGAATCCGGACCTGGTACCAGCGGCCTGTCTCAAAGCTCATGTAACGGGTCGTGTCGTTTTCCGAAGCGTCCTTGCCGTCGATACTGGAAAGTCCCACCACGCTGCCCGCCCAGCCGCCAACAATGAAACTGCAAAAGGAATCTTCCACTGGAAAGGTCAGGGCACAAAAGAAATCAATTCCATCGACTCGCTGGGCCTCCAGCTGAACCTCGTAGTCGATTGTGGGCAACGATCCGGTATAGGTAATGCCCGACATGGAGGAACCAAAGTCCATATGGATCTCTTCGTCACGGATGAGCACCTCCCCCTCACCACCAAAATTTGTCTTCTTCCAACCGTCCAGCGTCTTGCCATCAAATAATGGTGTCCACTGTCGGGCCGCACGACGCTGGGCATGGGCGTTGGTCAGATGGAGTGAGGCCAGGAGAAAGATGACAACTACAAAAAGCAGCCGGGACATCCAGACTCGTTTTTTTTCCTGTTGAGTGCCCATAATGTCCTCGAAGTTGGGAATAGATCACCGAGAAAGAACCACGACATCCAAATGTCGTGAATGCCGGCAGACAATTCAACCCGTGAGGGAGAGATTCCAGCTGTGGGTCACCTGGAGAGAACCAGCTTGTTCTGCCCGGTGATTCGCAGCTGGTAGATCTCTCCGTGGTGCTCAATCAACACCACCTCCGCTCCCTGGAGTATTTCACTGGACAGCCAGGTACGGGGTTTCCGGAATGGCGATTGGCCGTCATCTGGCAGGGGTGATTCCGAACTCGATCCTGGCTCTACCACGTGTTCAATTCATCGAACAGAAACGTGTCGAGCTGATTATCTCACTACCTGGAAAGAGACGGGGACGATCACTGTCATCGGGGCGGGACGACCATCCTTGCGGCCGGGAACAAATCGCCAGTCACGTACGGCGGTCATGGCCGACTGGTCAAGCCGCCGATGGCCGGATGACCTTTGAATTTCCATTGCCAGAACCCGCCCGGTTGCAGAGATCTCCACAAGCAACATCACCCGGCCCTCGATCCCGGCGGCAATCAAGTCCTGGGGATAGAGAGGTTGTCGTCGATTCCGAACACTGGGCGGTACTTCGACACCTGTCGAGCCCTTGCGGACAACCGTGCGGGTGGCATTTTCTGGAAGCGGGAGGGCACGTGTATTCTCTGGCTGGCTCTGCCGCTGTTGGCGAGGCAGGGGGGATGCCTCCTCTTCTGGCGGGACGTCCAGGCGTTCCTGTTCACGGCGTGCAGGTGTTTCGGCACTCTGCCGGGAAACCGGCTGCAGCTCCCTCTGGACCGGTGAAGCGGAACGCACCGGTTCGCTCTCCTGCCGCCGGTCCGGCACGGTGAATGGGGTCTGCTCTGTCCTCTGGATATTTTCCCGCGGAGGAACTTCTATCACCACCGCCGGCGGCAATGGAAAGTCGGAATGCCGCTCGATCAGTAGAGGATCAGGCATCTCCGGCTGCTGCTGTTCGACCGACCGCTGCATCTCTTCCGGAGGGATATCCTCCGCTTCCGCTTCAGGAGCATCTAGCGGGGGCATTTCCATCGACGGGGGAACCCTGTCGGGAGTTTCCACCGGCTCGATCTCAGGCAGTCCATCCTCCACCGGAGGGGGAACCACCGCGGCGACCAGTTGAACCGAAACCGTCGTCGTGCCATCTTCCAGCTGCCGCAGTTCGGCGGTCAAAATCTCTTCCCCTCCCAGGTATCCAATGGCCCAGTGAGCTATCGCACTGATAACCAGCAGCAGGAAGAAAAGAATATTTTGTCGAAGAAATTGATTCATCCGTTGTTTTCAGGCAGGTCAACGAGGCCCGACAATGAGGTAGAAAAGGAATCAAGAGATGCCAGTTTACACTAGTGCTCCCTCGTGTTAATACGGTCGGTCACAACTCGGAAAAAATTAGTGAGTCGAGGTTTCGGCAGATTCAAGAAACAGGGGGCCCATATTTCTTGCCATGGATCCCGAATCCCTTCAGCGCTGCCCAAACCTGCTACCTATTGACAGTATTATCGGAGCGTTAGACGATGCGCGGTCTCCATTATTGCCGAGGCGATAGAGCAGGCCCCCGTTTGATACTGTTTTGAGTTATTTTTTCTGCTGGTCTCAAGGGCACAGGTAAACAGACCTGGATCGACATCAACAACCTTCGCCCAGGATTGCTTCTTTTCTGGAAGAGAACCATGTGGGGATACACGCTCAACGATCTTTTCCTTCGCGGTGGATTTGTCATGTATCCGCTGCTGGTTTGCAGCATTATTGCAGTCTGTGTCGCGACCGAACGAATTATCGTCTTCCTCTTCCTTTCTGGTTCCTACCAGCAGCTGTCGAGCCAACTGGATGGGCGTCTGGGCAGCAGCACGCTGGAGGAGGTGCGTGACTGGCTCCAGAAACGCCGCACCCCGCTGGCCGCTGTGGCGGACTGCTACCTGGCAAACCTCGGGCGGCCAACGGACCTTCGGGATGAGCTGGTAGGTCAGCGCGCATCCCAGCAGGTATCCCTGCTGGAACGGCGTATTTCCTGGCTTTCGGTGATCGGCCACCTGGCACCGATGATCGGTTTGCTGGGAACGGTCTGGGGGCTAGTGGATGCTTTCCACCAGATCGAGGCCCAGGGTGGTAATGTCCAGCCAGGTGACCTGGCGTCCGGGATCTGGCAGGCACTCTTGACCACGGTTTTTGGATTGATCGTCGCCCTGCCGACGCTGGCGATCTATCACTTCCTGGACAACCGCGTGTCAGCCATCACACTCCAGATGGAATGGCTGGTGGCCGAACTCAATGCCTGGCTCGACAGCAACCCACCACCAGCAACTCCCGGTCAAGTGGCCGGGGAGGTGGGAGATGAATCATGAAAATCGTCCGGCAACGCAAACCCCAGATGAAGATGGAGATGAGCCCGCTGATCGACTGTATCTTCCAGTTATTGATTTTCTTCATGCTGAGCTCTACTTTCCTGACTCCCTCGATCCCGCTCAGCCTGCCCACGGCGGCCGCCGGTGGCCCTCCCCGGAGCCAGCAGGTAATCATCACGCTCGATGCGGAAGGCAAGGTTTTTCTCAACAAGCAGCCCAGTTCCTTTGAACAACTGGAAGGGCAACTGCGCGATGCGCTCTCTCAATCCAGGGACCGGGTCATCACCATTCGAGCCGACCAGCAGATGACATATCAACACTTTGTTCGCGCGCTGGAGATTGCCAAGCGAAGCGGGGCCAAGCACGTTCATATCGCCCACTCAATGACCGAGTAAATGCTCCTGGCACGTGACGTCATCCTCGTGCCTAGTAATTCGGCGTGGGCGGGTGGTATTTACTGATATCGATCGAACGGAACCATTCGATCGTGCGAGTGAGTCCCGTTCTCAACTTCACCGCTGGGTTCCAGTCCAGCTTTTCGCGGGCCAGGGAAATATCCGGTTGCCGGCGCTGGGGATCATCTCCAGGAAGAGGACGATGGACGATCTCCGATGTCGATCCGGTCAACTCGATCACCAGCTCGGCCAGTTGCATAATCGTGAACTCACCCGGATTGCCCAGGTTAACCGGTCCGACCAGTTGATCATCGGCATGCATCATGCGAATCATCCCCTCGACCAGGTCATCCCGATAGCAAAAGGAACGCGTCTGCGAGCCATCGCCAAAGATCGTAATCGGTTCGCCGGCAAGTGCCTGGCGGATGAAGTTGGAAATGACACGGCCGTCGTAAGGATGCATCCGTGGCCCATAGGTGTTGAAGATTCGCACAATCCGTATATTCACCTGGTTCATGCGGTGGTAATCCATAAAGAGCGTCTCAGCAGCCCGTTTTCCCTCGTCGTAGCAGGCCCGCGGGCCGACAGGGTTCACACTGCCGTGATAATCCTCGGGCTGGGGATGAACCTGGGGGTCCCCGTAAACCTCGCTCGTCGACGCCTGCAGGACGCGAGCACCACAGCGCTTGGCGATACCAAGCACATGGATTGCACCGAGAACGGATGTCTTGACCGTCTTGATGGGGTTGTGCTGGTAATGCCCTGGAGCCGCAGGACAGGCCAGGTTGTAGATCTGGCTGACGTCCAGCCAGATTGGCTCGGTCATATCGTGCCGGATCAATTCGAAACGGTCGTTTTCCAGCAGGTGCTCGATATTCTCCCGCTGGCTGGTAAAGAAGTTGTCCAGGCAGGTCACCCGGTGACCATCTTCGATCAGCCGCTCGCAGAGGTGGGAGCCAAGGAAGCCCGCACCACCGGTTACAAGGATCTGTTGGCTTTCGGCCATAAATCGCTATTTCCAGAAGGAATGGGGTTTTGAAGTCTGCGGAAATGGAAATGGCTACCCGCTCAGATCTGGCTGGACACCAAGCCGATGTTTCCGCTATCTTCCCACGCCGCCTCGATTATGAACAGGTACGTTTTAGGGGACAGGGTGGTTCTGACTGCCAGGCCCTCGGATGGGAAGGACAACGACAATGATATGTCTCCGGACTGGACTCTGTGCCCTCTGCTGCCTGACCCTGCTGGTCACGAATACACGGGGAGAGGATTTTCGTATCGAGACCGATGTCTTTTTTGATTCGGAAGACGAGCCCGCCATCTCCACGCTTACCCTCTTCCGGGGAACAACTGTCTACGACTTCATGGGCGACAAGAACGAGGAAATCACGATTCTTGACATCAACCGGGGCCGATTTGTCCTGCTCGACTGCCAGCGCAAGATAAGGACAACGGTCACAACCGATCAGCTTCTGCGATTCTCCGCAGCACTCAAGTCGGAAGCACATGGCACCACACAGGCCCTGGTGACCCCGGAATTGACCGAATCGTTTGACAAGCAGACCGGAGTCCTGGAAATGGTCAGCAAACGCCTTCATTACAAGGTGGATACGATCCGTCCCCCGTCGACGGACGTTGTTCCACGGTACCGAAAATTCGCGGACTGGTACGCCCGCCTTAACGCAACCCGGGTGGGAAACCTGCCCCCCTTTGCCCGCATGCAACTCAATGCATCCATGGCCAATCACGAGATTTTACCCCGTTCCGTGGAACGAACGATAAGCCCGCTTTCGCCACTTGGATCCAGCCATGTTGTCCGAACAAGCCATCTCATCAGCTGGCAACTGACCAATACGGATCGCAAGCGGATTAGCCGCGCCGGGGATTACATGGCGTCCTACCGCGAGGTCAATCCAGCGAGTTACTGGAAACAGCCCATTTCGCTCGACGAGACAAAGTGATCTTCAAGGCCGGACCAACAGGCGGAAGTCACTCTTTCTTGGATTTAGCATACGCGGCAAATCTCTCGGCAATACCCGCCTGCTTCTCATCCCCTTCGTGGAAGAGCACCCGGTATCGTAATTGCATCGTCTGGCCTTTTTCCATGCGGTGGGAGCCGTCCACGTCGTTACTCCCCTTGAAATGGTGAAGGCCAAACGGATTGGCAGTGAAAAGCCCATAAGTCCTCACATGCCAGTACGTTGGGTAACGAAAACTGCTGGGGTGATTCATGATCGCAATGCCCACCTGTTTACCCTGGAGCGGTCCGTGGTAGTCGACCCAGGGGGACTGTTTACCCCAGGCTTTCACATCCGTATCTCCATGGCTGTTAATGATTCGGCCTCCCTTTTCGGCCGTCACTTTCATGGATCCTGCAATCCGTACTCCAAACGCACCCTCCTTGGTATCACCACACGTCAGGGGACCTTCACTGGCCGTCACCGTGGCATCAAAGTCAATCCAGTAGACCGTGCCGTCTCCTCCGAATGTCAGTCGCCTCAGATCTTCACAGACCTTGGTTTTGTCAGGGCCAAGCCAGTCATTACGGCTAACAATCACCGCATTGGGCCCGCTCATCACCTTGGTGAACTTGCGGTGCTCAATGTCACCATGCCCGTCTCCCTCACTCCAGAAATCAATACCGTTGACATTGCCATGGGTGAACCAGAATGATCGATGGTGATGGTGATCCGCCCTTTCGTCCGCACCGGCATCACGCATGGGGAATGCCCTGGTAATCTCATTTCCATGGGGGCCAATAACAGGCCAGAGGATCGGTTTTGCACCTGATTTCAAAAGGTACCGGGTAAATAACTTCCCATCTCGGTGGACTTCCAGGCCCCCATCCACCTTCTTTATGTCGAACTGGTCCGCTGTCAGGGAACTTGTCAGCAGCAGGGAGCAGGTTGCCGTCAGGTGAGCCATCAGGTGAGTAAGTCGACGCATTGTATAAATTATCCTTCCACCATGGATTGAGCTTGGGTTTCTGGACAACGAATCTATCATTTAATCCCATGCAAACAAGCGTTCATTTCCATCGACTTGAATGGAACAACCTTGCGGAAATGAGATGAAATGGGCCACCAGCAGCCAGAAAAAAGATTTTTCTTCATGCCCATCTCTATTTTCTGGCAGCTTTCCTGACTGCCAAAACCCGTGTTGCCGGTTTGACCCGATCTCTTCAACAGCAACAGAAATAATCTTCGCATCTTTCCGATACTTACTCTTGTCGCCATCTCACCTATCTTCTCTGACCCGGATGGCAACAGCAGATTATCTAGTGTGCCTGACCATTATTTATTCCCCGCGATACCGAAGGAGTCGATCGACCTATGCAAGCAATATCCCCTCGTATTGATGACATTTGTGCGTTACGGGAGTTTGTTCATGAGGTTCTTTGTAATTACAACCAGCTGGAAATTGGTGCCTTCCAGATGACAGAAACGGTACTCACTCGAAACGGTAAACCATGCGGCATGTTCTTCTGTCTTCACGGCCCGCGCAGCGTCAAGCTGACAGCGGTTTGGGAAACCGACGGAAATTCAATCTTCTTCTACGGGTCCACCGGTGAAAGGCAACACAAGGCCCAGGTTCCTCATACCAACCGGAATCTCCTCGCTCTGAACAGAGCCACTGCCTGACGGACCAGGCACTTGACAATCCATGGGATAGTGTACATATTTACACTCATATTCATCTGAACAGTAGCTATTGTGGGGAGATGTCGACATGTTGGTGCTTTCACGAAAAGAACGTCAGCGAATTCGCCTGGGAGACAACATCACCGTGACGATCGTCCGCCTATCCGGCGACCAGGTACGGCTTGGAATCGATGCCCCCAGGGACGTTCGTGTCCTCCGGGAAGAGCTCGAACCACACGATGAACGAAAGGATCAAAAAAGCTAAGTCGCTAGCACGCGAGACCCCTATCAGCGTCTATCGCTTGCAGTGGAGACAAAATGCCGTGACCGGCAGCATACGGGTCACGGCATTGGCCGTTAGGAAAGGACTCGGTATGTGTCGGGAAAATCCGCGAAAAATACCCCTTCTGAGGGGCACCAAAATCGAGTGTGATTTTTCTTCACCAGCCCTCCTGGTGAAATCCGATTGAAAAAATATAGCGGCAATTTAATTACACGTATTTCCGCTTAAAAACACCAAATTGTTTAGTTGACATTGGCGGATAACTAACATAAGTTTGGAGCTAACAAAAGTATCAGAAGAGCTTTGCTTTTTTGATGCTTCCCCACCTTTTAGCTTACCCGCCAACCGACCACATTGTTGCCGTAGTCAAACCACAATCTGGACGCTGGTTTGAAAAGGAAACAGACACAGAAGTAACGGGGCCTTCGACGAGGGCCTGCAACGACCAAAAGCAATGCAACCTGGAGAGAAACTTATGAAGTGCAAGGGTAATAACATTGGCCGTCGTGGATTCATGCACGTTGGTGTCCTTGGAGGACTGGGGCTCACGCTGGGTGATTACCTGCGAATGAAAGAAGCGCGGGCAGACATCAAGGATTACGAGAGTGTTGAAGGGCCGGCCAAGTCGGTGATCTTCATTTTCTTCCCCGGTGGCATGGCTCATCAGGAATCATTTGATCCCAAGCCGTACGCACCGCTGGAATACCGTGGTCCGATGAATTCCCAGGCCACGAACCTGACCGGTTACCGGATTGGCGAGACCCTCCCCAAGACCGCCCAGGTGTGTGACAAGATTGCCATCTGCAATTCCATGACCCACGGTGAGGCGGCCCATGAGCGTGGCACTCACAACATGTTCACCGGCTATCGTCCCAGCCCAGCACTGCAGTTCCCCAGCATGGGAACGGTTGTCAGTCACGAGTTCGGCTCCCGGGAAAACCTTCCTCCGTACGTCTGTATTCCCAGCCAGCCCAACACATTTGCAGGCACTGGCTACCTGAGTTCCTCGTATGCCCCGTTTAGCCTCGGATCGGATCCAGCCAGCGGCAGTTTCACGGTCCGTGACCTGAAGCTTCCGGGTGGGGTGGACGATTCTCGATTCGTCAAGCGTCGACGAATCCTGGACGCTGTCAACGATCACTTTGCGGCCAAGGAAAAGGCAGACTCGCTTGACGCGGTCGATGCTTTTTACTCCCGCGCCTACAACATGATCAGTTCCCAGAAGGCACGTGAGGCATTTGATATCACCAAGGAAACGGATGCCACACGTGACCAGTACGGCCGGAACACTGCCGGTGCCCGTCTGCTGATGGCTCGACGACTGGTCGAATCGGGTGTCCGCTTTGTCACACTCACCTATGGTGGTTGGGATATGCACGGCAATATTGCCGGTGGCTTCCGTGGATCGATGCCCGCTTTTGACCAGGGTTTTGCTGCTCTCATTAACGACCTGGAAAGCCGTGGCATGCTCGATTCGACGCTGGTCTGTACCGCGTCAGAATTTGGTCGTACACCCAAGATCAACGGCAATGCTGGCCGAGATCACTGGCCCAAGGTCTTCAGTGTCCTGATGGCAGGCGGTGGCATCAAGCGAGGGATGGTTTATGGCCGCTCCAACCCAACAGCCAGTGAGCCAGAGGAAGATGCCCTGAATGTTGAGGACTGGGCGACCACGATTTACGACCGCCTGGGAATTACTGCCGACAAGGAGCTGATGGCTCCTGGCGATCGACCGATCGAAATTGTCAATGGTGGCAAGGTCCGCAAAGAATTGCTGGCCTAGTAGCCATAAAACGAACAACACGACAACTTGTTTGTGGAACGCATTTTAACGGGCCACGTCTAATCGTGGACGTGGCCCGTTTTTTCATTCAACCGTGATAATGCTGAAAACGCTGTGGAGAAAACCAATCATGCGTAAGCTTCAAACTGCCGTGCCTGTCATCCTTTCCCTGCTGGCACTGCTTGCCCTTGAGACACAAGCCTTTTCTGCATCACCCTCACTCGGTGGCATCTCCCCGCGAGGCATCCAGCGTGGAGTGGAGTCCAGTCTGACTTTTGGAGGCTCCCGTCTGGCCGATGCCCAGGAGATTCTCTTTTACAGCCCTGGCATCGAGGTGATCAAGCTGGAGCCAACCGACGGAAGTGTGGTCGCTACGGTCAAGGTGCTGGATAATTGCCGCCTGGGAGAGCATGTCGCCCAGGTCCGCACTGCGACGGGTGTCTCGGAGTACCGCACTTTTTACGTGGGACCCTATGGCCCAAGCGAGGAAAAGGAACCGAACAGTGACTTTAATGAGCCCCAGCCGATCGAACTCAACACCACCGTTAACGGCGTCGTCCAGAGCGAGGACGTTGACTACTACTCGGTCCAGGCCAAGAAAGGGCAACGGATTGCTGCCGAGGTAGAGGGGATGCGACTCGGAACGGCCCTGTTTGATCCTTACGTGGCAATTCTCAACAGCAAGCGATTCGAACTTTCATCCGCCGATGATTCCCCCCTGGTCAAGCAGGATGCGGTCGCCTCGGCCAAAGCGGCCGAGGACGGGACATACATAATCGAGGTTAGCGAGAGCGCGGACGGGGGGAACGGGAGTTGCCGATACCGCCTGCACGTGGGTACCTTCCCGCGCCCGACCGGAGTCTATCCTGCCGGAGGCAAGCTGGGCGAAAGCGTCGAGGTGACATTCCTCGGGGATGCCGGGGGGCCGCTGAAAAGGACCTTCCAGCTTCCCAGTGAACCGCAGGAGAAATTCGGACTGGAGGCTGCCGACGGGGATGCCGTGGCCCCTTCCCAGAACACGTTCCGCCTGTTTGAACACGGAAATGCCTTCGAGGTAGAACCAAACAACGAGATCGCCGAGGCCACCCCCGTCGAGCTGCCACTTGCATTTAATGGCATTATCGAGAAACGGGGCGATATTGACTGCTTCAAGTTCAGCGCCAAGAAAGGTGCGTCCTACGAGGTGGAGTGCTATGCCCGTCGACTCCGGTCGGGGCTCGATGCCGTCATGAACATCTACTACGCCGACGGCCGCAGTATTACCGGTAACGATGACTCACGTGGTCCGGACAGTTATTTCCGTTTCAACGTCCCGGAGGACGGCGAATACGTCATCCGAGTCACCGATCACCTCGGTGCCGGAGCACCCGACTACGTCTACCGCATCGAGATGGTTCCTCCCAAGCAGTCGCTTTCCCTGAGTATTCCCCGGGTCGCCCGCTATTCCCAGTACCGCCAGTGGATCGTCGTCCCGCGTGGTAACAAGTTTGCCACCCTGCTGACCGCCAGTCGCGGTGGCTTTGGCGGGGACCTTGTCATCAACGATGACAACCTGCCCGAAGGCATCACGATTTTGAACAAGCAAATGCCGGCCAACATGAACACCATGCCGCTTATTTTGGAGGCTGCAGCCGATGCTCCCATTAGTGGCAAGCTGGTTGATTTCACTGCCCGTCCGGCAGATGAAAACCTGAAAATCCGTGGTGGTTACAATAACGTGGGCGATTTTATCCGGGGCGCCCCTGGGCAGTCCGTCTACTGGACCGTCAACGTCAACCAGATCCCCGTCTGTGTGGTGGAGGAAGTTCCCTTCACACTTGAAATCGTCCAGCCGAAGGTACCGATCGTCCGCGATGGCACGATGAACCTGAGAGTCGTGGCCCACAAGAAAGAGGGCTGGGATGAAGCAATCAACGTCCAGCTCCCCTTCCGTCCGCCAGGGGTGGGTGCCGCCAGTTCGGTGAATATCCCCAAGGGTCAAAACGAGGTCGGATACCCGATCACGGCCAACGGGGGAGCAGGAATCCAGGCATGGACAATCTACGCGATCGGGTCTGCGAATGCAGGTGGAACAGTCTGGGTCTCCTCGCAACCGACGACGCTTGAAATTGCAGAACGCTACGTCGGCGTTGAACTGATCCGGGCAGCGACCGAGCAGGGCAAGGAGACGGAAATCGTCGCCAACTTCACTCACAACCGTGAATTCGCTGGAGCAGCCAAGGCCCAGTTACTGGGTCTCCCCGCTGGAGCAACCACTGTTGAGATGGACCTTACCAAGGAAACCAAGGAACTGATCTTTCCCATCCAGGTTACCAAGGAGACCCGGGACGGGACTCACAAGAACATTTTCATCCGCTTGCTGGTCACCGAGAACGAGGAACCTGTGATGCATAGTCGCCTTGGTTCCACCGAGTTGCGGGTCGACAAGCCGATCCCGCCAAAAAAGAACGAGCCTCCCAAGCCGATGCCTGTGGCGGCTGCCCCGAAACCGAAAGAACCGGAGCCGCCAATGAAAGTCCGTCTCACACGGCTTCAGCAGCTCCGGCTTGACGCCAAGAAGAAAGCAGAGGCGGAGGCCGGCGGTGGCGGAGAGTAGTCGGCATTGGAAACGGGGCCCCCAGCTCGGGCCATGCAAACAAGAAACCAGAGTAATCCATCCAGAAAACTAACTATAGCCAACTCAGGAAAAAGACATGTTTCGTTGCCAGAACCTGATTCGCACATTCCTTTTCACTTCCATCATTGCCATCGGGATTCCCGCCTGGTCCCAGGAAGCCGCCCCGGCCAAGATCGAGGTCTATCCGACCAGTGCCAAGCTGACGACCAGCCGGGACTGGCAATCATTGATTATCCAGGCCACCTACCCGGATGGAATAACGCGAGATGTGACATCGGCCGCCGAGTACACGCTGGCGGACGGCTCCTTTGCCCGGCTGGAAGGGAATGTCCTCCATCCCACCGCCGATGGAAAAACGGAAGTGGCGATTACCTACGGTGGACATGCTTTAACCGTTCCGGTCGAGGTTCAGCAAGCCGAGGTGGATCCTCCCATTAGTTTCCGCCTCGACGTAATGCCGGTGTTCATGAAGTCCGGTTGTAATACGGGAAGCTGCCATGGAGCTGCCCGCGGCAAGGACGGCTTCCGGCTAAGCCTTTTTGGCTTTGATCCAGAAGGGGATCACTATCGTCTTACCCGGGAATTACCTGACCGTCGGATTAACCTGGCAACTCCCGAATCCTGCCTGGTGATGGAAAAGGTGGTCGGTGTTGTGCCCCATAGTGGTGGCAAAAAATTTGATGTCGACTCGCCACGATATAACACGCTGATGCGTTGGCTGACGGCCGGCGCCCCGAATGATGCCGGGGATATTGGCAAGGTGGAGTCGGTCGATATCTACCCCCCGGGAGCGGTTCTTGATGGGGATGGAGCGACACAGCAAATTAACGTGCTGGCAACCTACACCGATGGATCGACTCGCGACATCACCTCGATGGCTGTCTTCATGTCCAGCAATGGGACCTCGGCAACGGTGGACGAGGCCGGGCTGGTAACGGCCCATGCGCGGGGCGAGGCTTTCCTGATGGCTCGTTACGAGACCCACACGGTGGGCACACGCTTCATCATCCTTCCCAAGGGCCTGAAGTACGAGGATCCGAAGACGCCCGAGTTCAATTTCGTCGATACCTTTATCCACAACAAGCTGCGAAAGCTGCGGATCACTCCGTCGGAGATCTGCACAGACGAGGAGTTCCTCCGCCGTGTCTACCTGGATATTGCCGGGGTCCTTCCCACCATGGAAGAGTACAGCCGGTTCATGACCAGCACCGAAGAAAAGAAACGGGATTTGCTGGTGGATGAACTGCTTGGACGCAAGGAATTCGTGGAAATCTGGGTGATGAAATGGGCCGAACTCCTGCAGATCCGCACAACCCAGCAGGTCACCTACAAGTCCATGCTGCGATATTACAACTGGCTCCAGGACAAGATCGCCAACAACGTGTCAATGGACGAGATGGTCCAGGAGTAGCTCGGAGCCAGTGGTGGCACAATTGCC
>CAYYZW010000252.1:0-5920 GCA_964476375.1 uncultured Pirellulaceae bacterium
ACTCCACAGGGCAGGGCGTCTATGACCTGCTCTCCTGCCTGCTGCGGATCGACATTCACCCCGCCGATGACACGCCCCCCTACGCTGTGCCCGAGGACAACCCCTTTGTCGATCACCCCGGTGCCCGCCCGGAGATCTGGGCCTTTGGATTCCGCAACCCCTGGAAACTCAGCTTCAACGAAAAGAACGGCCAGCTCTGGATCGGGGATGTCGGCTGGGAACTCTATGAGATGGTCTACCTGGTCAAGAAGGGCGGGAATTACGGCTGGAGCGTGATGGAAGGCCCGCAGCCGGTACGAGGCGAGATTGTACCGGGGCCCGGTCCCATCCTGCCGCCGATCGCGGACCATCACCACGTGGAATCCAAGTCGGTCACCGGTGGCCATGTCTACCGCGGCAAACGCCTCAAGTCCCTTGCCGGTGCCTATATCTACGGCGATTACGTGACCGGCAAGATCTGGGGCCTGAGAAACCGCGGCGATGAGGTGACCTGGCATGAGGAACTGGCCAGTTCCTCGCTGCAGGTGATTGCTTTTGGAAGGGACCGTGATCGCAACTTTTACGTCCTCGACTACGCCGGTGGCATTTACCGCCTGGCAGAAAACCCCAACAGGAGCCAGAACAGTGATTTCCCTCGACGGCTCAGCCAAACAGGCCTGTTCCGTTCGGTGGCGACGCAGCAGCCCGCGGCCGGCGTGACTGCCTTCACGATCGCCTCGCATCACTGGTCCGACCATGCCACCGCCAGTTACCTGGTGGGTGTTCCCGGCCAGGAGCCGATCTCCCTTGAAAAAGGAGCGTTTTCCTTCCCCGAGGGGACCGTGCTTGCCAAGACGCTCTCCACCCGCACCAGTCGCACCGAGAGCGACAGCACCCGGGTCATGGAGACCCAGCTACTGCTTTACCAGGGGGGCCAGTGGGACGCCTACAGCTACGCCTGGAACGAGGCTCAGACAGACGCCGAACTGGTCCCGGCCGAGGGCAGCCAGCGAATGCTGAAGATCACCGATCCTGCTATTCCGGGAGGAAGCGAGAACTCGAGCTGGCGTTACCACAGCCGGGCCGAATGCCTGACCTGCCACAACACCCGTCACGGCCAGCGGATCGGCTTCCTGGTACCGCAACTGAACCACGAAACACCCGGCGGCCGCCAGCTCGACCGCCTTCAGCAGGCGGGCGTGGTTCGCTGGGCCGAATGGGACAAGGCAGCTGCCGACAAGAAACCGTCCACCGCGGACCTCGCTTCGCTGGTCGACCCACGCCAGGTGTATGTCGACCTGGCCACCCGGGCACGCAGCTACCTGTTTACCAACTGTGCCCACTGCCACATGCCCGGCGGCGGAGGTACCGCCACGATCGACCTCAGGCACGAGGTCACACTGGAGCTGACCAAGACGATCGGGGCCACACCCTCGCAGGGGAATTTCCTGCTCCAGGATGCGCGGATCATTGCGCCCGGCGACCCCTCTGGCTCGGTCCTGCTGTACCGCATGTCCAAGACCGGCTCCGGGCACATGCCGCATATCGGCCCCCGCCTGGTGGATACCGAGGCGGTCAAAATGCTCGGCAAGTGGATCGCCAACATGACAGGGAAGGACTCGGACCTGCTCGTCCGCCGCGGGCAAGAGCAGCAGCAAAGCGAGCAGTTTGTGGATGCGGCAACCAGCGCCGATGACCGGCTCCAGCTGGCCGAATCCCTGCTGGGGACCTCCTCCGGGGCTCTTTCGCTCTCGATCGCGATGCAGGACAAGCGGGTTGACCCGGAACTGGTCCAGCAGATCATCAAGGACCGGCCACTTCATATCAGTGACCTGTTTGACCGCTACCTGCTCCCGGGCCAGCGAACCGAGCGACTTGGCGAGGTGATCAACCCGGACCAGATCCTCCGCCTCCGCGGCAGCCTGCAGCGGGGCAGGCAACTGTTTGTCCAGGAAGCAACCGTGCAGTGCCGCAACTGTCACCAGCTCGGTGGCACCGGCAAGCAGGTCGGCCGGGATCTGTCCGATGTCGGCATTCGCCTGACACGCGAGCAGATTCTCGAGAGCATCCTCTATCCTTCCCGCAAGATTGAACCGGCCTTTAGTTCCTACATCGTAGAGACGGTCGACGGCCGCGTCATGACCGGCCTGGTCAAGAGCAAAAGCGAGAAGCAACTGGTGCTTGTCACCGTCGACGCCAAGGAAGTGACACTGGCATCCGAGGAGATTGATCTGCTGGTGCGGCAGCCCAAGAGCCTGATGCCGGACCTGCTGCTGCGGGACCTGACAGCCCAGCAGGTGGCCGACCTGCTCGCCTTCCTGGTGAACCAGCGAAACGCGCCGGCACCATGAGCGAAGGATGGAGAATCCATATCTCCAGATTCACAGAATCCCTACCCCCGATCGCTGTTCCGGCCGGATGGTTTGCAGAAGGACGAACTTTATTGATACTAGCGGGTGATGAACCAGCATGACCCCCTCCTTTTTCTCTCGCTGCAAGTGGTACCCTGACCATGAAGAACAAGTGGATCCTGGTTTTTTTCCTTTCTTTTATGCTGGCCGCGGGCTGCCAGCAATCCTCGCCCTCCCCGCCACCCGGAGCAGGGGAGCACCAGCACCCGGAGGACCATCACGATCATGATCATGGCGCCCTGGGCCCCCACGGGGGCCATGTCCTGGTACTTGGAGACGAACAGTACCATGCCGAGTGGACTCATGACGACAAGAACGGGGAAATCGTGATCTACCTGCTGGACGCAGAGATCCAGCAAGACGTGACCACAGAGTCAGAGCTGATCACGATTGCCACCACCATACGTGGTGAAACCCAGGCCTACGAACTGGCGGCCGACAACCAGGACCAGGCGGATCCTCCCAGGGCCTCCCGGTTCAAAACAACGAATCCGAACCTGTTGACCGCTCTGAAACAGGCCGGCTCCGGGGTCGATGCACAGGTCCGCGTGCTTATCGACGGCAGCCTGCTGCGCGGCACGTTCGAGAAGCACGACCACGACCACTAGCCCTGGGGGGACCATGACGCTGCGGATACTTGCCCTGGAACCCTACTATGGCGGCAGCCACCAGGCCTTTCTCGATGGCTGGGTCACCCACAGCCGCCACGAGTTCACCCTGGTCACGCTCCCTCCCTTTCACTGGAAGTGGCGGATGCGGCATGCCGCTATCACCATGGCTGCCGACCTGACCAGGCGAGCGGAGCATGGAGAGCAGTGGGATCTGCTCTTTGCGAGCGACATGCTCAACCTGGCAGAATTTCGCGGCCTCGCGCCCCCCTCGCTCCAGTCCCTGCCGGCGGTCGCCTACTTCCATGAGAACCAGCTCACCTACCCGGCCCAGGAACCGCGCGAGTGGGACTACCACTTTGCCTTCACCAATTTCACCACCGCATTGGCCGCCGACCAGGTCTGGTTTAACAGCAGCTACCACCGGGATGATTTTCTCTCCGCCCTGGAATCCTTCCTAGAGCAGATGCCGGACCACCAGCCCACCGACCAGGCAGCGACGATTGGCGAGAAGGCACACATCCAGTCCCCCGGCATCCACCTGCCACCAGCCAGCCAGGCCGCCCGACCAGCGGGCCCTCTGCGGATCACCTGGGCCGCCCGCTGGGAACACGACAAGGCTCCCGAGATCCTTCACCAGGCACTTCACACGCTGGCTGCCGAGGGTGTGGATTTTCGGCTCTCGGTACTGGGTCAGTCCTTTCGCCAGACCCCTGACACCTTCGCACAGATGCAGCAGGAATTTTCAGCACACATCGACCAGTGGGGATACCTGGAGTCCCACCAGCAGTACCTCCAGGCCCTTCAGCAGACCGACGTCTTTGTCTCGACCGCCCGTCACGAGTTTTTTGGAATCTCCGTCGTGGAGGCGATCGCCGCGGGAGCCTCCCCCCTGGTGCCCTGCAGCCTGGCCTATCCGGACGTTCTCCAGCTTGAAGAGCATCCAGAGCGGGAGCAGTTCTTCTATGACGGCAGCCCGGCCGACCTGGCGAAGCGACTCGGGCAACTCGCAGCCAGCCTTCCCTCGTCCCTCGACCCCTGCCTGCTCTCACTGCGAGAAACCACGGAACGCTTTGACTGGCCTGTCCGGGCTGCGGCGATGGACACGATGCTCGGCCAACTGGCGGCAACCCCTGTTTGACGCCTTGCCGCGGAGCCTGCATATTGATGACGGGCCTCCTCACACGCAGCGGCCCGGCAATCTTGTTCCTTCCCGGGAGTCCCAGGTGTGAAAACAGAAATCCAGCGACGCCCCGGTCACCATGCGATCCTGCTTGGCCTGCTGACCCTGATCCTTCCCGGCCCGCTGAGAGCCCAGGATCCACTTCCAAATATCGTCATCATCTTCACGGACGACCAGGGGTTTGCCGACCTGGGCTGTTTCGGGGCCAGCGGTTTCACCACGCCCCGGATCGACCGGATGGCATCGGAGGGAATGCGTTTCACCAGCTTCTATGTGGCCCAGTCGGTCTGTGGTGCCTCCCGGGCAGGGCTGCTGACCGGATGCTATCCAAACCGCCTGGGCATGCTGGGGGCACCCAGTCACCGCAGCACCCATGGCATCAGTGACAGCGAGGTGATCATCCCGCAGATGCTCAAGCAGAAGGGGTATGCCACGGCAATCTATGGCAAGTGGCATCTCGGTTACCAGCAGCAGTTCCTGCCGATGCAACATGGCTTTGATGATTACTTTGGCCTTCCTTACTCCAATGACATGTGGCCCTTTCACCCCACGGCCGGGGACCGTTACCCACCGCTCCCATTGATCGACGGGAACAAGGTGATTGCACACAATCCGGACCAGACGCAGCTCACCACCTGGTATACCGAGCGGGCGGTCACCTTCATCGACCAGCATCACGAGCAGCCTTTTTTCCTCGAACTGGCCCACAGCATGCCCCACGTGCCACTGTTCGTCTCCAGCAAGCACAAGGGAAAATCGGACAGCGGGATCTACGGGGATGTGATTTCGGAAATTGACTGGTCCGTCGGCCAGGTGCTTGACGCCCTGGAGCGTCACCAGATCGCTGACCGCACGCTGGTGATCTTCACCTCCGACAACGGCCCCTGGCTCTCCTACGGGGACCATGCCGGCAGTGCCGGCCCGCTCCGAGAGGGGAAGGGAACCGCCTGGGAAGGGGGCATGCGAGAGCCCTGCGTGATGCGTTGGCCAGGCAGGATTCCTGCCGGCAGCCTCTGCAGCGAGATTGCCGCCACCATTGACATCCTCCCCACGCTCGCGGAGATCACCGGATGCGAGTTACCCCCCAACAAGATCGATGGAAAGAGCATCTGGCCGCTCATGCAGCGAAAGCCGGCCGCCCGCACCCCCCATGACGCCTACTACTTTTACTGGGGCAACGCCCTGCATGCCGTCCGCCGTGGCCCCTGGAAGCTCCATTTCCCCCACCCTTACCGGTCCCTGGAGGGCGAGCCCGGCAGCGGAGGAACACCAGGCCCCTACAGGCAACTGAAAACCGGGCTGGAGCTTTATCACCTGGAGATGGATATCGGTGAAAAAGAAGACCTGGCCAGCCGCTTCCCCGGGGTAGTCAAGGAACTTGTCGAGTATGGCGACCGCATCCGCAAGGAACTGGGAGACTCGCTAACGAAACAGAAGGGGAGCGAGAACCGCCAGCCCGGCAGAGTCCAAAGCGACTAAGCACTTCCTGATCCAGAATCCACCTGGACCCACAAAGCCCCAAGAAGCTCCGGCAATGTCGCCGGCGATCACCCGCAGGTTATCGCCCGAATCGAGAAAACGCCGGACAGGGCCCGCAACAACCCCGGGGACCGGAACCAGGCCGGCGCACACCAACGGCCGGCAGGTCATGGGAGCGACCTCCGGCCGTTGACACGCTAGATTGACCGCGAGTTAGTTTTGCGGATTGACACGCTTGCTGACATCGGTCTCGAGGACAC
>CAYYZW010000253.1:0-34804 GCA_964476375.1 uncultured Pirellulaceae bacterium
CCGCCGCTGAACCCGCATGGGTGCACGCACTGGAAGAACTGGCAAACGTCCCAGAGCTTCAAGTCGGCCCACAAGGGTGGAGCGCAGTTCGTGTTTGTTGATGGATCGGTGCAGTTCCTTTCGGAGAACATCGATTACATCACTTACCAGCGACTCGGTGACCGTCGTGATGGCGAGCCGATTCCTGATGAGTGGAACGTGAACTACTAGTCCACTCATGATGTGAGCTTCTTAGCAACCGGCACCTGCCCTTCGGGGTGGGTGCCGGTTTTTTATGCGCTGGACGTGGCCACCTTCGCACCCAACGAGAAAAGGCCCACTGCTGGCTGCACTCCCTGAACGACTCTCGCACCGGTCTGGCTGCTTGGTCATCCGGCACACGAACCGGTAGAATTCAGAAGCAGGTGATCGTGGAATCTCACGAGCCTGCTTTTAACCACGGAAAAGGAAAGCTCGCATGAAACTTTCGACGATGGCCACTGGGCTGCTGTTGCTGGCAGCTCCGGCATTCGCCCAGGAGATGCCGTTGCCCTACGCCCAGGGGAACGTCAACCGTTTCCTGGAGGCGAACAAGGCCAACAAGCGGCCATCGGTGGTCCTGTATAATTTCAACCTCGAAAGCGGCTGATGAGCGATTAAAGATGCGGGGGCCGTGCTGCTCCCATCCGACGAGCTCAAGCAGCTTCACCGGCGGGTTCCGATTTGCCTTTCGGGAGCGGAACTTCCCGGGAATTGCGACATCCGGTTTGGGCAGTTCTATTACTTCTTCATGTTCAATGCAGAGGGTGAGCTGACCAACGTCGCCGACATGTCCAACGGCCTTACCAGGCGAGTGCGGCAGGGGATGAGTTTGCCCCGGGCATTCCTGGACATGGTTGACGAGTCGATGCAGATGGAGACGTCGCTCGATGATTGTGAGCGCGCCTACCTCGACTCGAGGGGATCGGCCGAGGCTTACCACATGTTGCTCGACAAGCTGAAACAGATGGAGCGAATTGGCTCGATCCGGGTTGCGACGTTGCTGCGTGAGAACGCGGAGAAGATGGACGATCCGGTGCGGACCCGTTTCCATGCCCTTTCCATTGAGATTGCTGCCGTCCGGCGGCAGGTGATCAACAAGAAGGCGATCGATTCCCTGGCCGAGTCGATCGAGAACTTCCTTGCCCAGAACCTCGGCCATCCGGATGCCAATGAGCTTCTCGGCGCGTACCTGGAAGTCGCCCTGAAGTATTCCTTTGACATTGCGGCTCGCTGCCAGGCGGTTGCCCGGAAGTGGCAGGAGAATCCCATCGATGGCAGGCAGCAGGCAGCCAGGGAACTGGCCGGCCGGCTGGTGCAGCGATGCGACAGGCATCTCCGGTCCGTTCGCGGCAGTATCAAGAAACTCAAGAGTGAGAACAGCTATGACGCTCCACGCCTGTATGCTCAGCTGGGGGACGCGGAGAAGACACTGGAGCTGCTGGAAAAGACCAAGCCATTTGGTGTCATGCGTCCGATTCGCAGCGCCTGGCGAGAGAAGGCAGAAGCCAAGCTCCAGTCGCCATAGCGCAGTGCGAGGCAGGAGCTGGAGTCCTCACTTCTGGCGCACTCCGGATCGTTCGGACGTGGCTTTGAACTCGGCTGTGGCTTCTTTCGGCAACCAGCCTGAAAGCTGGTCATAAATTGCCTGGTGAGCGGGGTCGTCCGCCAGGTTGTGGAATTCATCCGGGTCGGTTCGATGGTCATAGAGTTCCCGTGCCCCGTCCTGGTACGAAATCAGCCGCCAATCCCGCGAGCGAATCGAGTGATTGCCAAAATACGATGAAGTGATCGCCGGCCGGTCCCTGGGAGTCGTCGGTTTGCTGAGCTGGGGGACGAGAGAAAGTCCCTCGAGGTGCGGATGTGCAGGCAGCCTGCAGAGCTCGACCAGCGTCGGGTAGATGTCGAGCAGGCTGGCGGGCTGCGGGCATGTCTTGCCGGGCTTGATAGCGGGTCCGGCAAAAAGGAGTGGAACCCGCGTGGATTCTTCCCACAGCGTGCGCTTGGCCCAGTGCTGTTTCTCACCCAGGTGAAATCCGTGATCGCTCCACAAGACGATCAGGGTGTTCTCGGCATGGGGACTGGATTCCAGGGCTTCCAGAACGATGCCCACACAATGGTCGACAAAACGGATGGATGCCAGGTAGGCGTGTGTCAGGCTTCGCTGCTTACCGTGCTCGACGACCTCGGCATGGGTCGGAGCAGCCGCATAGTCGTTGATGGTGAGAAAGTTCTTGGGAAGATCGTCGAGGTCCAGTGTGGGATTCTTTGGCAGCGTCAATGATGCTGCATCATGCAGTTCAAACCACCTGGGCGGAACAAAGAGCGGAACATGGGGGCGAAAGAAGCCAACCGACATGAAGAATGGTTTCTCAAAATCCTCCCCGAGCGTTTTGGCCGCTTTCTGTGCCAGTTGATAGTCCGCCATCTCGGCATCTTTTTCCGGGTACGCTCCCCAATCCCAGGCGCCGCTCCAGCCTGCCGGCCGGTTCATCGGTTTTTCGGGCCGGGGACTTCGCTTTCGGCCCAGCGGCCGGTCAATCGCAGCGGCCAGTCTTCCGTTGAAACCGTGGTGCAGTACCTTTCCGCCTGAGAGGGTGTAATAGCCATGGTCTTTGAAGTACCGCTGCATCGTGGGGACATCGGCCAGAGCAGGCAGCTGCTCGTATCGGGGCCCGAGTTCATAACTGCCGTGCGTCGTCGCCGCGACTCCCGACATCACGCTCACACGTGAGGCCGAACAGACAGGAACGGCGCAGTGGGCGTTGGTGAAGATTCGGCCCCGCTGTGCCAGCGCATCCATGTGAGGAGTGACCGCTTGAGGATGGCCTCCGAGAAAGCCGGTCCAGTCGTTCAGATCGTCGATGCAGATCATCAGGACGTTGGGCTTGTCTGTTTCTGCCGCATCAACCTCGACAGTCCCAAGGATGGACAGGGCCCACAGGGTGATCGTTGTTGTCCAGAGACGTTTCATGATTTCCAGCCCGGATCTGCAGGTTCTCATGTCGCGCAGGGTGATTCCTTGCCGGCGGGTACGTGGGGTTGTGCTGGACATCACGAACCGACCTGAACCGGCGTCCGGTACCAGGCGTTGTAGAGATATCCTTTCAGGTTCCAGTCGACCGTTTCCGGTTGAACCGCACCCGCCGAATCAATCGCCCGCAGGATCAGTTGATCTGTCATCGCATTCACAGTGATTTTCGCTTTCCAGAGGGACCAGCAATATTCTCGCCGGGGCGACAGTAATTTTGTGCGTTGCCAGCTGGCGCCCCCATCGCTTGAGATTTCAACGCGATCAATCGTCCGCCCCGGGTCTCCCGGCGGCAGGGCATAGCCGGAGACGGTGATCTTTCCGCTGGCCACCTTGGCATCTGCCGCAGGATTGCAGATCGCCGAGTTTACCGGGAACTTGTAGATCGGTTGTGCGGCGGCCCATTCGTCCTGGTCACCGTCGGTCACCAGCTTGTAGGCATTGGCAACGTAATGGTTTGGCGAGGGCCGGTCACTGACCACGATCCGCCCCAGCCATTTCACGCTGCGAGCTCCCACGTAGCCTGGAACCACCGTTCGGATCGGGTAGCCATGGTCAGGCGGTAAGGGCCTGCCATTCATGCTGGTCGCCAGCAATGTACCGTTGCCCAGGCGGGTTTTCTCCAGGCTCTTTTCAACCGGAATCGATGCCCCGAACGGAAATGTTCGATCGTCCTTTTTCACCTGGTCAATACTCTCGAACCAGACATGTTTCGCTCCCTGCTGCAATCCGGCCAGCTGCAGCAGGTCTGCCAAACGGACGCCGCCCCACCGCGCATTTCCAATCGGTCCGGCTGCCCACGGGACACCACCGACTTTCTTCACGCGGCTATGCTCGCTTCGCCGGTTCCCGGCGCACGTCAGGGTGGCGGTGAGCTCGGTGGCGGGAAAACGGCTTGTGATTTCAGCGATCGAGAGGCTCAGCTTTCGCCGAACCATTCCCTCGATCGTTACCCGGAACGAATCCAGATCGACCTTCGGCACGGGAGCATGGCTGCGGACGTAAAAATGCTTGACGGGAGTTTCCCACGATTGGACCAGCGTGCTCAAGGCGGGCTCGGCGTTCATCGGTGCTGCGCCGTGAACAATCAACTGTTTGCTGTCGGTGTCGTGCTGCCTGGCAAACATCCAGGGTGGGTGAATCAGCCCCACCGTCGCGCCGGCTGTCGCCAGGCCCAACCAGTGACGCCGACCGAGATATCTTTCAGGAAGGGATGGAGGTTGCATGGAGAGGCTTGTCCTGTGCGGTCCAGGCGAGATTCATGAGAGGACGCATGGAGTATTCTAACAACCCCGAGCGATGGGGTGCGAGGAAAGATGAAGTCGGGGCGACTGGATTTGAACCAGCGACCTCTGCGTCCCGAACGCAGCGCTCTACCAGACTGAGCCACGCCCCGTGAGCCGGCATTGCCGGCAAGCTGCCTATCTTAACCTCTTGTCATCGCGGCCGGTAGGGACTCATGGGGCATCCGTCACCAGGGGCACGAAGCGGCAGTCCATCAGGACCTCGCTCACTGGCTGGCCCTGCCGCTTGACGATCCGGGTCAGCTGCTGGACTCCTTCGCCACCGAGCGGCGCCACCAGGATCCCTCCCTCGACTAGCTGTTCCCAGATCGCGTTGGGGAGTTCCCGGCCGGCAGCGGTGATCATGATCCGCTGATACGGGGCCGCGGCCGCATGGCCCTGGCTGCCATCCCCAAAAAGCAGCTCGATGTTCTCGTAACCGAGCCGGGCGAGACGTTCACCAGCTGCCTCGTAAAGCGGCCGGTGCCTTTCGATCGAGATCACCCGGCTGGACAGCTCGGCCAGTATGGCTGCCTGGTAACCGCTGCCGGTGCCGATCTCCAGGACGTGGTAGTCGCTGGAAAGCTCCAGGGCCTGGCTCATAGCCGCCACGATGTAGGGCTGGCTGACAGTTTGCTCACAGTCGATTCCCAGGGCCTGGTCCTGGTAAGCCAGGTGCTGCTGTCCTTTCAACACGAACTCGTGCCTGGGAACCTGCCCCATGGCGGAGAGCACGCGCGGGCAGTGGATCCCCCGTGCGGCCAGGTGCTCGCTGAGCATTCTTCCCCGGTCACTGGCGAAGGGGTCGGGAGTTGTCATCAGGGGGACTCGACCGGTACGGCGGCGGTTGTCTCGGCCGGCCGCCAGTCGACCAGGTGCAGTTCCACGCTGCGGCGTCCGCGGAACTCGTTGATCACGGCCCGGTAGGCGATATCGATATCCCCATCGACCTGGTCCAGTTCTTCCGCCCAGTCTCCCTGCCCGAAGGCCACGGCCCGCAGGGTCACCGAGTGCTGGCCCAGTTTCGCGCTCAGGTGCCTCTCTCCCCCGCCCATCCGGCTTGGGGTACCAACAATCTGCACCCCGGATGCGCAGAGGATGGGCCTCGGGTTGCTGTTCCCAAAAGGCGCCAGCCGCTGGATCTGCTGGACGGTCTGCAGTGTCAGTTGGCTGAGTGTCGCCTCGGCGTCGATAATCACCTCGGCCACCAGGTCCTCCTCACAGATGGCCCCGGCCACGTGCTCGCAAAAGGCTCCCCGGAAGGCATCGATGTTCTTGTCCTGGATCGTCAGCCCGGCTGCTGCCGGGTGCCCTCCATGCTTGACCAGCAGGTCCTGGCAGTCATTGAGCGCCTCGTAGAGGTTCAGGCCCAGTGCCGACCGTCCGCTCCCCACGCCTGCCTCGGCAGCGATCTTGTCCTGGGAGATCACGATAGTCGGTCGCTGGTACTTCTCAGCGATACGGCCCGCCACCACGCCGATTACCCCTCGATGCCAGCCGCGACCGGCCAGCACGAAGGCGTCATCATTCTCGGCATCGAAATCTTCCTTGATCTGTTTCTTGGCAGCCAGGTAGATACTTCGCTCGAGCTTCTTGCGGGACTCGTTGAGCTCTTCCAGGTACTCTGCCAGGTCCTCGGCCCTTTGCGGGTTGTCGGTGGTCAAGAGTTCCACACCCAGTTCGGCCTGTCCCAGTCGCCCGGCGGCATTCAGGCGGGGCCCGATCATGAAACCGATATCCTCGGCATCGAGCGCGGACTTCTGGTCCAGCTTGGCCCTCCGCATCAGGGCCTGCAGCCCCAGCGGTGGGTGTTCTCGCAGGCTGACCAGCCCGTGCCGGACAATAATCCGGTTCTCATCCAGCAGCGGCACCACATCGGCTACTGTGCCGATGGCGGCGATTCCCATTGCCATCAGCAGGAACTCCCGCATTGCCTGGCTGACCTTGCGAGCGTCACTTGCTCGCTTGCAGAGTGCCCAGGCCAGCTTAAAGGCGACCCCGGCTCCGCAGAGGCCGGTAAAGGGGTAACTGCTTCCGGGCAGTCCGGGGTGGACCAGTACGTCGGCCGCCGGCAGCGTCTCGCCAAAGCGGTGGTGGTCGGTGATGACCAGGTCCAACCCGAGTTCTTTTGCCCGTGCGGCCTCCTCCACGCTGGCGATGCCACAGTCGACCGAGATCACCAGCCCGGTCCCCTCGGCGGCCAGCTTTTCCAGTCGCTCGCTATAGAGCCCGTATCCCTCGGTCATGCGGTTGGGAAGGTAGCTGCCCACGTTGGCCTGCAGCATCTTCAGGCATCGCAGCAGGATCGCGGTTCCGGTCATCCCATCGGCGTCATAGTCGCCATAGATGGTGATTCGCTTGCCCGAGGCAATGGCCGCCATGACCAGGTCAGCTGCCTCATTGACACCCGGAAGCAGCTCCGGATCGCGGAGCTCTTTCATCGGAGCGTCAAGGAACCGTGTCACCTCCGCCTCGTCGGTAATGCTGCGGTTGACCAGGAGCTGGGCAACGACCGGGGGCACGCCGGCAGTTTTTTCCAGCCGGGCAAGTTCATCAGGATCGTGAGGTCGGATGCGCCAGTGCTTGCTCATGTCATCCAGGACCGCAAGGCGAAAGAAAGTCCATTTTCCAGCAGGGCTGCTGGTTACTTCTTCTTCTCAACGTGTTTTGTATGACGCCTTAGCCGGGGGCTGTATTTCATCAGCTCCAGCCGTTCGGATCCTGGTTTGCGGCGAATGGTGTAGTTGTAATCCCCCGTCTCTTCGCAGACCAGGAAAACACTTTCCGCTTTTTTCTTGCTCTTGCCAGTTTTTGCCATGATTCTTCTCGAAAAGACAATGAACCCAAGTGTCACTCGACTGGCGGCGGGTAGGGAGGAACAACTGCCGGGTAAACCTGCCCGCTGCCAAGACCATGATTCTAACCGAAAAAACACACATGGTGACAGGTGCAGAACGGCAAAAAAACGTTTCCAGGGAGTCACGGCAGGGGCTATTTGCGGGCTGGATGCTTGCAGCACGTGAGGGTTTGGTGGTCTTCCGGAAGTGGCAGTTCCTACCGCGCCGGAACATGGCATTAACTACTCATGGGGGGATATTCCGATACAATAATTGCAGTGAATTAGTGTGATGGGCGGGTGAACGTCCGGCACCGCACGCTATAATCAACGTGCGTCAGGCAGTTTTTCTCAACAGGGTGCGAGGCAGTTGCAGGAGTCGATAAATGGCCGAGCAGTATGATCCTCCATCTCCAGGGCAGCCGGCAGGAGAAGGCCAGGCGGCAGCAGGAGAACAACCGGTTGAAATTGCGCCAGTCGAACTGCAGCCTGTGGATCCTTCTGCTGCTCCGGAGGCCGACCCATCAGTTGCTGTTGCACCGCCCGATGCCCAGCCCACTCCCAGCGAGTCGACGGCCCCTGCCGATGAGCCGCCGGAGGACAATGAGCCAGCACGTCCAGGCCACAGTTTTATGATCATGAAGACCGTCCCCAGCTGGCTTGTCAGCCTGGTCGTGCATACGGTGATCCTGATCGTGCTTGGCTACCTGGTTCTGGAAGGGAAAAAGGAAGAACGCCTGGTCATTAACTCGAACATCTCCGACGTGCTGGATGAGGAATTCGTCGAGCCGCTGGACGAACCGATCGATGAACCGATCGATGTCGAGGTCGACCTGAATACCCCGGTCGCGGTGGAAGCCGAACCGGTAACGGAAGTTCAGCCCATCGACGTGGCAGATGATATCGAGGCACCGGCAGCGGAGATCGAGTTCACCGACTTTGCGAACCGTGTTGCCCCCAAGGCGGACCTGACCGAGCGGGTCAGTAATGTGACGGGGACCGGTTTTGAAGGCCGGGGAGCTGCAGCCCGCGGCCAGATGATGGCGGACAATGGAGGGACGAAAGAAAGTGACGACGCCGTGCGGAATGCCCTTGACTGGATCATGCGGCACCAGTTGCCGGACGGTGGATGGAGTTTTAACCACACGATCGGGCCTGGAAATCGCTCCACCAGTAATCCTGGTGACAAGGCAGAGGCTCGTAACGGGGCAACCGCCATGGCGCTGCTGCCGTTCTTGGGGTACGGCATCATTCCGACCAAGGAGATGCTCAAGAGCAAGGACCAGAAAACACGCGAGTGGGCGAACTGCGTGGAACGAGGAATTCACTTCCTGACCTATGTGCAGCCCCAGAACGGGAAGGTGAAAATTGCCAACGGGATGGCCGACTACACCGATTCCGGAGGCCGGATGTACTCGCATGGCCTCTGCGCGATCACGCTCTGCGAAGCCTACGGGATGACGCATCGCAAGGATTACATGCCGTTTGCCCAGATGTCGCTGAACTTTATTGTCTACGCCCAGGATCCGGTCGGGGGTGGTTGGCGATACCGGCCCCGTGAAGCGGGGGATACCTCGGTGGTGGGCTGGCAGGTGATGGCACTCAAGAGTGGCCACATGGCCTACCTCAAGGTTCCGCCGGCAACGGTCAAGGGAGCCTATGTCTTCCTCGATTCCGTCCAGGCGAACAGTGGTGCGAGCTATGGGTACACGACCCCGGGTGCCGGCGATGCGACCAGCGCGGTCGGCCTGCTCTGCAGGATGTACCTTGGCTGGAAGAAGGATAACGGGGCGCTTCAGCGCGGCGTGGCCACGTTTGACAAGAAGGGCCCCTCCAACAACATGTATTTCAACTACTATGCAACCCAGATCATGCGCCACTATGGAGGGGATGAGTGGGAAAAGTGGAATACTGTCATGCGTGACAAGATGGTCAACTCGCAGTCCAAGGCAGGCGCGGACAAGGGAAGCTGGTTTATCGGGGGAGACCATGGTGCCAGGTCCGGTGGTCGTCTCTACTGTACTTCCATGGCGACCATGATCCTGGAAGTCTATTACCGGCACATGCCGCTCTTTAAACAGGATGCGGCCGAGGACGACTTCCCCCTCTAGTTAGAGGCTTGAGGTTCGTGAAGTCCGATATCGACCTTTCATCTTTTCCTGTCCGCGTCATTCCAGTCATCGATCTGAAAGACGGCCTTGTCGTACGGGGTGTCGCCGGTCAGCGGGAGCAATACCAGCCGGTCAAGAGTCTGCTGACCGAGGGAGCTGAACCGGGAGATATTGCCCAGGCACTGGCGTGCTCCTTTTCGGCGAAGGAGATCTACGTTGCCGACCTGGATGCCATCGAGGGGGGGGAGCCGGACCGGGATTCCCTGGTGCAGATAGCCGCTTCCGGGGTGACCGCCTGGATCGATGCCGGCACTGGGACACCCGAAAGGTGCCGGTATTTAATGGATCTGCTTGGGGAGATCCCGCTCGATGCGAGGCTGATCGTGGGGCTTGAATCGGTCGGCTCACCCCGGCAGCTGGCAGCCTGCCTGGAGGTGATCGATCCTTCACGGGCCATATTCAGCCTGGACCTTCAGCAGGGGAGACCACTCGACACGAAGGGTCACTGGCCCGCGGCACCCGGCGAGATTGCCGAGCTGGCGATCGCCGCCGGTTTTTCGAGACTGATCGTACTGGACCTTGCCGGGGTTGGCATGGGAGACGGGATTCCCACGCTGGCGCTCTGCAGGCAGCTGAGTGGCGACTACCCGGACGTGGAGTGGATTTCCGGCGGGGGGGTGCGGGGCAGCAAGGACCTGGAAGCGATGGGACAGCATGGCATCTCGGCCGCCCTGGTCGCCTCGGCGCTGCATGATGGAAGGCTGCCTGTCAGGGATTCCTGACCGCCAGCCATTTTTCCAGTGCCTGCTGGGCCGACTCGGTTGTGCGGGCGGTTGCCATCAGTGCCGCGCCCACCGACATCTCGGTCGAGAGCGACTCGCCCAGTGCCTCGTTCAGCAGCCGCTTGGTCATCGTGATCGCCTCCGGCACCAGCTCTCCCATCTCGCCGGCCAGCTCGTGGGCCCTCGCCCAGACCAGGTCATCCCCGACCACTTCATGGGCAAGTCCCTGTTGGAGTAGTTCGCCGGCGGCCAGGGGCTGGCCTCCCAGGAGCAGCCGGGCTGCCCGTGCCGCCCCGACCCGGAAACGCACCAGCGGTGCTGAAACGCCTGCTACCAGGCCGAGAGTGACCTCGGGAAAACCAAGCGATGCGGACTGGGCCGAAACCACCAGGTCACAGGCAAGCACCAGCCCGGCGGCCGTTCCCCGGGCAGGACCGTTCAGCGCGGCGATGATCGGCTTGGGGAAACGGAGCATCGAGACCAGCACCTGCTGGTAACTGGCCGCGTCTGCCTGCCACTGGAAATCCGAGTCCTCCTCACGGCGCGTTTCCTCCAGTTCCACCAGGTCGGTCCCGGCGGAAAAGACCGTCCCGCTTCCGGTCAGGATGACAGCCCGGACGCTCTGCTGCTGGTGCAGGTCCTCCAGGGCGGCCTTGAGCTGTTCCAGTCCATAGCGGGTGATCGCATTGGCGTGTCCCGGACGGTCAAGGATGATCGTGCCACTGGGAGGGTCCACGCGGATCTCGACAAGTGATTTCATGGTTTTTCTTTTCTCGGCGGCAGGTTGTCAACGGACTGGCGGTCCTTCTCGATCAACAGGTCAATTCTTCCGGACAGGCCCTGGGTCCACATTCTCAGGCCCTCCAGCCGTTTCCGCCCCTGCGAAAAATAGACCTCGTCGAGGGTTGCCAGGTGCCCGCGCCGGCGTTCTCCCCGCCGCTCTTCCCAGCCTTCCGTGAGCGTGACCATCTTCATGGTGACCATCTTCCGGACCAGGTAATCGGCGATCCACTGGTGCCCCTCCAGTGACGGGTGTACATGATCGACCAGTTGAGGCCGGCCGACAATCCCAGGAGAGATGCGGCGGGTGAATTCTCTGCGTGCATCCACGAGTGGCACCTCCTGGTGCTGCGCGATTTCCAAGAGAAGGTCATGCATCGGTTCGAGCATCCGCAGCGGACAGAGATCCTCGTCCTTGGCCTGCACGAACAACTCGTGTGCCCTGGCCGTGTTTCCCCCGGCTTCCAGGATACGGGCTTTGAGGTAAATCGCATCGGCGCGGCGCGGGGCGAGTGCCAGCAGCTGGTCGAGCAACTCAAGTCGTTGCCGGGCCTGGAGGGATGGGTCGTCGGTAGCGGACTCCAGCAGGTGTTGGCACTGCTGGAGTTGTTCGGGTGAAAGCCGGTCATCAAAAGTGGACTTGAAGGGAGGGCTGTCGCGGAGATCTTCTACCGGGTTGACCAGCAGCAGGGGGACCTTCGCCTCCCCGGCCAGGTGGATCATTCGTCGCAGGTTGAGTCCAAAATGGTCAATGACCTGCTGTTGCCAGTCATCGTCTCGCTGGTAAAGTCCCAGGCCTCCCTCCTCGTCAAGCTGTGCCTGGACCTCGCCGGGGAGTGTTTGTAGCTGGAAGGAGTCTCTGGTCTCCCCCTTCAGTGCCAGCCAGCCACGGCGCAGCAGGGCCACGGTGCGGACGTGGCTGGCCGCCTTCTGGCTGGCTCGAGTCAGGCCCGACGGCTGACGGTAATCCCCGTAACTGCGATCTTCCAGGAACTCGTTGTGGCCGGTGTAGAGAATGACCAGGTCCGGGTTGTGAGCAAGGACTTCCTCCAGGATCGGGACAAGTCGATAGCTCGCGTACGAGACCCCTCCACAATTGACCACCTCCCACTGCCGTGATGGTTCTGCGGCCTGCAGGCTCAGCTCGAGCCACGTGCTGAATGCCGTGGGAGGCTGGTAGGGTCGCCCCTGGACGGTGGAACCCCCCAGGCAGAAAATACGAAAGGCGTCGGGGGCTTTATGGGCATGAATCCCGGACTCGGCAAAGAAGGCCCGGCGACTCTCGGCGATGACATAACGCTGCCGCTGGGCGTCCAGTTCAAAAAGCGGCTCGACCTTCTCAAAAGCAATCCAGGGGTCGTACAGCTCATCCGGGGCAGGGAGCCCGGCCAGCCCCAGCGCCATTTCGAGAAGGAGTAGTGGGAGCAGCCCGATGAGGACTGCTCCAATTCGAAACGACCATTTTCGACGGTGCCGGTCAGCCATGAGGAAGTTTGTTACGTCCAAGCGATGGAGGGAAGCACGCAGACCTGAGGTTTCAGCCTGCTTCTACGGTTATACCGCGCCCGGCAGCCGGGGATTGCGATACGACCCACTTCCACTGGAAACTATCGTCATTGAACTTCGACCGGTAAACCGATATTCTGAATAGCAGAGAAGCGGACTCCAGCAGTTTTTTTCGAGGTGTATCGATGTCTCGTTGCCCTGTCTTCCAGCATGGCGAGCATGCTTTCACTGGCCTTCATGGCCGGCAGCGCGAAGGCCTGACGATGCTTGACCGTCGGGGTATGCTCAAGGCTGGTTTCGCTGGCCTGGCCGGACTCTCCCTCCCCGGCCTGCTCCGACAGCGGGCTGAGGCGGCAGCACGCGGCCGTACCATGGGGACCGGCAAGAGCGTCATCCTGCTCTGGCTGGCGGGTGGCCCGAGCCACCTGGACACATGGGATCCGAAGCCGGATCGTCCCTATGAAAACCGGGGGCCCTTTGGCGTGACCCAGACGTCCCTGCCTGGAATCCAGATCTGAGAAACCCAGCCAAAGAAGGCCCGGATCATGGATCAGATTACGACGATCCGTTCGGTGGACTGTCGCAAGAGCAACCACGAACCGAACATGGTGATGCAGACAGGGAACCGTGACTCGGCTCCCCGGGTCAGTCCCAAGGGGTACAAGTGGCCGTCGATCGGGTCGGTGGTGGCCAAGGCCCATGGTGCAAACCATCCAGGCATGCCGGCCTATGCTGCTTTTCAGCGGAGCAAGTCCCACATTGCTTATGCCGGCTACCTGGGCAAGCAATACGATCCATTCATGGCCCAGAAAGCCACCCGCTTACCGGTCCTGGACCTGGTTGGCAAGGAGACCGGTAACACGTCGGGTGCCGACATGTTCCAGATGCCATCCGGTTTGACGTTTGACCGAATCCAGAACCGGAGGACGTTGCTTGAAGATTTTGATCGTATCAAGCAGGCACTCGACCTGAACGGGTCGATGGAAGCGATGGATTACTATCACCAGCAGGCAGCGGACATGGTGCTGGGTCGCCGGGCACAGCGCGCATTTGACCTCTCGCTCGAGGACGAGAAAACCCGTGAGAGGTATGGCCCGCACCTCTGGTCCCAGCAGGTCCTGCTGGCTCGCCGACTGGTGGAAGCGGGAGTCGCCTTTGTCACGCTGGACCTGAGTTATCATACTGCCTCGGGTACCTGGGATAACCATGGTATCCCGGGAGGGGTTTACGGGGGTATCTCCAAGGGCCTGGGGCCCCTGCTCCCGCTGTTTGACCATTTCTACACGACCCTGCTGGAAGATCTGGGGCAGCGAGGGCTGCTCGACGATACCCTGGTCATTGCCATGGGGGAATTTGGTCGCACGCCGAATATTGGTACACAGGAGAGCATCGATGGCCGGAACCACTGGCCGGTGGTGATGTCCATGCTGCTGGCCGGCGGCGGGCTTCGCCATGGCCAGGTGATAGGTGCTAGCGAACGTGACGGGAGTGATATCCATAGCCGCCCGGTGACACCGGGAGACCTGGCTGCCACCATCTACCGGCATTTCGACGTGCCGCTCGATACGACCTACGAGGACCCCAACGGGCGTCCGCACTACGTTGTCCAGGAGGGCGGAAAGCCCCTCAGGGAGCTTTTCTAGCAGCTTCCCTGTCCTGCGGTCGTAACGGTTCCTCCAGTGAACAGACTTGCTAACCGCTACAACCGTCACGAGGTAACCGTCTCGTGGTGTGTCATTCCACTGGTGCCTGTTGTGAAGCTTTTCTCACTCGTTCCGATGGGCAGTTCCGGCGTCACTTCCAGCAGCTGGATTGGTCGATCCTGAATAACAGACGGATGTTGTGAATCCCATGCTTGTTTCACGATGGACCAGTTCATGTTGAACGGAACCCGGAAAGACGCGACCCCTGAATTGCCTGCCAGGTGCCCGCTGGTGGGAGAGGGGAGATGGTGCGTTCTGCGGTCGCTGTTAAGCCTGCTTCTGCTGGTCGTTCTTCCGGCACCGGGGGAGGCTGCGGATTCCCTCTTTCATTCGTCGCAGCAGACCATTTCCCGGACTCCCCATCCGGCAGTGGTGCGAATCCTCTCACTGGAAAAATCGGGCACATCCTATGGATCCGGGTCCCTGGTGGCGAAAGAGGGGTCTTACGGGATCGTGGTCACCAACTGGCACGTGGTGCGTGACGTGGATGGTGAAATCCTGGTGACCTTTCCAGGGGGGTTCCGGTCGACCGCCAAGATCCTCAGGACAGACCACACCTGGGACCTGGCCGCACTGCTGGTATGGAGTCCGAAGACGGTCCGTGTCCTTCCCCTCGCCCGCCAGTTACCCAGGCCTGGTGATCCACTGGCGATCGCGGGTTACGGATCCGGTTCCTTTCGGGCGGTGGCGGGTACCTGCAAGCAGTATGTTGCTCCCGGTGCCAACCTTCCCAGCGAGATGATCGAAATGTCGGCAGTTGCCAGGCAGGGGGACTCGGGCGGCCCGATCCTCAACCAGGATGGAGAACTGGCCGGTGTCCTGTTTGGAGCTGGCTGGCGTTCCACCTCCGGAAGCCACGTCCGGCGGGTCAAGGCGTTTCTCGAACCGGTGCTGAAGGAATTCACCAGCAGTCCGTCCCAGCTGGCCGAGCGTAGCCAGTTACCCTCCTACCGCTGGCAGCAGACAGGTTCCCCCCGGCCCCTCCAGCAGGACAGGAAAAAAAGCGGGGCAGAGAAAGAAACAACAGGACCTGCAAAACCACTGGTGGATGAGATGGGGGACGGACAGGATCTGGTCGCGGCCACGCCACTCGTTCCGCCAGCCCCTTCCAGGCCACAGCCACCAATCCCCTCTGACCGGACTATCGCCTCGCAGACCACGCCGGTTTCCAGCGGCCATCCACCGGATTCGATTGTCCCTGGCGTTGAGAAACAGCTGGTAGTGGAAAATTCATCACCGCTGCAGCAGACCATCCACTGGAAGGACCTGCTTGGTCATACCTGGCTGCAGCAGCTCAAGTCCCTGCTGGCAGCCATCGGCGCACTCACGATCCTCGTGCAACTGGCACGCCGCTCATGAGTTGCCAGCGGCGGTAAATGCGTTAAAACTGAAGGCTTGTTGTTCTTCCTCGATCCTTGCTGGTCCAGCCCGATGCCGACTCGCCGCCATTTTCTCGCCGGCACAATAAGTTCGCTTGTCCTTGCACGGACCCGGCCAGTCCTGGCTGCCCGTCGTCGCCGGGCCATGCTTCTCGGGTTCGGTACTTACGGAACCCGGGGCCTGTCCACCGAGGAAGCGATCCGCCTGATTGCTGGCAGGGGGTATGATGCGATCGAGCTGACGGTGAATGCCGGCTGGGATGCGTCCCCCGAAAGGATGTCGCCCGATCGACGAAAAGAAATTCGGGAACTGCTGGCAGAAAGCGGGCTGGAGTTGACCTCCCTGATGGAGAGCATCAATCCCTCCGCCGATGATGTCCAGGAGCAGAAAAACCTGGACCGTCTGCGCCGCAGTGCCGAACTGGGACGTCAGCTTGGCGGCGGCCATCCTCCCCAGATCCAGACGGTACTGGGTGGGGGGAGCTGGGAAGAACGCCGCCAGATGTTCGTGGACCGCCTGGGTGCCTGGGCCGAACTGGCCAGGGAGGCAGGAACGGTGGTCTCGATCAAGCCGCACCGTGGCGGGGCGATGTCGCGACCGTCCCAGGCAGTATGGATTTTCGAGCAACTGGGAAACCCCCGCTGGCTGCGAATGGTCTATGATTTTAGCCACTATATTTTCCGGGACATGCAGCTGGAGGAGACGATCCGTCAGTCCGCTCGCTATACCAACCAGGTCGTGGTCAAGGACACGATTCGGACGGCGGACGGGGGAACCACCTTTGTTCTGCCCGGGGAAAGTGGCAACATTGATTATCCACGGCTGCTCCGGCTCTTCCATCGTCAGGGGTACCGGGGGGATGTGAGCTGTGAGGTGAGTAGCGCGGTCTGGCGTCAGGAGGGCTATGATCCACGCGTGGCTGTCCAGACCTGCTACCGGAACATGTCGGCTGCCTTCCAGGCCGCTGGGATACGGCGGTGAAGGAAATAACAGGAAGTGATCTGAATCCGCTATAATTGCCCAGCAGAGCCTGTTTCTCCCTGCGGATAATGACCTGTGATGTATCCGATTTACCACCGGCCCTGGTCGACCCTGGCGGCTGTTCTGCTGCTCGCCTGCCTGGCACGCCAGCTCCCTGGCCAGGACGAGGACCTGGAGTACCAGGATGGCCTGCTCGCCACCTATCGTGACAGCGAAGCGGGCCAGGTGACCCGCGTGGAAAAGGGAATGGCACTGAACTGGCAGCGCGGGCTCCCTGATGCCCGACTGTCTGGGGATGGATTTTCCGGCCACTGGCAGGGATACGTTCTGATCCGTTCGGCCGGTGACTACAGGTTTTTTCTCTATACCCAGGGCAAGGTTCGTCTGGCCATCAACGGCGAGGTGATGGCCGAGCAGGAACTGGCCGAACCTGGCTGGGTGACGAGCCAGGCCGTGGAACTGGACTTCGGCTGGCAGCCGCTGCAGATTCATTTCCAGAAGACAGCCGCTTCAGCCCGACTGGGGCTCTTCTGGTCCGGGCCGACCTTTCAGCTGGAACCACTCACGCAGCGTCACCTGTTTCATGATTCGGACAAGAGTCCGGAGGATCATTTCGAAGAGGGCCGCCAGCTTGTCCATGCACTCCGTTGCCAGGCATGCCACCAGGTTCCCGGTCTGCCCCCGGCGCTTGCCGCCCCCTCACTGCTTCAGGCCAAAGCGACGCTGCAGGCCGACTGGATAGTACGATGGCTCGGCGATGAGGGTGCCGAGCATCCTGGTGGCCGCCGGATGCCGGACATGGGCCTGGACCGGGAGCAGGCAATGGATGTTGCTGCCTACCTGCTGAGCCGGTCGCAAGAGACAGCCGGGCTCACGGCTCCGGATTTACCGGAAAAGCAGCAGTCAGCAGGTGCGGAGTTGCTGTTGACGACCGGCTGCCTGGCCTGTCACCAGCTGGAAGGCCTGGGCCATAGTGGTCCCTTTGCCGGATCGGACCTGTCCCACGTGGCTTCCAAGCGACCCGCGACGTTCTTTGATACCTGGTTGAAGTCACCGGAGAAACTCAACCCGCAGCATCGCATGCCGCGCTTTGAGTTTACCGATGAAGAACGCCAGGGCCTGGCAATGGCACTTGCAGGACGCGTAGGAAAGGGCGTGGAAGCGGCAGATCAGGATGTGAGCGCGGCGGTTATCGAGGCCGCAGGGGACGATGCCCGGGTCGCGGCGGGACGGCAACTCTACGAGCAACGGCGGTGTGATGCCTGCCATGGAAAAGGGGGTGAAGACAGGTTCCTCGAGGCTGGTGGACGACTCTCGGCCAGCTCCCGCTGGGACAAGGGCTGCCTGGCCAAGGCGGCCGATGCAGTGAGACATCCGCACTTTCGACTGCGGGCGGAAGATCGACGGGCGGTGATGGAATTTGCAGGGTCGATCCGGCCTGGACCACAGCCCGTCCCTGTCTCGCTGCAGGTGGCAGAGCGAGGGTGCCTTGCCTGTCATGCGCGGCAGGAGGCCAGCGGCCTGGGAGAGCATCTTCCGGCCGTGGCCCAGAGGCATGGAGAGTTGGCATCCCTGCTGCCGGCCATGACGCCCCCGTCGCTTAACAGCGTGGGGGACAAGTTGACCGACAAGGCGCTCCGGGCCTCGATTGCCCGTTCCGCTCCCGTCCACCGCCCCTGGCTGAAAGTGCGGATGCCCATTTTCCGGTTTACCGACGGGGAACTGGAGCGACTGGTGCAGTATCTCGTGGATGAGGATCGTATCCCCACTCCCACTCCCAGGCTCCCCCCGCTGCCCGACGAGCACGATGACAAGCAGACCACGGCTGCCGGAACCCGGCTGGTCACAACGGACGGATTTGGCTGTACCAGTTGCCACGAGGTGGGAGGAGTCAAACCTCCCAGGGCCCCCCTGAATGCGATGGGGCCGGACCTGACGAACCTGGCAGAGCGAATTCGCCGTCCCTGGTACGAACGCTGGGTGCGAAATCCTGTCCGGATTGTGCCGCGGATGGAAATGCCCTCGGTGCAACTTCCGGTCAAGGGTGTGCTGGGGGATAACCTGGCGGCCCAGCTGGATGCGGCCTGGTATGTCCTCAATAAACCTGGATTCCAACCCCCGGAACCTGGGGCACTGCGCGTCGCCCGTCAGACCGGTGATGCCGGGCCAGGGGAGTCGGCACTCGTGCTCAGCGATGTGCTTTACTTCAACGGTATTCGTTATATCAAGCCGCTTGTGATTGGCCTGGCAAACCGGCACAACGTGCTTTTTGACCTGGAAACGAACAGGCTCCTTGACTGGTGGCAGGGAGACGCTGCTCGCCAGCGCACCCGCGGTAAAACGTGGCTCTGGGACATGACCACACCATCCTGGTTGCAGGGGAAGCCGGCGGGTAGTGAGATTCGCCTGGTGCATGGCGACCGCCCGCTTGAGCCGGTCCGGCGAGGGCAGTTTCTCACCGAGGTGGATCGCTGGGAGAAAATTCCCGGCGGCCTTTCCTTCGACCAGCGGCTGGAGTTTTCCCTGGAGGGAGAGGCTCGCTGGCTGCAGGTGAATCAGCGGATCGTGGCTTTCCAGGAGGAGGCCGAATCCGGTTTCCAGAGGCACTGGCAGGTCCGGGGCCTGCAAGCGGGGGAGACTCTCCGTCTTGCCGTCTTTGATCCCCAGCAGGTCCAGGCTCGCATCGTGGATGCCGGCCTGGCTGTTGTGCTGACGCCCGACGGGATGGCCCGTGTTTCTGTTGCAGGTGACTCTGGCGCAACCATCCAATCGGCAGGGTTGATCGATGCCAGGCCCGGGGATGATGGGGTGCTACGGCTCTCACTCCAGTACAGTAGCCGTTTTCCCCGTGACCAGTTTCCAGTCAAGGTGGTCGTCTCCGATCCTCCACCCTCGCTGGAGCTGAATGTGGCTCCCGGCATCCGGGTGACACGCCTGCCGCTGGCGGATGAACTGATGCCAACAGGACTTTCCTGGCGCCGTGACGGAACCCTCTTTGTGAGCTCGCTCAAGGGCCGCGTCTGGGCAGCCAGGGACACCGACGGGGATGGCCTGGAAGACCAGATCGAGCCCTTTAGTGACGAGCTGGCTGCTCCATTTGGAGTGGTCGCCCATGATGATCATGTGGACGTGATTAACAAGTATGCCCTCCTGCGGTTGTATGACCGGGACGGCGACGGCCATGCAGATCGGACGGAAACACTGGCCTCCGGCTGGGGACACACGGTGGATTACCACGACTGGGCGGTCGGGATTGCCACGGATGCGATGGGGAATTACTACATTGCCACGCCCTGCCAGCAGGACGACCGCAGTCTCCAGGCAGCCCGCATGCGCGGGCACGTTCTCCAGCTCAGTCCGCGCACGCCAACGGCAGAGGACCCCGCCAGGTTCTCGGTGAGCAGCCTCTCATCCGGGCACCGCTTTCCGGTGGGAATCGCCCGCAACCGGCAGGGGGAATTATTCGTGACCGATAACCAGGGCAACTATAACCCCTTTAATGAGCTGAACCACGTTGTTGCCGGCCGCCGGTATGGCTTTATCAACAAGCTGGAACGGAAACCGGACTTCAAGCCGCCGCTGACCCCGCCGGCGATCGATATCCCCCATCCCTGGACTCGCAGCGTGAACGGGATCTGTTTCCTGGAAACTCCGGCGGCACTCCGGGCCAGCGGGAAACAGGATCACTTCGGCCCCTGGGAAGGCCACCTGGTAGGCTGCGAGTACGATACGCGCCGGCTGATCCGTATGAGCTTGCAGCGTGTGGGAGAGACCATCCAGGGGGCGGCCTATCCGCTTACGCTGGACAAGCCTGCCAGGGGGGAGCCACTGCTGGGACCGCTTGCCTGTGCCATCTCACCGGCCGGTAATCTTTATATTGGCTCCATTCGTGACAGCGGGTGGGGAGGAGCAAACAATATTGGCACACTCGTGCGGGTCCAGATCGATCCAGCGGAACTCCCGGCCGGGATTGCCGAGGTGAGGGCCGTTGCGGAGGGCCTGGAGGTCCTGTTCACACGGTCTGTGGACAGGCAGAAAGCTGTCGATAAGGGAAACTATGCGATTGAATCCTATACCCGTGTTTCCACGCCCGTCTATGGCGGGGATGACCAGCAGCGCCGCACCGAGAAACCTCTCTCGGTCGAGGTCTCCGGCGATGGCCGCCGGCTGCTCATCAAGCTGGCCGAGTGGCGGGAGGGTTTTGTCTACGAGCTGAAAATCAAGAAGCTGGTGGACGCCGACGAGGTCTTCTTCCCGGCCGAGGCCTACTACACGCTCAGAAAAGCTCCTGCTCGGTAGGTACCTCGAGGATGCACCGTTGGTCGTCGTGCCGCGGACTGTTGACGTGGCTGGAGACCGGAATCCGGGTAAATAGCCTGTCAGGGCAGGGAGCCAGCAGCGCACGCACCGAATCCTGGCCCTGGTTGTCCGGGTCCAGCCACGACGCATAATCGTCCTCGGCAAGAATGACCGGCATGCGATCATGGACCGGCCGGGAGAGTTCGTTTGCCGTGGTGGTCAGGATGGTCCCGGAGAGCAGCGGCTGATCCTGTTCCGTTGCCTGCCAGCTTTCCCACAACCCGGCGAGGGCAAACGGTTGCTTGTCCTGTCGATGGAAATACCAGGCCTGCCTGCCACCCGCCTTCTTCTCCCATTCGTAATATCCATCGGCCAGGATCAGGCAGCGGCGCTGCCGGAAGGCGGACCGGAAGGAGGGTTTTTCATGGACTGTCTCCGAACGGGCATTGATCAAGCGTTGTCCCATGTCGGGATTCCTGGCCCAGGAGGGGACCAGTCCCCAGTGCAGCTGGATTGCCTGCCGCGAGGCGGCTTCGGCTCCCTGGCGGACTGCCAGGATTGGCTGCGTGGGGGCGATGTTGTACCGTGGCTGGTTGGAAAGATCCTGCTGGAATGTGAACAGGAACTGCTCGGCCAGCATGTTCACCGGGGTGCATAATGTAAAGCGACCGCACATGCAGGTAATCAGAGGTGATAGATTTTGAAGCTCGAACGCGACCTCTAGAACTGGCGCAGGTAGCGGATGTTGGCTGAAAAACCGGCGCCATCGACGCCGCTTCCGTGGACGCGATAGTCCTTGTCGAAGAGGTTTTCCAGTTCCAGCGAGATATGTTCACGTTCACTGATCATCTTGCCCAGCCGCAGGTTAAAGGTGGCATAGCCGGGTGTACCATCGTTGGGAATACGGGAATCACTCAGGTCCTGGAAGTTCAACCGGTCCTGCCGGTCGGCAATCCAGGTATAAAAATCGATGTAGCTTCGGCTTTTGGGATCTCGTCGGCGGATTCCTGCCACCACCTGCAGGGGGGGGATCCGGCTTAGTGGTTCCTGGGCCTCTCGGTTGACCCCGTGGTAATAGGACATGTTGCCATACGCGGTCAGGGTATCGTCCAGCCGGTAGTCACCGCCAATTTCCAGTCCATTCAGATGGGCATCCTGGTTGATGCGAGAGAAGAGAATATCACTACCGACGGTTCCGGACGGAGCTCGCAGGATCATGTTGTCGATATCGGTCCAGAAGTAAAACACCTGTCCGCGAAAGTCCTTCTGCTCCCACTTGAGGCCCACATCGTAGCTGGTACTGCGTTCCGGCTGCAGGTTCACGCTCGGGATGTCGGCGGCGCTCTGCTGGACGTTGTTGTTGGTGGCTGCCAGGTCGTCCAGGTTGGGAGCGCGGAATCCCTCGGAAAAGGAGGTGACCAGGCGCAGGTCATCACGCAGCTGGTAATTGAGCCCGGCAGAGGCAGACCAGTCACTAAATTGCGGATTGATAGGAAGTGGTGTGGGGACATCCGGGGTGGCCGGGTTATTGTCGTCGTCGATGTTGACGATCGGCGTGGCATCTGCCGAGACACGGGTAAAACGAACGCCACTGACCGCGCCCAGGCGGTCGGTCAGCTCCGTATCCCACTGCAGGTAGGCTCCGGTCTGCTGGTAAATCCCGTCATCCGGAAACTGGGGTGTGCGGGCAGCGACAAGGGCCCCGCTGGTTGCATCGTGACGGTTCTTGAAGGCATCCACATCGTCATAGTACAGGTCCAGGCCATAGGTCAGTCGGCCGAGATCTGCCAGGTCGCGAGAGAACATTACCAGCAGGCCGAGGGTCTCCGTGTCAAACTCGCCGATATCCAGGTTGTTGGTGTTCAGCCTCCGATCACTGGTTGCCTCTCGCTGCCGGTGATAGGAGGTGGTGATGCTGAACCGGTCAAACAACGGCCCGGCCACCTCGGTTGCGATATAGCGGACGTAACCCATGGATCGCTGTTGCGGGTCAAAAACGGTCAGGCGGTTCGGGAAACGGTCACTGCGGACCAGGTCCTGCTGGACAAAGTGCTGCAGGCTGACCGTCAGCATGCGGTTTTCGGCAAGCAGGTAACTGAGCTTGATATCCCCGGAATGTTGTCCGTAACTGGTCCATGGCTGGCGGCCCAGATCACCGCCACGATCCAGGTCGTTGAAATTCCCATAACCGGCACCGGCAAAGTAGGATCCTGTTCCAATCGTTCCTTCCACATTGAGCCGGCCGTAATAACCGAGGTCGGCAGAGCTGAATTTCTGGATCCACTCGCCACCGAAAAATCCGCCACCAAGCACGTTCTGGTTGGAACGTGTGACGACATTGATTACCCCCCCGATTGCATCCGAGCCATAGAGCATGGCCTGGGGACCACGGATGACCTCGATATGGTCTACCATGCCCGGATCGATCGTGTTGAAGTACTGGTTCGGGCCGGCGCGGAAGGTGGCATTATTGAGCCGGATGCCATCGACCAGGATCAGTACCTGCTGGCCAGTCAGGCCGCGGATGAACGGGGAGGCGGCTCCTCGCTGGGTTCGCTGGATTGTGACTCCCACCTCGCGTTCGAGGGCCTGGAGCATATCCGAGGGGGCTCGCTCGAGCAGTTCTCTCTGGCTCAGGATCGTGCGGTGGAGCGGATCATCGAGCAGGCTTCGCAGGGAGCGGCGGCCGCCGTTGAGCAGGGGGCCTCCCTGCCTGGAAAGGTCACCCGCTGACCAGATGGTTTCCGGGTCATCATCGGGACGGGGCCGGCCCTGGATGACGGTTTCCGGGAGTACTGTTGGCTGCTGGTCCGACGGGGACTGGGTGACGGGTGGAGCCTGCTGCTGGGCAACCAGCGGATGCTGGACCATGGCCAGGCTGATGCCCGAGAGCAGGAGCAAGAGCCGATGCAGGAATAGTCGAGGATTGTGCATGCTGGTTCCGTAAGAAAGGCACCCGTATCAAGATAATCGGGTTATGACGGTTATCCGCTTGAGCGGAATAGGCCAAGATCGGAGCCCGGGTGGCCAAAAAAAGGCCTGCCGGGGGCGTGGATCGCCCTAACCCCGCACGATTCCTTCCAGCTCCCGTTCGACGCGGTCCAGGTCCGCATCGACCATCATTGCAACCAGCTCGGCAAAGCTCACCTCGGGTTGCCACTCGAGCATCCGCTGTGCCTTGGCCGGGTTCCCACAAAGGGCATTCACATCGGCCGGCCGGAAGAACTTCGGATCCACCTGCACGTGGTCTTCCCAGTTCAAATTCACGTGTTCAAACGCATGGCGACAGAAGTCCCTGACGGTGTTCGTCTCTCCCGTTGCAATCACGTAATCATCCGGCGTCTCCTGCTGGAGCATAAGCCACATGGCGCGAACGTAATCGCCGGCAAAGCCCCAGTCCCTGCAGGCATCAAGGTTCCCCAGCTTGAGCTCCTGCTGGAGGCCAAGCTTGATGCGAGCCACGCTGTCGGTGATCTTCCGGGTTACAAATTCCAGGCCGCGGCGCGGTGATTCATGGTTAAAGAGAATGCCACTGCAGGCAAAGATCCCGTAACTCTCCCGGTAATTCACCGTGATGAAATGGCCATAAACCTTGGCAGCTCCGTAGGGGCTGCGCGGCCAGAAAGGAGTCTCTTCATCCTGGGGAGTCTCCCTGGCACTGCCGAACATCTCGCTACTGCTGGCCTGGTAGAAGCGTGCCAGGGGAGCGGCCTGCCGGATTGCCTCCAGGACCCGGGTGACACCCAGCCCGGTTAACTCGGCCGTGAGCAGGGGCTGCTCAAAGCTGGTCGGAACGAAACTCTGGCCGGCCAGGTTGTAGATTTCCCTGGGCCCCACCTCGTCGAGAATCCGGACCAGGGAGAGCTGGTCGATCAGGTCTCCCTGGTGGAGCGTGATCTTGTCAAGCAGGTGGGCAATCCGTGTGTTCGTGTCGGTACTGGTACGGCGGACCATGCCGTGGACTTCATATCCCTGCGCGAGCAGGAACTCGGCCAGGTAGGCTCCATCCTGGCCCGTGATTCCGGTGATCAATGCACGAGGTGCCATGGTACTGAGTATCCGGGCTACTGGTCAGAGACCTGTTCTCCCTGGTCATTGTTCTCGTCCTGTCCGTCGTTTTCATTGGTTTGCTCGGTCGGGATGCGAACCACAGCAGCCAGGCGGTCATCATCATCGAGTCGCATGATCCGCACCCCCTGCGTATCACGACCGATCGTGCTGATGTCGGCCGCTTCGATCCGCTGGATCTGTCCAAGGCGGCTCATCATCACGATTTCATCATCGTCATGAACACGCACAATAGCCACAACCTTGCCATTCCGCTCACTGGTGCGAATACCGCGGATTCCCTTGCCACCCCGTTTCTGTGTTCGGTAACGGGCAGAGGAACTGGGGTCGTCGTCGGAAAGACCATCGGCATGCGGGCCAAACAGGGTGCGTTTGCCATAGCCGTTTTCGCAGATTGTCAGCAGGGTTGCTTCCGGGTCGGCAACCACCATGCCGACCAGCATGTCATCCTTTGCCAGGCTGACTCCCTTGACCCCGGACGTGTCTCGACCCATTGGCCGGGCATCGGATTCACGGAAGCGGATTGCCATCCCGTCGGCAGAAGAGATCACGACCTCATCCCCTGTCTTGCAGAGGACCACGTCGACCAGTTCATCATCATCACGCAACTTGATTGCCTTGATCCCCCCCCGCTTGGGTCGGCTGTAAGCAGAGAGCGGGGTTTTCTTCACCAGCCCGCTGCGAGTGGCCATCATCAGGCAGTGGTCTGGCAGGTCGAAATCTCGAATCGCGATACAGTCCAGGATCTGTTCTGACTGGTCCAGTTTCAGCAGATTCACGATGGCACGGCCCCGGCTGTTCCGTCCCAGTTCGGGTAATCCATAGACCTTCTGCCAGTAGACCTTTCCTCGATTGGTGAAGAAGAGCAGGTGGGAATGCGTGCTGGCCACGAAAAGATGTTCGATCGGGTCTTCCTCGTCCGCGCGAGCCCCTCGCAGGCCCCTGCCCCCTCTTCGCTGGGAGCGGTAGACGCTCAGTGGGGTTCGCTTGACATACCCGTTGTGGCTGATGGTGACGGCCATCGGTTCCTCGGTGATCAGCGTGTCCAGGTCGACGTTGCCAATCTCTTCCCCGCTGATTTCGGTTCGCCGTTCATCCCCGTGCTTGTCACGTACCGCTTTCAGGTCGGTCTTGATGATGTCCAGGATGTGCTCCCGGTCTTCCAGGATGTAGAGATACTGCGTAATCTCCTCAAGCAGTTCTCCATGCTCGGAGCCGAGTTTTTCCTGTTCGAGATTGACCAGCTGACCCAGCGTCATGCGAAGGATGGCATCGGCCTGAACGGCCGAGAGCGAGTAACTGTCCGACTCACCATGTTCCTGCTGAAAATGAGAAAATCCGTCGGCACCGAGTGCCTCCTGCATCATGGATGCCGGGCAGGCGACGCCCATCAAGGAGACCTTGGCCTCGGCCAGGGTGGTCGAGTTGCGAATGATCTGGATGATCTCGTCGATGTTGGCCAGTGCCAGTAACTGCCCTTCCACCACGTGCTTCCGCTTGCGGGCCTTCGCAAGCAGGTTCTGGGTCCGGCGACGTATCACCGTCTCACGATGACGGAGGAACTCTTCCAGGATCTGCTTGATATTGAGCGTACGGGGCTTTCCGTCGACCAGGGCCAGCAGGATGATAGAAATCGTCTCCTGCAGAGAGGAGTACTTGTAGAGCTGGTTGAGCACGACGTCCGGATCCGCATCCCGCTTGACGTCGATCACCAGTCGGACAGGGTCCTTGAGGTCACTCTCGTCACGGATATCGGAGATGCCGATGATCTTGCCACTGTTGACCAGCCCGGCAATGCGTTCCACCACGCGATCCCGGTACTGCTGGTAGGGGATTTCCTTGACAATGATTCTTGACTTCTTGCCCTTCTCCTCGATTTCGGTGCGGGCACGGACTACCACTGTTCCCCGCCCGGTGTAATACCCCTGTCGAATGCCACTTCGACCACAGATGATCCCGCCGGTCGGAAAATCAGGCCCCGGCATGATTTCCAGCAGCTCATCAATACTCACCTCGGGGTTGTCGATGATCTTGATCAGGGCGTTACAGACCTCGCCAAGGTTGTGTGGCGGAATGGACGTTGCCATTCCAACCGCGATCCCGTTGGCGCCGTTGACCAGCAGGTTGGGGAACTTGGACGGGAGAACCGTCGGTTCCATGCCGCTCTGGTCGTAGGTCGGTGTAAAGTCGACCGTGTCGAGCTTGATGTCGTCCAGGAGCAATGCCGAGATGGCGGAAAGCCTGGCCTCGGTGTACCGCATGGCCGCCGGCGGAAGACCGGCAATCGATCCGAAATTGCCCTGCTTGTCAATCAGCACATGCCGCATGTTCCATTCCTGGGCCATGCGGACCAGTGTCGGGTAGATGACGCTCTCGCCGTGAGGATGGTAGTTGCCGCTGGTGTCACCGGAGATCTTGGCACACTTGACTCGCGAGGAGGAAGGACCCAGGTTGAGGTCGTTCATGGCGACCAGGATTCGCCGCTGGGATGGCTTGAGACCATCGCGTACGTCAGGCAGGGCCCGGCTGACAATCACGCTCATCGCGTATGTCAGGTAGCTGTTCTTCAGCTCTTCCTCGATGGGAAGGTCTACCAGGTGGCCATTCCCCGAATCATCTTCTGGCGGAAGATCTGCTGTGTCCGAACCATCGGGGTTTTCAGAGTCAGTCGACAATCGTGAGTCCTTTCAGATACGCGAATCCATTTTCGCAGCCGTTGTCCAATATGCCCCAGGGGAGAATCTGTCTGTTCAGTCCGGTTCGCATGGTTTGCATCGAGAAGGGGGTTCCGGAAGCAAGAAACCGATCACATTTTGTGGCATCGAGAACCATTCAGGATCGCTTTCTTCACCGAGACCGGCCTACCCGAAAGTGGGTAATTATCCCGGCTTGAGAAGTCCTTATTTTACCGTTTCCTCCCCTTTTTCACAACCTCCCGGCAGCTTTGCAGGCATCACACAAGTCATGAAATACCAACACTTTATGACGTGGCATCCAGGGCCTTGGGAGGTCCCTGCAGGAAGCCGTGAGAGACTCCATTTTTTTGCCTGGGGAGATGGTTAACGGAACTCTTGTGGCCTGCAGAATCGGAACCGAGAGGGCCTCGCTGGGGTCCCATCAAGAGCCAGTATGAAGACGTTTTTGAGCGGGTGGTGGTGGTCGATCATCGATGCGCCGGTGAGGACTTTTCCAGGGGGAGTCGTTAAGATACAGGCACCACCGTGGTGCTTTACGTTGCATGGACTGAGCAGGAGCCTTGTTCAATGGGCCTGTATCTTTTTCAGCGGAGATGGATGTTTTGGTTCATAGCCGGGCTTCTCGCGGCGGCAATGGTCGGGCAGGGGCATGCCCAGCAACGTGGCCAGCAAGGAGTCCTTTCCGGCGCACCCGGTATCGGTGATTCACTGCCGGTGGTGAAGGTCTACCTGGCCGATGGGACCCCTTTTTCAACAAGCCAGTTAAAGGGGAGCTACTCGGTCCTGGTGTTTGGCTGTCTTACATGACCGCCGTTCCTGAGGAATGTCTCCGGTCTGGAGGCAATCGAGCGTGACTACGCGGACCGGGGAGTGAATTTTTACTATATCTACAAGGCCCTGGCCCATCCGGAAAACAACCGGTACGTGGCTCCCTTCACCCTGCAGGAACGGCTGCTGCATGTGAAGGAGGCGGAGCGGACGATCGGTTCTCGATTCACATGGCTTTGTGACAACATGGAGAATGGTCTCAAGCATGCCCTGGGGAACGCTCCCAACTCGGAGTTTATTCTGGATGCTGCGGGGAAAGTTGTTGCCCAGCGTCGCTGGAGCCAGCCGGAGGATCTTCGTGCCGACCTGGTGAAGCTGGTCGGAGCAGTGGAGACACCAACCAGGCCGGAGGATATCGACGTGCGTTTTACTGCTCCGCCGGCGGTGGCGGCCAGTGGAGTTGTGCCACGACTCAGCGGCCTTTCCGGGACACAATCGCTGGTGATCAAGCCCCGGCCAAGCACGCAGCCGTTCTACGTCAAGTTAAGAGCCGAGGTGGACCAGGCATTCCTGGATGAAGGTCTTGGCAAGCTCTACCTGGGTTTTCACCTGGATCCGCTCTATCACGTCCACTGGAACAACCTGACCGATCCGATCCGTTATCGTGTCCAGACGCCCGACGGGTTCACTGTCGCTGGCCGCCATGGAGAAGGGCCCAGGGTCAGCGAGCCGGCGGATGTGGATCCACGTGAGTTCCTGCTGGATATCGAGCGGGATGTGAGTGCCCAGGACCGTTTTCTTCGGCGGCGGAAACCGACCGGGGAAGAGCCCCATCTGATCGTGACGGTGGATTACTTTGCCTGCAATGATGATGAGGGCTGGTGCAAGCCGGTCTCCCAGGAGTACCTCGTCTCGCTCCAGGTAGACCGTGATGGAGGCTGGGCCATGAGCCGCCGTGGTTCTCGTGGCCGAAGTACCCCAGGTGGGGGCAGGGGGCAGTTTGCGGACCGTTCGAGAAACGGTGGTGCACCAGCATTTCCGGGGGACAATGGTTCCCGCGTGATGGGTGGTGTAGTGCAGGTGGATGCCGCACAGGGGAGACTGGTGGTTCGTCCACGAGGAGCTGCCGAGCCGGTCACACTGCTGGTGGACAAGACCGTGCCGATCATTCGAAATGGTCAGCCTGCAAGCCTGTCGGATCTGCAGACGCGCGACATGGTGATGATCGGCATGGGGCCCGGGGACGGAGGAAAAACATCCCGTGTGCTGCGGATCATGGCGCGAAGTGGCAAGAATTGATACTGGCCGTCGGTCGCGTTCCTAGCCCAGGTGACGGCCGGGGAGAGACTCGATCGCTCGCGGAGCATGGAAGGTCGCACCCTGCTTGACCTGGACACCACTGGTATCCCACCAGCGGTACCCCTCACCCCAGCGTTTCAGTTCCAACAACAGCATGACCGACCCGAAGGTGATGGCGACGAAAGAGATCACCAGCATCATGGTGTAAACGTTGAGTCGCGGCTTCTGTCCGATTGTTGCTTTGGCCACGGTAACAGCACCTCATCCTTACGGGGTCGTTGTTCAAATCGATCAGCCGACGTCTTTTCCAACCCGGTCGCCCTTGCGAATTTCGCCACGGCGATACTTGGGAATAATCTCACCGACAGCGGAACTCGGAGTGATCTTGCGGATCACGATGCGACCCAGGAAGTTGGCACCCCGAAAGACATCCAGCTCGTGCCCTTCACGCAGGCCGTCATCAAAGCCAAGAGAAATCTGTAACATGTCCTTGGCCACGGCTGTCACAATACCGTCCACATCGGGTGTCACCAGCGTGAGATTGCTAAACTCGTCCAGCCCGTTGGATTTGAGGACGCTTGAAAGTCGACTTACCTGGGCAATCAGCTGGAGATTCTTTTCCTTGAAACGTCGTCGTTCGCCTTCCAGTTGCGTGTTCCCGTCGGTAAGGACAAGAACCTGGGCAAAGAAATCGTCCGCTGCTTTCTGCGTATCCCGGATCTCGACTCGGAGCTTGGCGACTTCATCGGTAAGAGCCGCCTTGGTTTTCTCCGCGATATTCAGGGACTCGGTGAGCTTGTCATTCTGCGCCTGCTTGTCTCGCAGGTTGCCCTCTGCTTCTTCCTGGCGGGTCTTGTATTCATCAGCCCGGATCTGCATGGCGGCGAGTGAGAATCGGCGGGCCGCCTGTTCCCGTTCGAGGCGTTCCTTCTGGTTAGCCAGGGACTTGCGAACCTCGGTCAGGATCCCCTCACGATCCTCCACTTCCTTCGCGAGTGCGACTGATTTTTCTTTCCAGTTGGTATGCGTGGCATACACAACGATAGAAACAGCCCCGAACATAACGCTCATGATCAGGATCATGACAGTAAAGATCTTACCCAGAAGTGTCATTTCAAAAACTCCTCAGGAACGCCTTTCTGTTGAATCTCTCTCCAGCTTGACCTGTGACCGTATCCCAAGTATCGGAGGGTCAAACTTTGCAGGCAAAAATTCATTTTCACCTGCAAGAGGAAAGAGGACTTTCTTTTACAAAAAACACCTGTTTTCCAGTAAAAAACAAGGTATTCCTTTCATCCGACTCGGCTTCTGCAGACCATGATAGCCAGTATAGTTGGGATAAATCTCTAATGTCAACGAATTACACGTAAGCTGCAACGATCATGGAAGATAGGTAAAAATGGCGATCCCTTATCGCGGGCATTCAGGAGCCTGTTTGACGGCGTTTGGTCCGTTGAATTCGCCAGCCAGAAACGGCCAGGCAAAGGCACACCAGGGCAGCTCCAATACCGAACAGATCCCCTGTTTTCCGGTACAGGCTGAAGCGGTTTCTTGCCTGGACACTTTGGACCAGGATCTCCTCCTGGCGTCGCGGTCCCTGCTGGCGGATTCTTCCCTGGCTGTCAATGACTGCTGATAAACCTGTATTGGCAGCAATCAGCAGTGGCAAGCGGAGCTCGACAGCCCGAAAGACGTTGCAGGCGAGATGCAGATCCAAAACGGATGATCCCCAGAACCAGCCATCATTGGTGATGTTGATCATCACGTCCGGGGGGGTGCCCTGGTCACTGAGCTGCTTGACCTGCTGCCGCATGAAGTGAGGAGCTGTACTCTCAAAGCAGATACTGGGAATGACCCGCACCCCGTTTATGGTAAAGCAGGAGGGGCTTGTTCCGGCACTGACCCCCTGGGTCAATGGAACGAGCTTGTAGAGCCAGGGGAAACGGTCGGCAAGCGGAACGTACTCTCCAAAGACCACCAGGTGTGACTTGTAATAGCGCCCGGCGACGCTGCCATCAGGGTGCATCCAGAGTGCCGCGTTATGGTAGGGAGTGGAAGGGTCGTCGACCTGCTGGACACTGGTTCCCAGGATGAGCTGGATATCGAGCGGCTCCGCGAGCGGTCCGGCCAGGTCCTCGTTGATGAGCCAGAGCAGGTCATCCACGTTTGCCTGGAAGTAGCGATTTTGTTGCTCGATCCGTTCGAGGTAGGTCTGCTGGTCCATGCCCAGTGCAGCTGGTGGGACTGGCGGTTGGTCGTGAATGATCTCCGGGCCAAAGGGGAACATCGACTCGGGCCAGACGATCAGGTCCAGGTCAGGATGCTCCTGCCTGGCCTGGATGGAAAGCTGGCGGTAGGCAAGGTACATACGCTGGGGTTCTGCCGGATCGTTATCGAAGGTGGTATCGATCGCCCCCTGCAGGAGAGCGATCTTGAGTGACGGGGCGTTGTTCTCGGCCGCCGGTTCCACCTGCCGGATATGGCCATAGGCGAGTCCCAGCACGACGGCCAGGAGTGCTGCCCCGGGCTGGGCAATCCAGCGACCTCGCGTCGTCGGTCGTCCCAGGTTGGCGGCAAGGGCCGCGTTCACCAGCATCACCACGTAACTCACACCATAGGCACCCAGCAGGTCAGAGAGCTGGATCAGTGCAGTCCAGTGGACCTGTGTATGTGCCAGGAGCCCCATCGAGAAACCGGAGAGCGCATGGCCCCGGACCAGTTCCAGTCCTGTCCAGGTCAATGGTGCAGCCACCATCAGCGGCCATCGCCAGCAATGAACCGCGACACGCGTGAGGCCGATAAAAAGAGGCAGGTAAATGCCCAGGTAAAGACCAAGGGTGAGCCAGGCAAAGTGGGTTGACCAGTGCGCCAAACGAATTCCCTGGGTTAAAAGCAGCCAGTGAAGTGCCGAGCCGATCCAGATAAGCAGGTACCAGCGAAAACGGGAGACAGGATTATCTTTCCGGTGAACCAGCAGTAAGACCGGGACCAGGGCCACCCAGGCCAGCAGGGAGATGCCAAGCGGCGGAAAAGCGGCCCAGAGGAGCCCACCGCTGGAAAGAGTCAGCAGCAGCGGATTGTGCCAGCGGGGAGAGGCCGTCACCTGGTCCATCAGTTGCTCCGGATTCGACAAAAAAAAATCAGTCGTTCCCGGCCTCGAAGAGAAACACGGGGACAGCAGATCCAGGGGGAAAATCCCGCTGACCAGCTGAAAAATAGGCCAGGCAATTCGCTGTCGTCAAGGCCCTTTGGTCCGCCGAGCCCTGCCAGCGAACCGGTTCCACGCTGGCTCCCTGTCCGGCCTGTTCAAAATAGGCTGGATGAAAAGTAGGCCGGTTCCCACGTTGCCGGAAATGCCCCTTGAGCTGTGCCTGGTGAGACGGCATGCCGGTTCGAGGCCTGCCGGCGAGTCGGTCGATCAGGGGACGAACAAATAACTCGAAACAGACGAGGCTGCTGACCGGGTTTCCCGGCAGTCCGAAGACGTGAGACCGTTTTCCATTGTGGTCAGCCTGCCCGTACCAGAGTGGCTTTCCGGGCTTTAACTCGACCTTGTGGAAGACCTCGGTGACACCCTGTGCGGCAAGAGCGGCAGGGACCAGGTCGAGGACCCCTGCACTGACTCCACCGGAGAGGACCAGGATGTCGGCATCCAGGCCCACAGCGATCCGTTGTTCCAGTTCCTCCCGGTTGTCCCGCGCAATTCCCAGTGAGACCACCTCTGCCTGGCAGCGTCGTGCCTGGGCAGAGAGCATGGGGCCATTGCTGTTTCGAATCTGACCCGCTGCGGGAATATCACCGGCCGGAACCAGCTCGTTCCCGGTGGAGAGGACGGCCAGCTGGGGAATGGAGATACAGGAGATGCAGGTTTTTCCGATTTCCGCAAGCAGCCCGATTTCCAGGGGGCGAATCCGGGTCCCAGCCTCGAGTACCTGGTCACCATGACGAATGCTGGTGCCGCGGGCCATGATATGAGCCCCGGGGTTGAGGTGCTGGCGGATCATTTTTACCCGCTGGCCGGAATCGGATTCGACCTGCTCTGTCTGTTCCACCATCACCACCGCTTCCGTCCCGACAGGGACGGGGGCTCCTGTCATCACCCGGCTGGCTGTGCCCGCGGTGACTTCCCGGGTAGGAACCTGGCCGGCCGTGATCTCCTCGTTCACCTGCAGGTCCACGTCCTCCTGGTCGACGTCGCTGATCTTGACGGCATAGCCATCGACCATGGACTTGTCGTGGGGGGGGGAATCGATATCGCTTGTGAGGCTTTCGGCCAGTACCCGACCGAGGCTCTCATCCAGTGTCGTGGCGATGCCGGGTAACGGCCTGGCCTCGGCGAGGATGCGATCAAGGGCTTCGTCGACAGTCAGCATGGATGGGTTTCTTTCAGCTGGGCGGGGATTCTCCCCCAGGACAGCAGGCCCTTTTATTGCTCAAGGAATCGCTTGAGGATCCGTGGGCCGATCTCGGTGAGAAAACTCTCCGGGTGGAATTGCCAACCTTCCAGCGCGTGCTCCCGGTGGCGGATGGCCATGATTTCGCGCGTGTTTCCGGGTGCCTCGGCCCAGGCGGAGACGATGAAATCGTCCGACAGGGTCTCCGCTTCAATGGCCAGGCTATGGTAGCGGGTGGCGGTGAAGGGGTTGGGGAGGCCGGCAAAAAGCCCCTGGTCGTCATGGTGAATCTGGTCGGTTTTTCCATGCATCAACTCTCGGGCCCTGATGATCGAGGCCCCGCTTGCCTGGGCAATCGACTGGTGGCCAAGGCAGACGCCCAGGATCGGCAGTGTCCCCATCAGTTGCTGGACGGCCTCCATCGAGATACCGGCCTCGGTAGGAGTGCAGGGGCCAGGGGAAATGATCAAGTGGCTTGGTGCAAGCTGCTGGATCTCGGCCACCGTTACCTTGTCATTGCGACGAACAAGGATCTCCAGGGACGCATCCATTTCTCCCAACCTCTGAACCAGGTTGTAGGTAAACGAGTCATAATTATCGATAAGCAGGATCATTGGTTTCTTGTGCCGGTGAGAAGAAAACCTATTCATTAATTACCCTTTTCCTACCGACTGGACAAGGCGGTGGGGCTGCTTTATGAAGGGGAATATAAACCACTCAGTCCTGGGAAATGGAAGCCAGGCGGATGGGACAGGAAACGATGACAACCTCGATTGAACCACGTCCGGCCCTCGAACTGGCGCCCTATCGTTCGCTGCAGGATGAACAGCTTGCCGGGCGGATCGAAGCGGTACGCCAGCAGCTTGGAT
>CAYYZW010000254.1:0-10039 GCA_964476375.1 uncultured Pirellulaceae bacterium
GGGCATTGTTGGCGGTTGCAAGCCAGTAATCGAACCCGTGATCCGAGGGATCGGGTTTTTTTCGCTGTCCGGAGGTCATTCCCAGGTGCCATTTCCCCAGGTGGCAGGTTTGGTAGCCGTGCAACTTGAGCAGCTCGGCAATCGTCACCTCGCGCGTGAGCAGGTGCGTGTTCTGAGCATAGTCCGCAATCCAGCTGTATACCCCGGCACGAAGATTCGTGCGTCCTGTCAGCGTGGCTGCCCGTGATGGAGAACAAACCGCGGCCCCGGAATGAAAGTCGGTGAACCGGATGCCCCTGGCAGCCAGCGAATCGAGGGCCGGTGTTTTCACCGGTCCACCGTAACAACCGATATCTTTCCATCCCAGATCATCTGCCAGCAGGATCACAACGTTGGGGCGACGCTCCGCTGCAAGGCTGGTTGCGGAAAAGGTGACGATCAAGAATGCAAAAAGGATTCGTCTGATCACGTTACTGGATCTTTTTCGTTAGATCTTCGGTTGTGAAACATGTTCCACTTGTGAAAAATAAAATGCGTCGCGGCTCTCCCTGGTTGACTACTTCTTTTCGCCCAGCGTGATTCTCTTGACCTGGCCCCCGGCCCCGCCCACCACGATACTCCCATCGGTCGGGTGCGCCGCCAGCGAGTAGGCCCAGCCCTCGATGGCAGCACGATCCTGGGTGACCGTGACGTTGTCCCCGTCAATCACGCGGACATGACCATCCACACAGCATGCCACCAGGTGGGGACCATTGCCCAGCCAGGCAATGTCCAGCGGCTCGACCGGGAGCCGTATGTACCGGACCATGCGGCCAATCGTCGGTTGCCAGAGCCGCACGGTACGGTCCGCGGCAGCGGAGGCGACCATCGGCAACCCCTCCCCGCCAGGCCGCAGTGCCAGGGCGTGAATGGGCTTGGTGTGCTGGTTCAGGCTGCGAACGACCTGGGCGGACTCCAGGTCCCAGACTCGCAGGGATTGATCATCCCCGGCACTGACCAGGGTTTTCCCATCCGCAAGCAGGCAGAGGCTGGTGATGCCTCTCGAGTGCCCCTTGTAGCTATGGGTCACCGTACTCTGAGGAAGATTCCAGAGCTTGATATCACGGTCCAGGCTCGCCGAGAGCAGCCCGGAGGTATCCTTCCAGGCAACGGCCAGAACGGAATCGTCATGCTTGCTGAGGACCTTGAGCGATGCTGCTGCCGGCCAGGAAAAGATCTCGACAACTCCTTCCTCGGCCGGATGACCACCCCCAACGGCCAGTCGTTTCCCATCCGTGGAGAAGGCAAGGCTGTGAAGGTTCGCGGCAGCCGTGTTGATCGTTCGCTGCCGCTTCAAATCGGGCCATCTATAGATCTGCACTCCTGCCTGGCTGGCAGCCACCACGGATCTGCCACCCGGGGCGAATACCACACTGGTGACCGGCGGCTCGGCAGCAGCGGCCAGCTGCAGGGAAAAAAATCCCAGCAGCAGGAAGGTAGCGCCATGGAGCAGTCGATTCATCGTTCTCCTGTCCCGGCTGACAACTTTCATCAGACCGCTCCGGCGTTCCCCATGACATTGGACATCATTTTCATGTTTTGAGTCCTTTGACACCCAGGCTTCACGCCAGTGCCGTATCTCAAATAACCCATTGCTATTGAAACTTGTCATCAACATCACTGGTTGTTACCCGCTGCAAAGACAAAATCCTGGCCTGTGCTTCTCCATGCTCCCGGTTCATTCGAAAACCGGTTCGGCAAAGAGAGCGGCGACCCCCACACCCAGCTGGCCAGGTGTGACGGTGAACGTCATCTCCTTGCCCCCGCGCCGAATTACCAGCACCACTTCCTCCAGATTATCCTGGACTGCCCTGGCAACGACCATGCGAAGGTGGTTTGCGGCCGTGATCGGCTGGTCACCACAACGCTGCAGCACGTCATTCACCTTCAGACCCAGCCTGTCCGCCTGGCTGCCAGCCACAACCCGCGTGATCACAATCTGCCGGCTGGCCAGCCGCTTCTGCGTTGCCGCGACATCAATCTCGTCCCCTGCCTCACGTCCGCTGTAGGGTGCCGGATTCTCCCCTTCCCGGATGGCCCGGCGGCGAAGGACTTCCCTGACGGCACGGTAACAGTTGATCAGGCCATGGCCGGTCTGGTCGTCGACCCCCTCGGCTGCCACATCGGTTGCGGTGGAGGTGATAATCTCCTTCAGGTCCCAGGGCAACAGATCCGGATCGGCCGAGAGCATCAGGGAAATCGACCCGCAGAACATCGGCCCGGCAAAGGAATTGCCGTTGAGCCCCACGGGGCGGACCTCGCCATTTCGAAGTAACGCCGGCAGCCCCATGTTAAAGGCACAGACCTCGGGCTTCTGGACCATTCCGTCCTGGTAATGCCCGGTCGCCCACTGGACCGGCCCCTGGCTGGAAAAGGGAGTCCGGGAAAAATCTCGCTGAACACCTGCCGCGGCAAAGACCACGTCGGGAATATCCTCGGGGACCCGCATCTGGACCGGTCGCTGTGCCGACTGGGCAAAGTTCCCGGCACCGGAGACAAAGAAAATACCGCAGAGCGACCCCTGCTCCATGATCTTCCGCCAGTGGGAACGGTACTCTCCCAGGCCAGGAACCGAGAAGCTCATGCTGTACGTGTCCGCCCCCTGCTCGGCCGCCCACTGCACCGCCTGTTCCAGCCGTGTGCTTCCGATCACGCCGGCCCAGCGGGCCTCCGGCGCGATGCCAAACTCGTACTGCTGGCTGGGAACCCCGCGTCCACAGATAACTGCCGCGCACATGAAGCCATGCATCGTTTGCGGGGAGAAGCTCTCCGCCGGTGCCTCGCTGGTAGTCAGCACTGCCGTATCGGCATCAAAATTAAAACCATGGTAGTCGTCGACAAATCCGTTCCTGTCGTCGTCCTTTCCATTGGCCGGGATCTCGGCCGGGTTGCGATAGAGGTTCCTGGTGAGATTTCCGGAGAAAACAAAATTGAAGTCATGCACGACGTTGAGCGTCCCCTGGCCGGCGACCTGGAACTCGCGCCAGACCCGATCGGCCTGCAGGGAACGGATGTACCAGGGATGCCTGTAACGCCCCGGCTCAAACGCCTGGCGGTCCGGGACCGGGAAGCCAGGTGGCCGGGCAGCCATCGGCGGCCGGTTGACCGGCCGCTGGGGCCTGGCAAAGATCATCTTCACACCCGGGATCGACGTGATACTCTCGAGCTGATCCTCACCTGTCATACAGGTGAATCCGTTGACAATCCAGTACGGCTCCACGGCGCTGATCGCCCGCTGCTTGACGAGCTTCCTGATATCAGGCTGGGCTTTTTTCCAGCTCCGCGCGTGGATGGCCTTGAGCGTCTCGATGGCGGCAGCCCGCAGCTCGGATCGCTTTCGGCCGGCAAACTCGCCGGCCCTGCGGCGGTAGGCCTGCCCATCACCGAGCAGCTGCTCCTCAAACCAGACCGAGACTTTCACCCGCTTCGCCTGGCGAAAACGAGCGGCCAGGGCAGGGTCGACCCAGGTCCCGTCGGACACCAGTTTCTCGGTTGCCAGCAGGCCCCTGGCCAACGGGGGAATCTGCTCAACGGCTGCTACAGAACGGGCGGTGAAAATAGCCAGCAGAACAGCACACCCAAATCGTGGTATGTAAGCGGTGTTCATTCCAGTCATCACGACAGTCGCTGTCGTGACTCTTCCAGCGTTTTACGTGACTTGTTGAGGTTGGCATAACCACCAAATTCAATCCCGCAGTAGCCATCAAAGCCGGTGTCGAGCACGATTTTTAACATCCGGTCATAATCCAGTGGTGACTGGTTCCCCTTGTCGTCCCAGACCTGGTCCTTGACAGAGACTCCCTTGGCCCAGGCCATCAGCTTCTTGATCCCTCGATAGGAATCGTAACTCTCCCCGTCCTTGATGCGGAAGTTGCCGAAGTCCGGCAGCGTCCCACAGCGCTTGTGGCCAACCCGGGTGATGACCTCGGCGAGCCAGTCCGCATTGCTGCTCAGGCCGCCGTGATTTTCAACAATCACGTTCATCTTCTGCTGGGCCCCAAACTCGGTCAGCCTGGCAAGTCCATCCGCCGCATAGCCCACCTGCTCCTCGTACGTACCGGCACTGCCGGCATTCACACGAATCGAGTGGCAGCCCAGGAACCTGGCTGCGTCGATCCACTTGCGGTGGTTCTCGATCGTCTGCGTTCGCTTTGCCTTCTCCGGATCACCGATTCTTCCCTCACGGTCGCACATAATGATCAGGCTCTTCACATCAAGGTCGGCAGCCCGTTTTTTCATCTCTGCCAGGTAAGCCCTGTCCTTCGCCTTGTCCATGAAGAACTGGTTGACGTACTCGACCGCCTGGATGCCATGCTCGTGAGCAACCTTGGCAAAATCGAGGTTGTCGATCTCGCCCGACCTGAGCTCGCGGTTAATCGTCCACTGGGCCAGGGAGATCTTGAACGGCAGCTTCTCCCTTGCCGTGGCCCGGGCATATTGACTGAGACCCAGAGCGACGGTCGCCATGCTGCTGGTGGCCAGGAACTGCCGACGGTTGGTACGCGGGGATTTCATTCTTTTCGCCTTCCACGACGGGGTCATTGATTTATCCATCATACCAGTCGCTAGTGGTCAGCGGTTTCTGGTTCAGTGATTGCAGGAAAAAACTCCCTCCCGCTGAAAAAGAATTATAATTGCTGTGATCGTCGTCCGTTTTTCCCACTCCAGGGCAAGGTGACAAATGAACCAGGATGTAAAACCAATGATCCCCGGCTGGTACTGGGGGATTGCCATTGTGGCATTGCTCTGGAACCTGATGGGATGTGCCGCTTTCGGGATGGAGGTCTTCGCCCAGGAAGAGATGCTGGAAGGAATGACAGCGGAGCAGCAAGAGTGGGCCCGAAACGTGCCTGGCTGGATTTATATCGTCTACGCACTGGCTGTCTTTACCGGTGTCGGGGGAAGCATTGGTCTCCTGATGCGGAGGGGATGGTCCGCCCTGCTCTTGGCGAGCAGCCTCGTGGCCGTGCTCGTACAGATGTCCTACACGATGATCGTTTCCGGTGGACTGGAAGTCATGGGGCCATCGGGGGCCATCATGCCGGCCGTGGTCATCATCATCGCGGGAATCCTTGCCTGGTTTTCATACGCTGCCAAAGGCAAGGGCTGGCTCGGCGTTTGATCGCGGCTCTCTTTATGTCGTGCTGGCTGAAAAAAAATCTCCCCCCTTGCAGGACTCGTCATCCGAGCCCCAGTGGATTTCCTTGTCCACCTTTGCCAGGCGGGGAACATGTTTCGAGCAGTGGATATAAGCTTCTTCTACCGAGACCTCGACCCAGCGATCCGGATGCCGTCCCCCCTCCACCTCGGTCGCAGCCAGGACAGCCCCTGGCAAACCATCACGCTTGAGAAGTTGCTCGTTTTCAAGGATCGTGGCCGTGCCATTGACATGCAGGCCAATGGTGGTTTCCAGGAAATCCAGAAAGAGAATACCGATATGGGCATTCTCACTCATGTTTCCCAGGCTCGCGTGGACCCCGTTGCCACGGTACTCGGGATAAATCAATGTCTTTTCATCCAGCACAATCACAAAACCAGGCAGCCCGGCACGAAACGAGCTGTCACACTCTCCGCCGGCATCGGCAGTTGCCACGAACATCATTTCCTGACGCTGAACCAGCTTCACCATGCGATCATTTAAATGGTCAAGCATCTGCGACTGATAAAATGTATCGGCTCGCTGCTGGCTGCCATACTGCTGCTGCAACCGATGTTCACCGCTGGAACCTGGTTTCATTCAAGAAATCCTTTTGTTTGTCACGTCATACAATACTGAAAACTCTTGTTACACGACTCCAGGAGCGAACAGGACAGAAGCCCACAAAATATCTCTCTGCCTCCGGGTTCTCTTGCCTGCGCATGACTCACCCTCGTCAAACGCACCCAGGAGGATTCGAACCTCCGACCTGCGGATTAGAAGTCCGCTGCTCTATCCAACTGAGCTATGGGCGCTCGTGATTCCCCTGTTATATATCGAGGCCCCGCAATGCGTAAGACAAACCACCCTCTCTACTCACATCACCTGGCCCTGGTCACAAAAAAACCCCCCACCAGCACAAGACTGATGGAGGGCCGAATAATATGGCGTGAGACAACGCGACCTTACTCGTCGCCCTTGTTTTCTCTCTTGAGGATCTTCAGCGCCTTGGAGAGGCTCTTGCGAACAGCCCCGTCCTCATCGCCCTTGTCTCTTTTCAGCATGCCAAGTGCCCTGGTGACCAGGCCCTCGGCCGAGTCATCCTCCGCCTTGTCTCGCTTGAGAAGGTTCTTGACCCCCTTGGTCAGAGCACCGACAACTTCCTTCATGGGCTGTTCCCCGTCTGCACTCGCGCCCTCCTCCTGCTTGAGAAGAGCAGTTGCATTCTGGATCTGCTGCCTGGCGCTGGCCAGCAGATGAAGCCGGTCTCGCTCATGATTACTCAGCACACGACCCACGGTCTGGATCCGGGCTGACTCGCTGTCGATGGCATCCAGTGCTTTCTTAACCAGGCCACGAACCGCACCCTGGTCGTCCTTCGATTCCGAGTCGTCCGCAACACTCGTGCTGACGACGAGCAGGCTGGCAACGGCCAGCGTCAGGCAATAATTCATGAAACGTTTCATTGTTCACTCCTCGCTAATCTTGGCTTGTGGATACAGGAGAACTCTCCTGCGGTTAAGCACTTATCGACCAGTGGAAGCACTTCTTCAGGCCTTTTGTGCTTCCTCCGCATCGAACGCTAACATCACGATAATCGGCATAGCCAACAATTCTAGAGTGGCTCTGGGAAAAGATGGCAATTGTGCAGGTTATTGGTTCGGATATACCGGTTAGTCGGGATCCATGCGCGGCAACTCCCACTCCCCCTGCGGGGAAATACTGGCTTATACTGCCTGCTGGTTCTCAATCATTCCAGGAGAAGACCACCATGAACAATACACTCTTTGACCTCACCGGCCGGGTATCTGTCGTCTCGGGTGCTGCCCAGGGAATGGGCCGCGCCACCGCCCTGGCCCTGGCCGAAGCGGGTTCAGACCTGGTGCTGGTCGACCGCAACAGCGAGGGGATGGAAGAGACCGCCGGGTCGATAGAGAAAACTGGCCGGCGGGCCCTGTCCGTCTCGATCGACGTCTCCTCGGGTGAGCAGGTCTGTGACCTCTACCGGCAGGTGGACGAGCATTTCGGGCAGGTTGATTTCGTCGCTAACATCGCCGGCGAGGGAATGCTGGTCGCCCCGGAGGACCTGTCCGAGGAGCAACTGATCCAGGTCCTCAAGAACCTTGTCGTCGGCCGCTACATCAGTTGCCGGGAGGCAGGCCGCCGGATGCTGGCCCAGGGCCGCGGCAGCATCGTCAATATCGGCTCGCTGGCCAGTATCACGGCACTCGGACGCAGCCACGTCTCTTACAGCATGTCGATGGGCGCCGTGGTCCAGATGACCCGGGAACTGAGTACCGAGTGGAGCGGCCGGGGCGTGAGGGTGAATGCTATCCTGCCGGCCCAGGTGATCAACCCCAGCCTGCAGGAGCGGATGGCTGCCGACCCCGAACTGGAGGGCCGGTTCCTGAGTGGGATTCCGGCCGGACGAATGGGCGTGCCAGAGGATATCCAGGGGCTGATGGTACTCTTGGCCTCGGACGCCTCCAGCTGGATCACCGGCGCACTGATCCCGATGGATGGCGGCAACCTGGCGATGAACGCCGGCGGAACACCAGGCTGGATCACACAGGTGGAGCCGTAATCTTTTCACGTCCTTTCAAAAGAACGTGCCTGCTCACGAAATGAAGAACGTCCCTGAAATTAACCACTGCATTCCCCGTTCCAGTGCCTTCTGGTGCAGTACGTGTCGTACACACTCTCAGTGGCACTCTTCCTCATCTCGTAAAACAACGTCTTATCGATGCCGGGGCTGCCAGGCGTCGATGTTCCGTCCCGGCCAGACTCTCCCCTGGATGTACGTGCTCTGCGGGAAAGCGCTGGTCATGGTCCCGGGTGGATTTCTCGCTGGAATGGACTCGCAGCTTGGCCCCTTCTGTGTGGCCTGGGGAGCTTTCTGTGCGCTGATTGGCGGGATGATGTTGTACCACTGCAGGAAGTGGTTTGCCTGGACTAACAGGCAACGATGGAAAAATCCCACCGGCCTTGAACAGGAGGCCCTCGATCACCCTTTCCAGCCGTCCTACGAAAAAAGCGAGGACTTTGACGGCTGGGCGAGCCAGTTTCTCAGCGACCACGAGGTGCAACAGCTCCACGAGAGACATGGCAGCGGGCCGGATTACTAGTCACCACCGCTGTCGATCTTCGGCAGCTTGTTGCACTTGTAGAGTGCCACCAGCGGGTACATCGTGCCGCTGTAGGTGATGAAGTGGAACGTGTCGGTGTTCAGGCTGCGGGTCCACCAGCGACCGGAGGTCCGCTGGTTGGCCAGGATCCAGTTGACCGCCTTCTCAATACGCGGATCGCCCGCGGGGATACCGGCATCTCGCAGCACGATTACCGCCAGCCCGGTCTGGTGACCATCGCTTGGAGGATTCTTGAATTCGGGCTCGGCGCGAAGCTTCTCGGCACGGCTTCCACCTCCCCAGGCCTCGGGCGTGGAAAAGGTCCGCATCGACCAGCCTCCGTCCGCCTGCTGGTGGGAAAAAATCATCTGGACGATCTCCTGCTGCTGCTGCTTGTTAAGCAGGCCGTCCATGCGGGTCGAGGCCCAGAGCAAAAGAAGCCGGCCGTAGTCATGCGGCGGTGGAGTCTGGCGGAGGTAGTTCTTGAGCTTCTCGACCTGCCCGATCCGGCCATCTTTCTTGAGCTCCTCCAGGTAGCCCGGGGCACGTGCGAGCGCCATCGCCGCCACGGTTGCCCCGTGGTAACTGCTCGACTCAAACGGTGGCCAGCAATCAATATTGTTCCATGATCCATCCTCGGATTGCACCTTCAGCATCAGGTCCAGGCCTGATCTTGTCTCGGCAGAGAGCTCTCCGGTCACGTGGGCATCCCAGGAGGCAAGGCCCATTGCCACGTAGGCGACCTGGGTCGGCTTGAGTCCCTTCTTGAGCACATCGACATTGGCCCGGGCCAGCTGCCCGATCCGCTTGACATAAAACTCGCGCATTTCGGCGGTCGGTTTACCCAGCAACGGGGTCAACTCCGGGCGCATCTGCATGTAGGTGCCATTGGTGTGGCAGGAGACACAATTGCGTTTCCGGGACCAGGCCAGCGACCCCTTCTCCAGGTAATCCAGGGCTGCCTTGAGCGAGAAACTCTCCCCGAGTGGCTCCTCGGCCGTTGCCGCACTCACCTCAATCCCCTCGGCCTCGTACTGGAGTGCCTTCTCCTGGGCCCCAAGCCCACTCGTCAAGCCAGGCAACAGAACAGTGACAAGCAGAAGAGAGAATGTACGCATGGCAACTCCTCGTTAAAAACGGGCCGAGATGAACTCCAGCACCTGCTACAGAATTTTCCTTGGATTCAAAAACACCCAACGTCACTGCATGTTATAGCAACTCGGAGATCAATTGACGATCTTCCAGCAGGTATCTGGGCCGGCCGGAATGGTCGGAAAATGTCAGCGAGGTGTCGATCCCCAGGTGACGGTAGGCCATCGCCAGCACATGCTCTGGGCGGTAGGGCTTGTCTGCCGGAACCTCTCCCTTCGAATTAGAGGCCCCGACAATTCCCGGCTGGAGGCCACCGCCAGCCAGCATCACGCTCATCACCGATCCCCAGTGATCACGTCCCGCATTGTTGTTGACCCGCGGGGTTCTTCCAAATTCGCCCATCGCCACGACCAGCACGTCATCCTGCATGCCACGTTCAGCAAGATCCTGGACCAGGGTTGCCACGCCACGATCATAGGGAGGCGCATGCTTGGCAAGTCCCTCGGCAATCTTATTATGGTCATCCCAGCCGGTACTTCGAACCGTCACACAGGTCACACCCGCTTCCACCAGCCGCCTGGCCAGCAGCATGCTCTGGCCCACCGTGTTACGACCATAACGATCACGTGTCTTGTCAGACTCCTGG
>CAYYZW010000255.1:0-20539 GCA_964476375.1 uncultured Pirellulaceae bacterium
TATTGACCTCAGCATCCATGGCACGTTCGAGCAGACCTGCAGAGAAGGCGGCGGTCAGCAGTCGGGTATCGAGGCCGGCGACTTCACCGCGATAATGGAGTCGGCAGCTTTCCAGACCCGAGGTGGTCCACTGGTAAGCAAACAGGCCTAGCCGGTAGGCCATGTCGAGAAAGCCACCCAGGACGGCGAGTGTTGCAAGATCGATGGAGGTCATGTTCACCGCGTGGCGAATCTCTCCGGTGCGGAGGAAATTGAGTAGCAGTTCGACGGCTTCCTGGGAAACCTGGGTCTGGGCTTCTCGCGTTGTCGCTCCCAGATGAGGCGTGCAGATTACCCCGGGCATTCCAAACAGTTTACTGTCGGTACAGGGCTCCTGGTTGTAGACATCCAGTGCCACACCGGATAGTTGTCCCGATTCAAGGCCTCTGACCAGTGCGTCCTCATCAAAGATGCCACCCCGGGCACAGTTGATTAAACGGGCACCATGCTTCAACTTGTTCACCTCGTCATCGCTGATCAGGTTCCGGGTCTGGTCGGTCAGTGGGGTGTGCACCGTCAGGTAATCGGCGTGCGGCAGGAGCTGGTCAAGGTTTGAAACGAGCTGGATCCCCAGCTTCTCGGCCTGTTCCTGGCTCAGGAAGGGATCCATCCCAATGATCTTCATATGGAAAGCAATCGCCCGACTTGCGACTTCCTGGCCGATCCGGCCAAGTCCGACAATTCCGAGTGTCTTGTTTGCCAGTTGCACCCCCATGTGCGAGGCACGGTCCCAGGAGCCATCCAGCAGGCCCTGGTAGGCCGGTGCCACGTTCCGGGACATTGCCAGCATCAGGGTGAAGGTATGTTCAGCCGTGCTGAAGGTATTTCCTGCAGGAGTATTCATGACCACGATCCCGGCTCTCGTGGCAGCGGCCTTGTCGATGTTATCTGTTCCGACACCGGCTCGTACGATTGCTTTCAGTTGACGGTTTCCCGAGAGCTGGTCGTCCGCGATTGTCACGCCGCTCCGGCAAATGGCTCCGTCGCACTCGGCCAGTGCCAGGCGAAGTTCTTCACCGGCCAGCCCCGTGTGAATTTCGTGCTCGATATCGTCGGCCGCTTCCAACAGGGCGATGCCCTCCGGGGCGATATGATCCAGGATCAGGATTCTAGCCATGTTTATTGACCTCCGCCGCGGAATCACGAAACTGCTTCATGAAATCACAAAGTGACTCGACCCCTGCAATGGGCATGGCGTTATAGATCGAGGCGCGAATGCCGCCGACACTGCGATGTCCCGCCAGGCTGGCAAGTCCCTTTTGATCTGCCTGCTGGATGAAATCTAACTCCAGCTGTTCACTTGGTAAGCGGAAAGTGACATTCATCACGGATCGGGCATCCGGCTTCGCATGGGGACGGTAGAATCCCTCGCTGTTATCCAGCAGGTCATATAGCAGTCGGGATTTCGCCTCGTTAACCCGGGCGATCCCGGCCAGCCCCCCCATCTCTTCCTCCAGCCACCGGCAGACCAGGTCCAGCATGTAAATGGCAAAAGTGGGTGGCGTGTTATAGCGGGACTCATTACCGGCGTGATTCTGGTAGTTCAGGTAACCGGGGAGTGATTTCTGGCTGCGTTCAAGCAACTCGTTACGGAGGATCACAACCGTCACTCCTGCCGGTCCGGCGTTTTTCTGGGCACAGGCAAAAATCAGCCCGTAACGGCTGATCTCGATCGGCCGGGAAAGAAAATCGGATGAAGCATCGCAGACCAACGGTGTGTCGCCCGTGTCAGGTTCCTGGCGATACTGGAGCCCCTGGATTGTTTCGTTGGACGTCATGTGGACGTAGCTGGCATCTTTGTCAAAGCAGAGCTGGCTGGTTTCCGGAAGCTCTTTGAAATCGCTTTCCTGCCCGTTCCAGCAGGCCTCGACAGAACCGAACTTTTCCGCCTCCCGCATGGCTGCCTTGCTCCAGTGGCCACTCACAATAAATGACGCGGTCCTCCCTTCCTGGAGGAGATTCATGGGGACCATGGAAAACTGAAGTCGTGAACCGCCCTGCAGGAACAGGATGGTGTAATCCGCCGGAACGGCAAGCAGGCGGCGAATCCGGAGCCTGGCCGATTCCAGGATATGGTCAAAAGCATCGCTGCGGTGGCTGATTTCCATCACCGAGGCACCACAGCCTGGGAGGTTCATGAACTCCTCCCGGGCCTGCTCAAGAACTGTCAGCGGCAGTGCCGCAGGACCCGAGGAAAAGTTGTAGACCCTCTGGTTATCGTGTTTCAGGTCACTAGTCATCGAACAGAATGATCCGTCGGCAAGAAATCAGTAAAGGAGGCCCCGGATGAAGTGCAGGCAGCAGGTGCCAAACCGAAATTTTAGGGTCTCTATCCGATCCTGAGAAGGACCGGGTCCCTAGCGCCGGGCGGGAGTACTGGACTCAACCATCCGTGTGCTGTCCTCGCCGTCTTCCATTCGAAGGGATCGGTTGAGGGAAGCAATCCGTGTTGCCACGGTCGCCTGCTCGTTGTCAAGAATGTAGGAACGCTGGTAATGGGCCAGTGCATTGGGCAGGTCCCCCTCGCGTTCTCTCAAGTGGGCCAGTGCTGTCCAGGCGCGAGCATTGTTGGTATCGATCGAGAGCGCCTTTTGCAAGTGAACCTCGGCCTGGCCTGTTTCTCCATCCTCGTCATGCAGCCGGGCAAGCTCGATCTGGGCATTGGCAGACTGCGGGGAATCTTCCACCCATTTTTCCAGCAGCTCATATGCCCGCTCCTTGTGTCCGGACTGGACCAACAGCACTGCAAGCCCGCGGTGCGCATCAGAATGGTTGGGTGCCATCCGGAGACATCGCTGGTAGAGATGCTCGGATTGCGTCAGCATCTGACGGTTGTTGCCGTCCATGGCGAGTTGGTGATAGGTTGCAGCAAGGTTGTAATAGCCGTCTGTATTACCCGGATCAAAGCTGACGACCTGCTGGAACTTGTGCAGAGCATCCTGGTACTTTCCCTGCTTGAAGAACTGGACTCCCTTGTTGTTCAGCCCGTGGTTGCGAAAATTGAGCGGCCAGAGGGACACGGATGGAGAATCCAGGGTAGCAGCCGGAAGCTGGTCCGTGGAGGCTTCACTGGCAGGCGTCGGTTCCAGGGGACGTGGATTTACCAGGGAACAAGCGGGAGCCGCGCAGAGGGAAAGCACAAGCAGGCTCAACCAGGCAGGCCAGTGACTGCCCGCTCCCCATGTTTCACGGAGACCTCGTTCTCTTTTCATCACCATCTTCTCGCCAGCATGACGGATTCAAGCACTATCCAGGTCGAGGCGAGAGACTACTGTATTTAATAATTACTCGACAAGGCCGAATTCCAAGGCACCCGCTACACGGATGTGGAGTTCATCTCGGCTTCATCAACCAGGCTGTCAGTTCCAGTCCGGTTGACCTGGACCCCGTCAGTCTGTTGCACGTAACCGAGTCCACGGATCACTTCCAGGATCTCACTACAGGTGGGAAACATTCGACCCTGGTCCCGCTTGTATTCATCAAGTGCCGCCATGAATTCCCGTTCCTCGCTCGAGTAATCGCGTTCGCACGTGGTTGGGTCGATCTTGCGTCGGCGGTGTGCCTTGGAAGGATCGGGGTTGTCCGCATTTTTTTTGCCGGATGTTTTCTTTGTCACGTCAGTATCTCCTCGTTGATGCTCGGGAAGCTAACGGCCAATCGGCCGAATGGGATTCACTCCCGTGTGCAATGAGAGAATCGACCTGTTGCTCTGCGAATATTTACCGGCTAGGTAAATTAGTGGGTCATGGCAAATTTTACGGATCAGTGAAATAGGACCGTTTAAGTGATCATTCCGGTTATAGGGAGATGCCGTACTTCAAGCAGGGGAAAACACCTCCTGGCTGCTTCGGCAAAAGACGCTCCGCGTTCTTGCCTGGAAGCAAGGAGAAAACAACCAGTCGAGCTCCTGGTTGAAAGCGGTTCTAGTCAGCCGCGGTTGAAGTACTTTCGCAGGGTATCCTCTGCCGCCTCACGGGAATCATCGGCCCCTTGGCTCTTCGGGACTTCCGGGAGCTTCCCGGGCCCTTTTTTCTTTTTCTTTCCCCAGCGAAAAATGCTCGAGCCGTCTTCATCGGCTGCATCTCCCGGATCGGTATCGTCACCAAGTGCTGCCAGGGTTTCTGCATCCAGCTCCTCGCCAGACGGGTCTGCGAACGTGAATTGGCGCGTGACCGTGCCATCACTCGAATCCTCGGCGATGGCATCGTCCAGCCAGGCCGAGATATCCGCTTCGTCGGGGTTGCTCTGGGCAGAGCGCTGGGCGACATCTGTCATGTCCCGGACCTTCGGCCGCTTGCCGCCGCCCAGACTCTGCTCAATCAGGACTTCAAAGTGCAGCGGGCCGATCGACAGCTTGTCACCCGCATTCAGGATGGAAGCGTTCTCAATCCGCTTGTCATTGACAAAGGTGCCATTCTTGCTCCCAAAATCACGCACGGCAACCTGCTTGTCCGTCGAGACGATGGCGCAATGGTGACGGCTGATGGCCTCGCTCTTCGGGCGCAGGTGGCAATCGTCACCCCGGCCGATGAAGAACTTTTTCACCGGTACAGGGATTTCCTTACCGGCCCCTGCACCTTTTGTCACTTTTAACTTCACTCGCATCATTGACCTGTCTCACCTCGTGACGAGGTGAATCTATCGACAATGAAATAATATTCCGGATTTTGTCTTAATCCGAGCGAAGTTATTTTTGACGAGGTATTGGTCGGCGTCGCACTTAGAGCTTAGAGATAGGGAAGAAATGAAATGCAGGCTATGTCTCTTTAGCATAGCATCCATCGCTGTCCGGCGAAATCATAGCAACGGATAAGAACACAGTCAAAAAATAAATGGCGTAAAACAGGGTGTTTTTACCGGTTTCGATGGTGCGTCCAGGCAATATTGGCAAATTTTTCGGATTCGATCCGTGATGCCCGACTGGTTTCCATGGTGTCGAGAGTGCCAGGTACAAGTTCTATCTGCCACCGTTTCATGAGTACCAGGCAGTATTGTTTCACCAGTTCATCGAACTGCAAGGGAATTTCGCAGTTGCTGGCGATACTTGGCAATTCTGGTGCATGGCAGGAGGTTTCCAGAAGGACACTGCCATGTTGAAGGAATGCCCCGCGTCTGCGTCGCTGGGCACTTCCAGCAATTTTCACATTTCCAGAAACCATGTCGCCGGGGGATCGTCTCTGAAAGCAGAGAAACGGATCTGGTTCTCTGCTCGGCTGGTCCTCCTCCCAGAGTTCCGCCGGCACCTTGAAATGGGCCAGTGCAGCTTGCAGGGAGTCGTGCATTTCCTGGTAGAACTGCCGGGTATCGAGATGGTGGACAGGACAGCTGAAGCTATAGGTCAATTCGCGATCGTGGACGATTGCGCCACCGCCACTGGAACGCCGCACGACCGGACAATCGCGGCTTGCTGGATGCTGTTGGCGATCCACGAGTGACTGAAAGTACCCTAGCGAGAGGGTAGGTTGTCGCCACTGGTAAAAACGGAGCGTGGTGATCCCATCGGCTGCCGATCCCAGCAGTGACTCGTCGACAGCCATGTTCCAGCTGCCGTCGGCGGGGGGGTCGACAATCAGCCGGACTGGGCGGCCAGGTTCGATCAGTTGGGTTTCCATTTCATCACGGTTTGACGCGCCGCTCGAACTTCATCGGGACGGCTCACTGGTGTCGTATGGGGGGCATTCTTGAGCAGTTCAGGATCTTCCTCGGCGATACATGCCAGTGCCTCGGCAAACAGGTCCAGTGTTTCCTTGCTCTCGGTTTCGGTTGGTTCGATCATCATACTCTCGTGCACGGTAAGTGGAAAATAGACGGTGGGTGGGTGAAACCCGTAATCGAGTAGCCGTTTGGCAAAATCCATTGCCGGCCGCGAGAGGTTCTTGTCCTTGGAGAACTGCTCGGCAGATGCCACGAATTCATGCATGCAACGGTTTCCATGAGGCACATCCATGATCTGAACGATCTTGCTAAGCAGGTAGTTGGCATTCAGAACTGCATTCTCGGCGACCCGCTTGAGCCCGTCCGGCCCGTGTGAACGAATGTAGCAGTACGATCGCACCAGGACACCGACACTCCCAAAGAAACTTCGCACGCGTCCCACCGAGTGGGGGAGTTGATCATCGAGCAGATATGTTCCGTCTCCCTTCTGCACAACAGGGGTGGGCAGGAAAGGGCCAAGTGTTTCACTGACACAGATGGGGCCGGCACCTGGGCCTCCCCCACCATGCGGGCCACTGAATGTCTTGTGAGGATTAAAGTGCATCATGTCGGCGCCAAAATCACCCGGCCGGGTAATGCCCAGGATCGCATTCATGTTGGCTCCGTCCAGGTAGATTAACCCTCCCTGCTGATGCACAAGCTGGGCGATCTGCTCGACATGCTTTTCAAATAGTCCCAGCGTATTGGGATTGGTAATCATGAATACCGCGATCTGGTCATCCAGCTTGTTTCGCAGGTCATCCATGTCGACCAGCCCCTCGGAGGTGCTGTCGACGGTGACTGTTTCGAATCCGACCATGGACGCACTGGCGGGATTGGTGCCATGTGCACTGTCCGGTGTCAGCACCTTTGTGCGGGACTGGCCGAGATCACGGAAATAGGCTGCTGCGACCATCAGCGCGGTGAGTTCCCCGTGGGCACCCGCTGCAGGTTGCAGGGAGACTCTGGGAAGTCCTGAGATCTCGGCTAGCATCTGTTGAAGCTCGTAGAGCAGTTGCAACATGCCCTGGAGCGTGGAGGGGGGCTGGTAGGGATGAAGGTGGGCAAGGCCGGCGAGCCCTGCCATTCGTTCATTTCGCTTGGAGTTGTATTTCATGGTACAGGAACCGAGCGGATAGAAATGCGAGTCAACCGACATGTTGAGCGTGGAAAGATTGGTGAAGTGCCTTACCACATCGGCTTCCGCGACCTCCGGCAGGGAAAGTGGCTGGAGCGATCGCGCTGCTGCAGGGATCAGCTCCTCCAGGGGGATGGTTGGTACGTCACATTCCGGTACCCGGGCACCCCGGCGGCCCGGTCGCGATAATTCGAAAAGCAACTTGTTGGTCTGGGAATTCCGCATGACTGTTAGACATTCCCTCCAGGAGCCAGGCGGAGGCATTCGGCCAGGCGGTCGATATCCTCCCGCGTTCGTTTTTCTGTCGTGGCCACCAGGAAACAATCCGAGAGATGCTCATACCAGGTGCCCAGCGGGATGCCGGCCAGAATCTGATGGCTGGCAGCATGGTCCATCAATGCTTCCACTTTTCCCTGCCGGTCGCGGATGACGAATTCCTTGAAGACCGGTGCATCAAAGACCTGTTCAAATCGATCGGCCTGCGAAATTGTCTCGGCGGCATAACGTGCCTTCTGGGCACAGAGCATGGCTGTCTCGAGCATGCCCTTGGGACCCATGGTCGCCATGTAAACAGCAGCTCGCAGGGCGAAGAGTCCCTGGTTGGTACAGATATTACTGGTCGCCTTCTCGCGTCGAATATGTTGTTCACGGGTCTGGAGAGTCAGAACCCAGCAGCGATTGCCATGCTGGTCGACCGTCTGGCCAGAGATCCGCCCTGGAAGCCGTCGCACGAAGGATTCGCGGCAGGCCATGATCCCCAGGGAGGGGCCGCCGTAGAGCATGGGGGAGCCAAGGGATTGGCCTTCCGCCACGGCAATATCCACTTCCATCTCTCCCGGCTTTTTCAGCACTCCAAGGCTGATAGGGTCAAAGATACAACAGGCCAGTGCGCCGGCATCATGGGCAACCCGGACGACACTTTCCACGTCCTCAAGGCAGCCGAAGAAATTTGGGTTTTGCACAAGCAGGCAGGCAGTCTGGTCATTGATCGCCTCCTGCATGGAGGCTGGGTCAACACGGCCTCCAGGAGTGGGCACGGTCACCAGTTCCGTTTCCAGGCTGGTAAAATACGTTTCCAGGATCTGCCGGTACTCCGGGTGCACCGACTCCGCAACCACGATCCGTCCTGCTTTTTTCGTTGCACTGATTGCCATCAGCACCGCCTCGGCCGTTGCTGACCCTCCGTCATAAAGGCTGGCATTGGAGACATCCATCCCGGTGAGCTGGCAGATCATGCTCTGGTACTCAAACATGGCCTGCAGGTTGCCCTGGCTTACCTCGGGCTGGTAGGGCGTGTAGGAGGTGTAGAACTCTCCCCGGCCGGCAATCGTATCGACAACGGCAGGGATAAAGTGATCATAGCTGCCACCACCCAGAAAGCTGGTTGCATTCTCGGCATGAAGGTTCTGGTTCGCCAGGGAGCCGACGACCTGGGCAAGCTCCATTTCGCTCAGTGCTTCCGGGATCTCCAGAGGCCGTCCCAATTTCAGGGACTGCGGGATCATATCGAAGAGTTCATCGAGCGAGGCAATGCCGATGGAATCGAGCATCGCCCGCTGGTCTTCCTCGGTGTTGAACAGGTAGGGCATATCCGTCGCCGCCTAGCCTCCCTGGGCACACTGGGCTTCGTATGCCGTACGATCCATCAGGTGATCTGTCGACAGCCCGTCCTGGACACGGATCTTGACCATCCATCCGGCCTGGTAGGGGTCGTCACTTAACAGTTGCAAGTTTGTTGAGAGCTGTTCGTTCACGGCGATCACCTCGCCATCGACCGGGCTGTTGATGGGGCTGACAGCCTTGACGGACTCGATCTCACCGATTTCCGCACCGGCGCTGGTTACGGTCCCAGACGGTTGCATTTCCAGGTAAGTTACATCGACAAGCTGCTCAACGGCAAATGCGGTGATGCCGACCACTGCAATGGTCCCATCATCACCCTGCTCGAGCCGTACCCACTCGTGTGTTTCTGCATAGTAAAGGTCATCAGGATTCACGGCACAGTCCAGTTCTTTCTAGGGGTGGAAGTCTTCCAGTTCTGTCCAGGGATCTATTGGTCAGGATGGTTTGTCTCGTCGGTAAAACGGTAGCGGGGTGACCCTGGCGGGATGCCGGGATCCACGGATGTCGACCTCCAGTTCGACACCGGTATCGGCTATCGAAGGACTATCTTGAACATTCAGATAGGCCAATGCAATCGGGTACTGCAAAGTTGGTGAGAAGGATCCGCTTGTGATTTTCCCCACCTGCCTGTCACCGGCATAGACCGAGTAACCTTCCCGGGCAGCCCTCCGTCCCTCCAGGGCCAGTCCGACTCTTACCTGGTGACGTGGTTGAACTGCTTCCGCAGCCAGTGCCTGGCTTCCGATAAAATCCCGGGGCTTCTGCTGGTCGTCTTCCAGGTTGACGGCAAAGTCGAGGCCGGCCTGGTAGGGACTGGTCGATTCATCCAGCTCATGGCCGTAAAGTGGCAGTGCGGCTTCCAGCCGGAGCGTGTCACGAGCTCCCAGGCCAACGGCGCAGATACCAAGATCACGGCCCGAGGCAAAGATGTTGTTGACCACCTGGCGGGCATCCTCGCCGCGCACGATTAACTCGATCCCGTCTTCTCCCGAGTAGCCGGTGCGGCTGACGATGCAGGGTTTTCTCATCTGCTCGGTTACCACGCCCTGGTAATAACGAAGATTATCCAGATCGGCGTTGACCAGTGGGTTGACGATCTGCAGTGCGTTTGGCCCCTGTACGGCAACCATGGCTGTTTCCAGCGTGCGATCGGTAATCGACAGATCATCATCTGCTTTCAGCTGGGAATTCAGCCAGCCAAGGATTTTCTGTCGGTTGGAAGCATTCACTACCAGCATGTGGTACCGGACCTCACTTGGGGTCTGCAGGTGATAAACCAGCACATCGTCGAGGACATGGCCCTGCTCGTTGGTGATCAGCGAGTAACGAATTTTTCCCAGGGGCAGGTCCAGGACCCGTCGAGTGAGCAGACGGTCGAGAAAGCGGGCGGCTCCTGCTCCATCCAGCCGTAATCGACCCATGTGAGAGACATCAAAGAGGCCGGCTCCCCGCCGGGTTGCGAGGTGTTCCTCGACAATCGAATGATACTGGACAGGCATATCCCAGCCAGCAAAATCAACCAGCCGGGCACCCTGTTCGATGTGCCAGGAATGGAGCGGTGTGGTGGCAAGCGGTTCGTTCATGTCGACTGGCAGGGCTCGGGAAGATCACGTCGGCTGGCGAGTATTCTAGCCGATCGAGAGAAACTGCCCAGTAGGTTTGGCAATTACGGCGAATGCCGGACGAGGCTAGCGTCGTTTCTTTTTTCCACGCCGTCCATCTTTCCGGCCACGTTGCTTGTTGGGTTTCCGGTTTTTCGGTCCCCCGTCTTTTTTGGGTCCTGTGGCATCTGTCTCGCCGGGCTGAGAGAGGATCTTGACGAGTTCGAAATCCAGTTCCCGACGGTCCAGGTCCACTCGTTTGACTTCCACCTGGAGCAGGTCACCCATGCGGAACTGGTTTCCCTGTCGGTGTCCAACAAGCCGGTAGCCCTGGGCATCGAACCGGTAAGAGTCCTCCGGAAGGGAGTCAGTCGGGAGCAGGCCGTCGGCTGGCAGCTCGACTCCCTGGAGGAAAAGCCCAAACTCTTCCACGCCTGTCACCACTGCTTCCATCTGCTCGCCGATACGTTCGGCGAGATAGACAAGCAACTTCAACTTGACCAGCTGGCGTTCAGCCGCCGCTGCCCTCTGTTCTCGTTCCGAACAGTGGTCTCCCAGGGACTGCAGCTTGGCCTGGTCCTGGACTGGTTTGCGGCCCGCGGCCAGCACGTCAAGCATGCGGTGGATTAGCAAGTCCGGGTAGCGGCGAATGGGCGAGGTGAAGTGACAGTAGTGGTCCATGTTCAAGGCGTAATGTCGTTCTGGTATGGGGCCATAGACCGCCTTCTGCAGGGCCCGCAGGACCGCCATGAAAATGGCCTTCTCCGCTGGTTTTCCGCGGGCCTGCTCGATGACATCGATGATATCAAAGCGGCTGCGGACCGTATCCACGTTGATTCCCATGTCGCGAGCAAAAACACCGAGGCTCTCGAGCTTGCGGCTATTGGGATCTTCATGCAGACGCCGCATGAAGATCAGTTTGTGGTCTTTAAGAAAGCCGGCGACCGACTGGTTTGCCGCCAGCATCAATTCCTCGATCATCTGGTGGCTGACGGTATTCTCGGTCAGGTGGGCTCCGCAGACACGGCCCTCCTTGTCCAGATCGATTTTCACTTCCGGGATAGAGAGCTCCAGGGCTCCTCCCTTGAGCCGCCGGCCTCGCAGGATCATTGCCAGGGTGTGCATCTGTTCGAGTAATGAGAAGACATCCTTGCTGAGCTTTTCCTGCCATGGCTTGGGGTCTTCCAGGAAGGAGTCGACCTCCTCGTAGGTGAACCTTCGGTCGCTCTGGATAACAGAGTTGGCAACCTCGGTATCGACGACCACTCCCTCGGCAGTCATCTCCATGAACACGGACTTGGCGTACCGACGTTTCTCAGGTTGCAGACTGGCCAGGTTGTTGGAGATGATCTCGGGCAACATCGGGATCACCTGGTCTGGAAGATAAATGCTTGTTGCCCGCTGATATGCTTCCTGGTCCAGCTTGGATCCGTGCGGGACAAAGTGGGAGACATCGGCGATATGGACACCGAGTCGCCAGTGGCCATTTTCCAGCTGGCGAAGTGAGATAGCATCATCAAAATCACGGGCATCGACCGGGTCGATCGTGATAATCGTGGTTTTTGACAGATCGATACGGTCCGACAGATCGTTTTCATCAAAACGGTCTGCCTGTCTCCTGGCATCCTGCATGACGGCCTCGGGAAACTCGCCCGGGAGCTGGAATTCATGGATCACGGTAAGCGTGTCTACCCCCGGCTCCCCTTTCTTGCCGAGCACGTCCAGCAGGACTGCTTCGCCACGTGTCCGGGATGTGGGAAAGTGGACCATTTCCACCAGGACCTTGTCGTCCGGGTGGACATTCCGTGCTCCTGGATCCCCGACAGGGATTGCCTGGCTAAAGAGCGTGCCGGCAACGAGGACTTCACACTGGTCCCCATTTTTCTGGTAGGTTCCCACGAACTGGTGAGTCCGCCGTTCGATGATCTCGACGATCCGGCCCTGGGGCCGTTTGGGGTTTCGTCCGCGACTCAGCACGATGTGGACCAGGTCGCCGTTGGCGGCATCGCTGGTGTACTTGCCGGGAATAAAAATATCCGCCTCTCGTCCCTCACTGGGGGCGGTCCCTTCAGGGCGGACAAAACCAAAACCGCCGGCAGCCCGGTGAAACTTGCCAAAAACGCCGTCGGTGGGGCGGCGTTCCTTTTTCGCATGCTTGGTCCGGGGGCGGGGGGCCGATGGCGGTACGAGGGGGGGCGTCGCCTCGTCCGTGGTGGATTCCTGCTTGTTCGGCTTTACGAGGTGCCGGTCTCCATAAAGCAGGTATCCCTTGCGGACAAGCGACTTGATCGTGCGGCGTAACTGGGCAAGCTTGTCCCGTGGGATTTTCAGTTGTCGGGCGATCACGCGTGGCTTCACCGGCTGGTAATGGGCTGCATTCACATGCGCCACCAGCCTGCTTTCCAACTCGTTAAGTCCCTCGGGTATATTCACGGTGCCGGTCACTGTTGGGCAGCTTCCTTGTCGCCGGAGCGTGCCGTCCCGGTCCGATAGAGTTTCCGTCCTAGCGCGGGCACGTAATTCGTCCAGCCAGGATTATTTCCTGCATCCATCGCCGTTGCCTGGCGAAATGCCTGCAGCTTGGCATCCAGGTCGTCAAGGAAATGAAGTGCAATGGCCTCGGGGGTCATGGGGACCTTGGGGCTGCCATAATCGAGACGGCCATGATGGCTGACGATCATATGCTTGAGCCTTAACAGCAGGTCCGGAGGGCAGGGCTGTTCCAGTTGCCCGGCCTTTTCCTGAAGTGTCACCACTCCCATCACCAGGTGCCCCACCAGTTCTCCTTCGTCGCTGTATCCCAGTTCCCCGTCATAGATCAGTTCGTCCACCTTGGCCAGGTCATGCAGGAACGCGCCCATCAGTAGCAGGTCCTCGTCCAACTCGGCGTAATGGGGGGCCACTCGCTTGACAAGCTCCAGCAGGCTGACAATGTGTTCCAGCAGGCCACCATGGTAAGCATGGTGGTTTTTCATCGCCGCCGGAGCTCGCTGGATCTTGTCTACCAGGTCTGCATCGGCCAGGTAAATTTCAGCTAGTTGCCGGAGGGCATCATTTGAGAGGCTCGAGAGTATCTGCCGAAGCTTCTCAAACAGTTCATTGACCTGCTGGTCAGTGAGCGGAAAAAAGTCAGTCGGGTCGATCGAATCAGCGTCGACAGGTTCCAGTGTGGAGACAATGATCTGCATCGATCCGTTAAAGAACTGGGTTTTCCCCTGGACCTGCATGTAGTCACCGGCCTCGAAGCTCTCGTCCAGTTGCTGGTTGGCATTCCAGAGCATGGCGTTGACAGTGCCACTCCGGTCTGCCAGATCCATCTGCATGTAAAGATTTCCGTTGCGGTTGGAGCGAAGTCGCTTGGACTGAACCCGGAACACCTGGTCCAGTGTCTCGTTCTCGCCCAGTTCATTGATAAAACGACGTGTCATGGAAAAAAGAGGCCGGGGAATCGGCCCTGGAGATGGAATGTGGATCGTCGGCGCGATTCTAGGCCGCGGCAGGAATATCCGCAACCACCATCGGCAGCCCGTAGAGAGAATGACCGATACTGACGTCTATCACGACCCCTGCTAGAATGCCGTCTGCAGGAAGCGGTGAATCATGAACGGGCAATGATGTTTCCAGTCCGCTGGGCTCTTTTTTAAGGAACAACATGGGCAAGAAACCCAAGTCGGCAATCCAGCCAACGCGACAGGAAGATTACCCGAAGTGGTATCAGCAAGTGATCCGGGCAGCGGACCTGGCCGAGATTTCACCTGTCCGTGGCTGTATGGTCATCAAGCCCTGGGGCTGGGCGATCTGGGAAAAAATGCAGCAGATCCTGGATGGGAAGTTCAAGGAGACAGGACATGAGAACGCCTATTTCCCACTTTTCATCCCCGTCAGTTTCCTGGAGAAGGAAGCGGAGCATGTGGAGGGTTTTGCCAAGGAGTGTGCCGTGGTCACGCACCATCGGTTGGAACCGGATCCCGAGGGGGGCCTGATGCCGGCCGGGCCGCTTGAAGAACCCCTGGTCGTGCGTCCCACGAGCGAGACAATCATCGGTTCGATGTACTCCAAATGGATCCAGTCTTACCGTGATCTGCCAGTCTTGATTAACCAGTGGGCAAATGTGGTTCGCTGGGAAATGAGGCCTCGCATGTTCCTGAGGACGGCCGAGTTCCTCTGGCAGGAAGGGCATACGGCCCATGCCACCGAGGAAGAGGCACTGGAGGAAACTCGCCAGATGCTGGACGTCTACGCCGACTTTGCCGAGGGAGTGATGGCCATGCCGGTGGTCAAGGGAGAGAAGACCGCCGATGAGCGGTTTCCCGGTGCCGTCTCCACATTGACCATTGAAGCGATGATGCAGGATCGCAAGGCCCTGCAGGCAGGCACCTCCCACTTCCTTGGACAGAACTTCGCCCGCGCCCAGGATATCACTTTCCAGGACCAGCACGGTACAGAGCAGTTTGCCTGGACGACCTCGTGGGGAGTTTCCACACGACTGGTCGGTGCCCTGTTGATGACGCATAGTGATGATGACGGCCTGGTACTTCCGCCCAGGCTGGCACCGAAACACGTGGTCATCCTTCCGATCGTGAAGAACGAGGAGGGCCGGGCAGAGGTCCTCGAATACTGTCATCGATTGAAAGCGGAACTGGAGTCCCAGCAGTATGCTGGAGATGCGGTCCGTGTTCAGCTGGATGACCGGGATATCCGCGGTGGAGAAAAGAAATGGCACCACGTGAAACGAGGAGTGCCGCTACGGGCCGAGGTGGGGCCACGTGATATGGAGTCGGACAGTGTCTACCTGGGACGTCGGGATACAGGGGAGTCCGAGGCGATCGGTTGCCGGGAACTGGTGCAGGGGATCGCCCAGTTGCTTGAAGAGATCCAGTCCAACCTGTTTGCGAGGGCGAAAAAGTTAAAGGAAGATAACTCCCAGCAGATTGATAACCTGGATGATTTCACCAGTTTCTTCACTCTCCCAAATGGTGAGGCGAGCGAAATCCACGGTGGTTTTGCCTGGTCCTTTTTCAACGAGGACCCAAAAACGACCGAGGTACTTAACAAGCTCAAGGTCACGATCCGCTGTGTTCCGCTGGATGAAGCCGGGCAGGAGGGGACCTGCCTGTTTACTGGCAGGCCCTCGACACAACGGGCTGTCTTTGCCCGGGCGTACTAGACAGCGAGTTTCCCGCCGCCGGGCGATTTTTTCGGGAAGGACCATGGGAACAACGGAAGATCATTCACCGGTGCTGAGGTTAATGATTGCCTTTAGCCGGAGTTCGGAGGCTCTTGCCTGGGCCCGCCAGGTTCTGGCCGAGGCATGGGGACCGATTGCCAGGGAGAGTGATCTGTTTGATTTCGACCAAACAGACTACTATCGCCAACAGATGGGGGCTGACCTTAAAAAAGTGATCTGGGCCTTTGAATCCCTTGCTGATCCCGGGGATCTGGCGTCCTGGAAAATACAATCCAATAGCTGGGAGAGGAGTTGTCCTTCACCTGCCTCCGGGACAGTACCCCGGCCGTTGAACCTGGATCCCGGCTACCTCTCGGAAGGCAAGCTGGTGCTCGCCACGACCAAGGATCGGGATCACCGGGTTTACCTGGGGCGGGGTATTTTTGCCGAGAGCACACTTTACTTTCATAAACAACAGTGGCAACCACATGACTGGACTTACCCGGACTTTTGTTCCGCTGCTTACAGGTCGTTCCTGGCTGGGTGCCGTGAATACCTGCGCGAACGTTCCGGGCAGGGAAGCGTAGAACGGGAAGACAGTAAAAGGGAATAACAAGCCTGGTGAGAGTCAGCAGATGAACCATCTGGGACCGCCTGGAACCTCCTGTTGGAATTGGACGTCCACGAACCTGCTTTAATCCAGGTAGCCCTGATGACATCAGTAACATTAATGTGGATCGTCCTGGCGGCACTGCTTCCTTCCTTCCTGCTCACTTTTGGGAGTGCTTTCTGGATCCGGCGACGGGCTGCCGGCTGGGGATTAATTGACCAGCCCGGTGAGCGCAAGGTCCACGTCACCCCGACCCCGATGGGTGGAGGCCTGGCTATCTGGCTTGGTGTCCTGGTTCCCTTCCTGGCGGGAACCGTGCTGGTGGTGGGGGCTCGTTCGGATCTGGAGTGGTTGCCAGGGGAACTCCAGGACCATGTGCAGGGGTTTTCCAATCGCATCGGATCGCTCTGGATCCTGCTGGCAGGAGGGACCGCGCTTTTGATCCTGGGCCTGGTCGATGATGTCCGGGGGCTTCCCTGGCAGTTTCGACTGGCAATCCAGTTCCTGGTCGTGGCTGTCTGTATTTCGACGCAAGGGTGGCAGTTAAGCCTGTTTCTTTCTTCCAGGGTGCTTGCCACGCTGGTTTCCATCGTCTGGGTTGTCCTCCTGATCAACTCCTTTAACATGCTCGATAACATGGATGGTGGTTCTGCCGGAGTTGCCGCGATCGTTTCGCTGATCCTGACAGTTTTTGTCCTGCTGCCGGGAACATCCGAGCACGGACCGCAGTGGTTCATCGCCGGTTTCTTTCTTGTCCTGCTTGGTTCCCTGCTGGGATTCCTGGTACACAACCGGCCCCCGGCACGTCTTTTCATGGGGGATGCAGGGAGTTATTTTGTCGGCTTTTGTATCGGCATCGCATCCCTGCTCGCGACCTATGCAAGTGATCAGAAGCCCCATGCTGTCGTGGCTCCACTCTGCGTGTTGGCGGTTCCGATTTATGACTTTGTGACCGTTATCTTTATCCGCTTGCGTGAGGGGCGAAGTCCTTTTCAGCCGGACAAGAATCACTTCTCCCATCGCCTGGTGGAACTGGGAATGACGCCAGGACAGGCTGTATTGACCATGTACCTTGCCACGGCTACCTGTGGCCTCGGGGCCTTGCTGTTGCCGCGGGTCTCGAGTTTCCTGGAAGCGGGGATTATCGTCCTGCTGGTCGCCTGCGTGCTGGCACTGGTCGCGATTCTCGAGACCGTGGGACGACGAAAGATCCGTTCGTGAAACGAGCATCGAAAAGACATGATCTTCCCCGGGATGGACGGGGACTCTTGCGTGCCGGGATAGCCGCCTTGATGGTGCTGACCGTGCTTGTGCCGAGTGATTCGGTCGAGGTGCACGATGGGAAAGGACTCCTGCTGGTCCTGCTCTGGCTGCTCTTCGGACTGGCCTGGTGTATCCACCGGCGTCGTGACCAGGAACCCGTTCACTGGGGACTGGTGGAGACCACGGTCACATTGCTCGTACTGGCCCACACGGTGAGTTGCCTGTGGATGGCATCCAGCGGAAATGCCCGGGCAACTCAGAATGTGATGTGGCAGTGGATTGCCTTTGGGGTGGGATTCCTGATGATCCGCCAGCTGGTTGATTGTTCCCGGTCCAGCCGTGCACTCTGCGCGGTGATGCTGGCCCTGGCTGTTTCTCTCAGCCTGGAGGGGATGTACGAGTCATTTTACGTGGTACCCCAGCGGTACCACCGTTATTTCGACAACAATGAAACGGTCCGCCTGGAGATGCTCCAAGAGGCCGGAATTGTCGCCCCCAAGGGGACCCCCATGCGATACCATTTTGAAAGTCGGCTGCAGAGCACCGAACCAACCACGACCTTCGCGCTTACCAATTCTCTGGCGGGATTTCTTGCTCCCTGGCTGGTGGTTGCCATCGGGATGACGGTCCTCTGTTACCGGTCTGGAGAAAAAGGAAAGACGCTCCCAGGATCTCGCCGTGACCGGCTTCTTGGTATCATCCCGGAACTGGTTGTCTGTATCCTGCTCGGTTTTTGCCTGCTGCTCACCAAGAGTCGGTCGGGATGGGTCGCTGTTGGAGTCGGGATGCTTGTGATCCTTGTCGGTCAGCGTGGCCGCGGTCGCCACCGCATCACCTCCTGGATTCTGGGCAGCTTCCTGCTCCTGACCCTGGGGCTGGGCGTACTGGCTTTCCTGGTCGAACGACTAGACTGGCTTGTTTTTACGCAAACCCTTGACTCCTTCTCCTTCCGCCTCCAGTACTGGTTTGCCTCGCTACAGATGATCGGGGATTATCCGCTCCTGGGATGCGGCCCAGGAAACTTCCAGGAGTACTACATGCAGTACAAGGTGCCCGCTGCAACGGAAACCGTGGCGGATCCCCATAACTGGATTCTCGAGATCTGGGCCACGGCCGGAACCCTCTCCCTGCTTGCTGTTGTCCTGCTGGCCTGCGCGGTGGCCCGTTTTATGAAACAGCCCAGGCACGAGAAACCGGCAAGCGGGAAGGGGAGGGCTGTGGAAAAGAGTATCTACGGTGGTGCCATCCTGGGGGCCTTGCTCGCCTTTCCCTATAGTGTCCTGGTTGATTCCCCGATGGGGAGCACACGGATGATTGCCATGGGTTTACCGGTCATGGTACTTGTTGGTGCTCGATTGGATGGCTGGGTAAAGAGAGGGGCATTCCCTGTCTGGCTCCCGGCGGCGGCGTTGCTCTGCTGGCTCGTCAACTTGCTGGCCGCCGGAGGGATCGGCACCCCCGGGGTTTCCCAGGGTGGTTGGCTGTTGCTAGGGATGCTGCTTGTCGCGGGAATGACCGGGAGGGACGCGGCTCGTCTTCCTCCACGGGGGCTGGTCATCACCATGTTGGTGCTGCTTGCCATTGTGGTCGGGTTCCTGGCTACTGCCTACTGGCCGGTGATGTCGAGCCGAACTCTCTTGTCCGAAGCACACCAGGCGGCACGCAGGCAGGACCAGGATGCCTGGCAGGAATTGCTCCAGCAGGCATGCGATGCCGACCCGTTCTGGACTCGTCCCGCCATGGAACTCGCTGCCTTGCAACATGATCTCTGGGGACAGGGTTATGAGAAAGGCCGACAGGCATTCGGAGAAGCTGCCGATGATCTGCTCCGACGGGACCCCCATTCCGCCACCACCCACGCATTCATGGCATCCTGTTACATGGTTGCCTATCAGCAGCATCAACAGCTGGAGGATATTCGTCGTGCCCGCACCCTTTTCCTGCGAGCTCATCAGCTCCATCCCAGTGACGCACGACTGGCGGCACAAGTAGCCTGGGCCTGCTGGCTATCGGGGGACCACCAGGAAGCTGGAAAGTACGCTATCGAGGCCCAGGACCTGGACCTGTTGAATCGCTCGACTGAAATGCAACTTGACAAGCGTCGCTTGATTGAGCAGCCGTTTCCCAGCTGGCCGGAGAAGCCTCCTTCCAGCGATGGAAATACATTTGAGAATGTGAACCAGTTAGTCACCTTCCTGCGTAATCAAAACAGCCGGGAAGATACAACTCCCTGATCATGGAAGAAGCGAGATTTCATCCATTTTTTGACCTTCCTGTGCCGGGGTGAGCCCTGGTCGATTACATTTGAGAGAAGCGGAAAGGACTTAGGAAAAGGGAGCATCCTGATGAGAGTATTCCTGCTAGCGATGCTGGGGCTGCTTGCCGGTGTGGCGATCGGATATGGCCATGCCTGGTATGACGTGGGAGATGTCCATGAGCAGTTTCGTGTGCTCAATACTCCCCCCTCCGCTGAAGAACTGGCCCGAGCGAAGGCCCCGCGGGTCGATGTGGTAGGTGGGATGACCCATGACTTTGGAATCATGGAGCGGCTGGGGAAACGTCACCATACGTTCGTGATCCGCAATGTCGGCACGGCAGCATTAAATCTGAAGCAGGGGAAGACAAGCTGCAAGTGCACGATCAGCAAGCTGGCCGGCGGACTCCTTCAGCCGGGGGAGGAAGTGGAAGTTCGACTGGAGTGGACGGCCAAGGAATCGGAACCCGAGTCCAAGGATTTTGAACAGATGGCCGAGATCCTCACGAACGACCCCCAGCGGGGGGTGGTCAGGCTGTCGATCGTAGGGAAGATCATTCAGAGTGTCTGGTCCAAGCCGGCGGACATTATTCTCAGCAGCGTGACCCAGGGGAATGGAGCGACGGCATCTGCATTGATCTACGCGTACAAATCGGACGATCTGCAGATTGTGGATCATGAGTTTTACTTCACTCATCTTGAGGGATTCCTGGATGTCCGTTTCGAGGATCTGAGCAAGGAAGAACTGGCCCAGGAAAAAGATGCTCTGAGTGGCAAGAAAATGGTCCTTCAGCTGAAACCCGACCTGCCACTGGGGGATTTCAACGAGGCCATTCGTATTACCACCAGCCTTCCCGATTCTCCCCGGATTGATATAGCGATCCAGGGAGTGGTGACGCCTGATATTACCTTTCTTTCCAGCAAGCGGTTCTTCCGGGCTCGCAGGGTCCTCGACCTTGGAATTGTCTCGCAGGAAAGGGGAGTGGAGGAAAAGATAACCATGCTGGCCAAGGGGCCATTGCGGGAATCGATTCAGTTTCATGTCAAGGAGGTTGAGCCGGCCGGTGTTTTTCAACTGGAGCTGACCCGCAGGAAATCGACTCTTACAGGAAACGCTATTCAGCACGATCTTGTGGTCAGCATTCCACCG
>CAYYZW010000256.1:0-10805 GCA_964476375.1 uncultured Pirellulaceae bacterium
GCACAGCCGCGCCGGACAACTGACCTGTATGGCCTGGGAGCATCTGGGGAATCGACTCACCGACGTGATGCCGGCACTCGGTACTCATTGTCCCATGACCGACGAGCAGCTGGATCACATGTTTCCGAACCTGCCGCGGGACCTTATTCGCCAGCACCGCTGGCGCGAGGACGTGGTAACGATCGGGGAGGTCCCGGCCGAGTTCGTCATCGAGGTGACCGGGGGGATCTGGTCACGGCCCTGGCCGGCCCAGCTCAACAAGCTGGTCTGGGAAGGGGGGCATGACCTGGTTCTTTCGATCGGGCAGGTCGTACCGCACGAGGTCGTGGGTATGGCCAACTACAACAAGAACGTCTTTGTCGGAACCGGGGGTGTGGCGGGAATCAATGAAAGCCACTTCATCGGTGCTGCCTACGGCATGGAACGGATGATGGGTCGTGCCGACACGCCGCTGCGAAGAATCCTGAACTACGCCCAGGACCACTTCTGCCAGCACCTGCCACTGCTCTACGTGCTGACAGTGATCGGCACTGGCCGCGACGGGACACTAGTCACCCGTGGGCTCTTTATCGGGGATGATCATGAGTGTTTTGAACGTGCCTGCGAGCTGTCGGTCCAGGTGAACTTCACCGTGCTCGAGGAACCACTCGAGCGGGTCGTGGTTTACCTGGACCCGGAGGAATTTCACAGCACCTGGCTGGGGAATAAGTCGATTTACCGTACCCGCATGGCGATCGCTGATGAGGGCGAACTTATCGTGCTTGCCCCTGGCGTGGAGACCTTTGGAGAGGATCGGGAGATTGATCGTTTGATTCGCAAGTACGGTTACCGCACGACGGAGGAAGTGATGCGGCAGATGGAACAGAACGAGGACCTGCAAGCGAACCTCTCGGCCGCCGCCCACCTGATCCATGGCTCGCCCGAGGAACGATTCCGTGTCACCTATTGTCCTGGCCGCCTTTCTCGTGAAGAGATCGAGTCGGTGGGATACGATCACGGGGACCTGGCTGCCATGTCGGCTCGCTACCCGGTCGACCGGTTGTCCGATGGCTGGCAGGAAACTGCCGATGGGGAGAGATTTTACTTCATTCGAAACCCCGCGCTGGGACTCTGGGCCTGGAAAGAACGACTGGGAGGCTGACCTGGATCGATCCGCTGCAATGAAAAAACCAGTCGGCAGAATGAAGCATCCGCTGGGATCGACTTGTACAATGAACGCCCGTCGTTTTTTTCCGTTTTGAGAGCAATGACACCATGAAGCGCACCAGCAATCTTTTGATTGCCACCATGTTTCTTTTCCTGGCCGGCACACCACTTGCGGCGCAGGATTCGTCGCGAGGTCATACGCCGCTTTTTGATGGCAAGACGCTCAGTGGCTGGGTTACTCCTGACGGCCAGCCGGCCTCGGCCGGCTGGGAGGTGGCCGATGGGGTTCTTCACCTGGTCGGCAAGGGATCGGGAATGATCCTCACGGACCAGGAATACCGGGACTTTGACTTGCGATTTGAGTGGAAGATCACCGAGGGCGGAAACAGTGGGATCAAGTACCGGGTACGGAGTTATGACGGTGCGATCCTGGGAATCGAGTACCAGTTGCTTGATGACCCCAAGTACTTTAATGGCAAGATCGGCAAGGGGAGTACCGGCTCGCTTTATGCCCTCTATGCGCCGGTCAGCGAAGGGAATCAGCTTCCCACCCGGCCACCGGGCGAGTTCAACGAGAGCCGAATCGTGGTACGGGGGAAACGGATCACCCACTGGCTCAACGGGACCAGGCTGGTCTCGGTACACGTTGGCAATGCCAACTGGCACGCTCGAGTGGCCGAGAGCAAATTCAAGGATCGGCAGGGATTCGGAGAGAACCGGTCGGGCCTGATCATGCTGCAGGAACACGGCAGCGAGGTCTGGTTCCGAAATATCACGATCAAGCAGCTGGGGCGGTCGGCACGGCAGTAGGGCGTACTATGTGAGAGGCAGGATTTTTCCGTGGCTGACAGGGAAGGGCCGGTCAAGCACATCGCGAATCACGGTCCGGGGTGAGATTCCCAGGCAATCGTAGATCGTGGCGTGAATATCCTCGGGGCGACAGGGGCGATCCATGGGGAGCGCCGCTTTACTGTCACTGCTGCCGTAGACCTGGCCGCCCTGGATCCCACCGCCGGCCATCACCAGCGAGTAAACGCCGGGGTAATGGTCCCGACCTGCATTCCCGTTGATCTTGGGTGTGCGGCCAAAGTCTGTCAGCATCACGACCAGGGTCGCGTCCAGCATGCCTCGGTTTTCCAGGTCCACCAGCAGGGAGGAGAAGCCACGGTCAAAGACCGGCAAGAGGCGGTTCTTGAGTCGGTTGAAGTTATCACCGTGGGTGTCCCACATGTCTCCCGATCCACCGTTGAGGTCCCCGGCTGAGCAGCAGACCTGGACAATCGGTACGCCCGCCTCGACCAGTCGTCGGGCCAGCAGCAGGCTCTGTCCACCAATATGGTCGCCATAGGATTCCCGCACGCGGGCATCTTCCCTCTCCAGGTCATAGGCATGCCTGATACCATTACTGAGCAGCATGTCGGTTGCCAGCTGACGGAAATGGGTAAACCCGGCGAAGTCATCCTCCGTGCTGAGCGGTTGTTCAAGTTCCTTGCGAAGGGATGTGCGAGAGCCAATTCGCTCAAAATCAATGTCCGCATTCAGATCCAGAACCTCTGAACCGAGGGTTCGCGAGACCCCCCCCCAGGCCGTACCGGCCGGTGTGCGGAGGACGATCGGGTCATACTTGATTCCCAGCCATCCCCCGTACTCGCCGGCCTGCAGCGTGCCGTTGTCCACCAGCGGGTAGGGTAGCCGGATTGCTCCGGGAACCCCTCGTGGGGCTGAACGCAGCCTGGAAACAACGGCCGCCAGGCTTGGCCAGTCCGTTGCCGTGGGGGACAGGTTTGCCGCCGTCGTGGCTGCCGGAGGGGCATGGCCGGTGAGGTTGTAGAACATTCCCTTGCCATGGGCAGAACTCTCGTGGTGGACCGACCGGATCACGGCCAGCTTGTCCATCTGCGCAGCCAGCAGTGGAATATGTTCCCCCACTCGAATTCCGGGGACGACCGTGTCGATTGGCGAAAAGGTGCTGCGAATACCCTGCGGGGCCTCGGGCTTGATGTCAAATGTCTCGTGGTGACTGATCCCGCCCCAGCAGTAGATCACGATACACTGCTTGGCCTTGCCCCCGGTGCCGGCCAGCCTGTCGGCCCGGGCATGCTGCTGAAGCTGCAGCCAGCCAGGAAGCGAGAGTCCCAGCGCACCTGCACCTGTCTGCAGCATGCGACGTCGTGAGAATTGGTGTCGGTGTTTCATTACTTCGTGGCAGGGAATGGAGAATTCACCGTGATACAAGCAGGTGTATTATAGCGACAGTTCTCTATCATGCTTATCGCAAATCCGCGCGGATCCGCTTGAGTGTCGATCTTCCGGAAAAGACACTTCCTTTGGGGGGGAGGATTTTCCTGTTACTGGCCGGGATCCACTTCCACCACCTGCCCAGTGCGAGCAGAATGGTCCAGGGCATCCACCACTCGCTGGTTGGCGATCGTGATCTGAGGCCACTGGTCGTCGAGCGTGCCACTTCGCACGATCTGGCAGAAATGATCGACCATGCATTCTTCCTGGATCAAGGGCTCGGAAACATGCTCGGACGATGTGCCCTCTGCATCATGAACCCAGTAGCGGGGCCGGCCGGGATCCCAGGGAGCCAGGAAATCATCACAGACCACTGTCCCCCTGGTTCCAGTGATCTCCATCCACTTGCGGCGGGTGAGATTGAAGGCGCAGTCGAAACTGGCCATCACGTCGCCCGGGTACCAGAGTGTGGCACTCAACCGCATGTCGACATCGTTCAGATACTGGCCACTTCCCAGCACCCGTTCCGGGAGCGAGTCGAATGCCCAGAGCGTGGCCCGGATGTTGTACCAGCCCAGGTCCATCAGGGATCCACCGCCCCGTGTGCGGTCATAGCGGAGTTCATCCTCGATCGGGTCAAGCATGATCGTGAATGCCGAGGTGACTCGGGATAATTCTCCCAGTTGACCGGACTGGAGGACGCGTTTCATGTCTGTTGCCCGTGGACTATGGACCCACATCGTGGAGTCCATCAGTTGAACGTGGTTCTCGCGGCAGGCCGCTGCCATTTCTTCTGCCTGGCTGGCATTCATGGCGATCGGTTTTTCGCATAGCACGTGCTTGCCGTGCTCGGCCGCCCTGATGGTCCACTCGTGGTGCATCGACGGGGGCAGGGGGATGTAGATGGCATCGAGAGTCTCGTCGTCGAGTAATGCCTGGTAACCCTCGGTACTCTCGGGAATATTGTGCTCGGCCCCCCAGCTGGCAGCCTGCTCTCCCCTGCGGCTGGCAATCACGCTTGCCTCGGCACCTTCCACAGCCTGCATCGCGCGTGAAACCTTCGTTGCGATGCGGGCGGTCCCCATGATGCCCCAGCGTACCGTCTGTCGTTCCTCGTGCATGTTTGTTTTCCTGACCTTGCCGGCTGTCGTGGTAACCCATTTGCCCGCACGTAATCTACCGGTATTGGCGACCGGTTTCACCCTGGGCAGCGCAGATGACTTGTGTCCTGACCAGCCCAATGAAATAATCGATCCCGACAGATGTCGACTTTTGTAGGGAGAACTTGATGTTGAAAATCCACCTCGCGTCCTCACAGAAGGCAGGCCTGGCCCTGCTGCTCGTCGGCCTCTGGATCCTGTGCCAGCCCACCAGTGCCCGTTCTGCCGATCCTGCACCTGTCCGTGTGGCGGTTTATACCGGAGGGGGGACCGGCAAGAGCAAGGTCAATCTCCTGATGGCACTGCGAAGTTTTCCCAGCCTGGTGGTCACCGAAGTGACTGCCGAGGAGATTCAGTCGGGCAAGCTGAAAGAGTTCGACGTCGTCTGTCACCCGGGAGGAAGCGGGAGTGGACAGGCCAAGGCACTGGGTGACGAGGGGAAGAGTGCGATACGTGATTTTGTCGGGCAGGGAGGGGGTTTTGTCGGCTTCTGTGCAGGAGCTTACCTGGCAACCAATGACTACAGCTGGTCCCTGGGAATCCTGGACGCCAAGGTGGTCGACAAGAAGCACTGGGCACGGGGAATGGGCCAGGTGACGTTAACCATGACACCACGTGGGCAGTCGGTACTGGAGATCAAGCAACCGACGCTGGACATTTTCTACGGGCAGGGTCCTCTGCTGCAGCCAAACGAGGATCCGGGAACACCAGATTATGTTCCGCTGGCCATTTACAAGACAGAAATTGCACGTAACGGTGCCCCGGAGGGCGTGATGCCAGGAACAACCGCGATCGCTGCGGGCACGTTTGGCGAGGGGAGAGTTTTTTGTTTCAGCCCCCACCCTGAAAAAACCGGTGGGCTGGATCGCTGGGTTCGCCAGGCTGTGCTGTACAGTGCCGGACAACTGGAAAAGAAACCCGCAGGCAAGGAGTAGGGGATGATCCATCGACGAACAATGCTGGCAGGGCTGGCCACGGGGGTGACGGGGTTCTGTCTGGGAGGTTTCCCGCGGCACGCAGCCGCAGCCGAGACCAGCTGGTTTGATGTGTCCGAATGGGGACTGGAAGGAAAGGGGTTCCAGGAGACGGCAGCCTTTTATGACCGCCTGCCGGCAGCAGCCCAGCAGGAGGTCCGGGCTCCGGTCTGGTCCCTGAGCCGGCATAGCGCCGGGATGATGGCTCGCTTCCGGGCAGAGACCAGCGAGCTGTCGGTACGTTACACGCTCACGTCCGACAGGATTGCAATGCCCCATATGCCGGCGACCGGGGTCAGTGGTGTGGATCTCTATGCCCGTGACGACCAGGGGCGGGAACGCTGGGTCCAGGTCTCCCGGCCAACCGGCCAGACAGTCAACGCCGTGCTGGCCCGTGGCATTGACCGCCCGGCCACACGAGCGATGCGGGAATTTGCACTCTACCTGCCGCTCTATAACGGTGTCACGAAACTAGAAATAGGCGTGGCAGCCGGCGACAAGCTTCAGCCGCTCCCACCCAGGCAGGACAAGCCAATCGTTTTTTACGGGACCTCGATCATGCACGGCGCTTGCGCATCACGTCCCGGTATGGCGATCCCGGCGATCCTGGGCCGGCGACTGGGTCTTCCCACGATCAACCTTGGGTTTTCAGGCAATGGCCGCATGGAACTGGAGGTTGGCAAGTACCTCTGCCAGCTGGATGCAGCGGTCCAGGTGATTGACTGCCTGCCGAACCTTCAGGGGGACCAGGTGGCCGAACGGACCATTCCGCTTGTCAGGCAAATACGAGCGGCGCGGCCGGAGGTTCCGATCCTGCTGGTGGAGGATCGCACGTATTCCAATGCAGGTTTTTTTGCCAGTTCCCGGGCCAGGCATGACAAAAGCCGGCAGGCACTTCGCAGCTCTTTTGAACAGCTCCGCAAGGAAGGGGACAAACGGCTTTTCTACCTGGAAGGCAAGGACCTGATCGGGAGTGACGGGGATGGGGCGACAGACGGTTCCCATCCAAGTGACCTGGGGATGATTCGTTATGCAGATCATTATGAGCCGGTTCTGCGCAGGATCCTCAAGCACGGGTAGTACGTGCCGGAGGAGAGAGGAAAACCCCCGGCTTGACGTTTGAAGTTGTTTTCCTTTTGTTGGACCTCCTTCCATGCCCCGTAGCCTGACTTCATTGGTGATCCTGCTGCTGGCCCACGGCATGGTGTTGGCCCAGCCACCTTTTCCACCGGCAGGTATTCCAACCCCCACCGCCCCTGGCAGGCCGGGGAAGCAGCTTGCCCCGGAAAAGATTCTCCGCCTGCTGGGTGCAGACGGGAAGACAGGCCAGGAGGAAAACTACCGGCGTTTGTTTCGGTTCCTGGATGCGGACCGAAATGACTATCTCAGCTGGGAGGAATACGTGGTTCGTGGTCGTTATGGAAACCCGACTGTGCGGGGACGGATTTTTCACATCACCGACAAGGACGGGGATGACTCGATCTCGATAGCGGAGTACCTGCATAACCGGCACGTGACAGACGAGGCCAAGGAACTGGTTGGGCTGGCAGACGAAAACAGGGACGGTTCCATTTCGCGTGAGGAGTTCCTGCAGCATCCGCGGATCAAGAAGGCCAGGACCGCGGGGCACGTGTTCGACATGCTGGACCGGAACAGGGACGGCTGGTTGTACTCGACCGAGTATCTCTTTACCTGGCAGGCCTGGATGAATTCACTTCCCTCCGGGTGGAATCGGGACGGGAACGCTTCCCCGAAACCGGCTGGCAAGGAAACTCGCCGGTCGAAAAATACCAGCAGGGGGAAATCCTGGTCGTGCAGTGCGGTAGGGAGCGGCCAATGACAGATATGATCACCCTCGCGACAATCCCGGTTCCGGGCCAGCAGCCATGCGGGGGGGCAATTTTCCCGCTGGTCCTGCAGCCGGTCGGGCAGGCCCCGGACCTGGCCGCCACGCTCCACTGGCTCGAGGCCCAGGCGAGCATCCTCAAGGACCAGGCAGCGTCTCACGGTGCCATCCTGTTTCGAGGGTTTTCACTGCAGACGGACAGGGACTTTGATCGTTTTATTACTGCCTTTGGGATGGAGAATTTTCCCTATCGAAAGTCCCTGTCCAATGCGGTTCGGATCAATCGCACCGAACGCGTGTTCACGGCGAACGAGTCGCCTCCGGAGGTGAATATCTACCTGCATCATGAGCTGGCCCAGACGCCGTTCTATCCCAGCCACCTGTTTTTCTTTTGTGAAAAGCCGGCCGTCAGCGGAGGGGCGACCCCGCTTTGCCGCTCGGATGAGCTCTGGAGTCGGCTGGAGAAGGCCGAGCCGGAATTTGCCGCCGCCTGCCGCGACAGGGGGCTGCTTTACTCGAACACCATGCCGGCCGAAGACAATCTCGACTCGGGGATGGGACGTAGCTGGCAGAATACCTTTCGTGCCGAAACACGCGCGGAGGCCGAGCAGCGCATGGAGGAGCTGGGCTATAGCTGGCAGTGGCTTGCAGACGGAGGATTGCGAGCCACCACGCCCGTCCTGCCGGCGGTCCGTGAACTGGAGACCGGCCGCACATCGTTTTTCAACCAGTTGATTGCAGCCTACCAGGGATGGAGTGCCGCGGGTGTTTCACCGGACGAGTCCATCACCTTTGGCGATAGCTCGCGGCTTGACAGGGATGCCGTGCAGACTGCTGTGGAGATTGCCGAGAGCCTGAGCTTTGATATCCCCTGGCAACAGGGAGATGTGGCGCTGGTGGATAATTACGTCTGCATGCACGGCCGGCGTACATTCCAGGGAGAAAGAAAGGTCCTGGCCTCCCTGGCCCGCTAATCGTCCTGCGTTCTAACGGTTTTCATCATGGCCGCCTGGATCCTGGGAACACGGGCATGTTCATCCTGGTGCCGGCGGGCGTACTCAATTAACTGGCCCGTCATGGTGCGGGCAACGTCCTGGAGTCCGGGTTTGCCAAACAGGTTGGTCACTTCACCAGGATCCTGCTGCAGGTCAATCAGCCAGGGATCATCCTGTGCCGAGTAGACCAGCTTGTAACGGGCACTCACCGCGCACAGCCAGGGCTGGCCCGGCGTGCTGCGGAGAAAAGCGATATCGTTCCAGCTTTCCTCTTCGGTTCCGGCGAGAAGTCCCGAGGCATCCCGGCCATCGACTTTTTTGTCGTAGGAGATGCCAAGCAGTTTCATCGCCGTGGGGAAAAAGTCGACCGTGCTGAGAGCCTCCTGGACGGTTGTGCCTGCCGGCAGCCTGCCAGGGCAGGAGACCAGGAAGGGAATCCGCGCGGAACCCTCGTAGGGGACTCCCTTGTTGAGCCGTCCGTGTTCTCCGCAGAGATCGCCATGGTCGGACGTAAAGACGATCATGGTCGTGTCCAACAGGTTATGTTTTTTGAGTTCTGCAAGGATCCGGCCGACGTTGTCATCGATACACTTGACCATCCCGTAGTAGCCGGGCATGAGCCGCCTGAGTGCGGCGGCATTGACGTTGGCCGACTTGCCCCAGCCGGGAATCTGGCCGGGTTGCCGTATCAGGGTCGCGGGGATCGGTACCTTCACATCGGCGTACATCGTGTCGTACGGCGCGCGTACGGTATTGGGACCATGGGGGTCGGGCAGGCTGAGGTAATAGCAAAAGGGCTTGTCCTTGTTGGCAGCGATAAAGTCGATCGCCTTGCTCGCCAGCCAGTCGGTCGAGAATGTCTTCTCGTCAGCGTTATCGACCGCGTAGGTGGCCTGGCCCTTCTCGTTGCGGGCGCCGATCCTCGGTCCCTTGGGAGAATCGACCAGCTTTTTCCAGTGACCCCGGTTGAACATGAAGCGATTGTCGGAAAAACCAAACTGGCGTTCCGGAGCCCACTGTGGTTTGCCCGATCCATCCAGGTGCCACTTGCCGGCAAAGCCAGTCGCGTAGCCTCGCCTGCGGAGTACCTCGGCAAATGTCACGACCGAGTCGGCAAGCGGGATGTTGTTGGTCACGACCGGGGTCTTTTGCGGGTAGCGGCCGGAAATGAACGATGCCCGTGAGGGTGAGCAGACCGGGGTGGCAGCATAAAAAGCAGTGCAGGTAACTCCCTGCCGGGCAATAGAATCGATATGGGGTGTGCCGACAATCTTTCCCCCGTAACAGCCCAGGGTTCCAAAGTGATGTTCATCGGTCTGAATAATGACCAGGTTGATGGGAGGGTCCTGGCTCCGGGCGGTGGAAACCGAGAGCAGCAGGGCCGCCAGGGCGATCGAAAAGGTGGTCTGGTAGTTCACGGTTTCGTGGCTCCTGTGGGCGAGGTCGATCAAGCCTCCATGGTCACCTTTCCAGGCAGTGATGGAAAGGGCAGGGCTGCAGAATGACCCGGATGTGGATTCTGCCTGATGAAAAGCCAGGGGGTTCTTGGAATTGATGCGGGGGCATGTGATATTGTGGGCAGGCGGTATTGAACAGGAGAGGTTTTGCCATGCCAGTTGCCACGGACGTTGATCGCGAGTTTTTTGCCCGGGAACTGGAATCGTTCCTGCCCGACCGGATCTTTGATGCCCACACCCATCTCTGGAGGCAGGAGTTTATCAACTGGAGCGTTGGCGGCGTGGCGGGCGACATGGGCCTGTCCGAGTACCGCGAGTGCATGCAGGAGCTTCACCCGGACCGCCCTACCTCCGCACTCTTCATCCCTTTCGTGACGGCAGAAAACCGTGACAAGTCACTGGCTGCCAACGAGTGGGTGTCCGAGCAGATTGCCGGGGATGACAGCTGCCGTGGCCTGTTCTTCGTGCGGCCGGAAGATGACCCGGAATGGGTCCGCGAGAACGTCAAGCGGCTGGGGCTGCATGGCCTGAAATGCTATCACACGATGGCCACCGTCTCGCCGACCTGGGAAGCAGGCATGGAGACCTTCCTGCCGGATCCGCTGGTCAAGGTGGCCGATGAAGAGGGCCTGGTGATCACGCTGCACATCGTCAAGTCCCGCGCGGTGGCAGACCCGGCCAATATCGACTGGATCCGCCGCACCTGCCAGGCCTACCCGAACATGAAGTTGATCCTTGCCCATTCGGCCAGGGGTTTTCAGCCGGCGCATAACCTGGAGGGACTTCCACACCTGGTAGGACTGGAGAACCTCTACTTTGATACCAGCGTCAACTGTGAACCGATTGCCCACCAGGCGATCATCCGGCTGATGGGACATGACCGGCTGATGTACGGGACCGACCTGCCGGTCAGCCACCTGCGGGGCCGCAGCCTGTCGGCCGCGGACAGCTTTCTCTGGATCTATGGCGATCAGCCGGTCTGGGGTGAA
>CAYYZW010000257.1:0-7297 GCA_964476375.1 uncultured Pirellulaceae bacterium
CCTGTCCCATGCTTGCCCAGACATCCGTGTAGACCGCGGTGGCTCCCTTGACCGCTTCTCGTGGATCACTGGTCTGCTGGAAATCCACATCCGGATACTGCTCTCCCACTCGCTCCAGTAGCGGATCATCAAAAAAGTACCCTGTGGGGCAGGCAAGAGACATGGAAACACCGAGCAATCCACAGGCAATGACGAGGCTTCGGGCGACATTATTGGCATCCCCCACGAAGGCCAGCTTCTGGTCCTGGAGACCTCCATGGATTTCATGGATGGTCATCAGGTCCGCCAGTGCCTGGCAGGGATGACACCAGTCTGTCAGGGCGTTGATCACCGGGCAGGAGGCATGCTCTGAAAGTGTGACGACATCCTCATGGGCCTTGGCCCGGCAGGCAATAACGTCCACATAGGCACTCAGAACACCGCTGAAATCCTTTAGCGACTCCCGCTTGCCAAATCCAACATCGTCCGCCAGGAAAACCGTGTCCCCGCCGAGCTGGTTCATCCCAGCTTCAAAGCTGACCCGCGTCCGCAGCGAGGGTTTCTGGAACAGCAATGCCAGTGTCCGTCCAACCAGTGGCCGGGATTGTGAACCGTGCTGGTACTCTCGCTTGACTTCCATCGCCAGTCGAAGGACCTCCCGGGCCTCCTCGCGGGACAGATCGGCAAGGGAAAGAAAATGTCGCATGGCTGTTTTCTCCACTCCACAACGGGTCAGGGCTGCAGGGACTCCACGATCCGGCAGAGAATCTCGCTTCCCTGTTCTGCTTCATCATCTGTCAGGTTCATGGCCGGAAGCAGGCGGATCACATTCCCCTGGGTGCAATTCAGAAGTAGTTTTTCCTGCATGCACTTCTCCACCACCTGGGCGCCCTCCAGGTCCAGTTCAATCCCGACCATCATCCCGACGACCCGGACCTCACGGACCCAGGAACAACGACCTGCCAGATCCGAGAAACAGGATCGAAAGTGATCCGCCAGGCGACCCACGTTTTCCAGCAGGTTCTCTCTCTCGATCATCTCCAGGCTGGCCACACCTGCGGCAGCCGCGATCGGGTTACCACCAAAGGTCGCAGCATGCATACCAGGCCGAAGGCTGGGAGCAATCTCGGCCGTGGTCAACATGGCACCACCAGCAACTCCACCGCAGAGGGACTTGGCAAGTGTCATCACGTCGGGAGTCACATCAAAGTGCTGGTAACCAAACCACTGGCCGGTCCGACCACAGCCGGTCTGCACCTCATCAAAAATCAAAAGTAGCTCATGTTCATCCGCCAGTTCCCTGAGACCCTGGAGAAATCCATCGGGGGGAATTCGGACTCCGCCTTCTCCCTGGATCGGTTCCACCATCAAGGCACATGTCTCCTCGTCGATCAGGGACCGCACGGTCTCCAGGTCACCGAAAGGAGCATAATGAAAACCGGCGATCAGGGGGCCAAGGCCTTCATGGTATTTCGGCTGTGCGGTCGCGGTCGTGGTCGCCAGCGTCCTGCCGTGAAAACCACCGGTAAAAGTGATGATCTTGTAGCGGCCGGCAGGGCCATGAAGTCGTGCCAGCTTGATCGCTGCCTCGTTGGCTTCAGCGCCACTATTACAGAAAAAAGCCTGCCCTCCGAAACTTCGATCCGAAAGCATCTGTGCCCAGCGTCCCTGGATTTCCATGTGCCAGGAGTTAGGGACATGAATCAGGGTTGCAACCTGCTTCTGAACCGCTTCCACCACTCCCGGCGGGCAATGCCCAAGCAAATTACAGCCCCAGCCTGGAAACAGATCCAGGTAACGGTTCCCCTCGCTATCCCAGACGCTGGATCCTTCTCCCCGGACCAGGTTGATCGGGTAACGCCCATAATTGGGAACCACGTAACGGGCAAAAAGATCTACCGTTTCCTTGGAACTGAGGTTCTGGATCGTGGCCATCTGTTTTCTCTCCGTGCAATGGACAGCGTTTGGTTTTACTAGAGACCCGTTTTCACTCCAGCGGGTTCGGCCAGAGCCCTGGACCTATGTGGCCTCATCGCCGGGACGCGTGATTTGTGTACCCACACCGGCCGTGGTGTAAACTTCCAGTAATAGCGAATGCCGAATGCGGCCATCAATGATGTGTACCTTGCCGACCCCTTTCTCCAGCGTTTCCAGGCAGGCTTCCACCTTGGGAATCATCCCTTCCTCGATAACACCCTCTGCAATGAGCTGACGTGCCTGTTCCGGAACCAGCGTATCAATCTGGGACTCCGGGTCATCGCGGTCTCGCCTGACACCGTTCACATCACTAACAAACACCAGCTTCTCCGCCCCCAGCAACTGGGCGACCGCGGTAGCCGCCGTATCCCCGTTGACGTTGTATTTCTGCCCTTCTGCATCGGAACACATGGAGGGAATCACAGGGATGGTACCGGCATAAGTCAGATTTTCGACAACGGCCCTGTCCATATCCGTTACCCTGCCGACAAATCCTAACTCGATAGATTCCCCTTCGACCTTGATATCCGCAGGACCACCAAAGAGGACATTCGTCCCCTGGAAGTTCAATGTCATGGCACGTCCCCCAAGATCCTCCAGCTGGCTTGCGAGCCATTGATTGGTCTCCACCGAAAGCACCTGTTCGACCACGTCCAGGGTCTGCTTGTCCGTGACTCGTCGTCCATGAAGAAAACGGGTTTCGATACCCGCCTCCTCCAGGGCCTGGGTGATTGCCGGTCCACCTCCGTGGACAATCACTGGTCGCATGCCGACTGTCTCCATGAAAACGATATCCAGCAGGACATGCCGTAGCGCATCGGCATCCCCCATGAGACTTCCACCCAGTTTGATGACCGTGGTCGTACCACGAAACTGGCGGATCCATCCCAGTGCCTCGATCAGCGTATCGGCCTTGCGAATGGCCTCTTGCACAGGTTCTCTCCGATGATCACCAACCCGCTTCCATCATCCTGGGATGGCAAACAGACGTGCTGATGGCAACCCCCACCTGGCTCGGGAAGAGGCGATCCAGGGCCCCCGGTGTCATTTTCTGTCACCGGGGAAGCTGGTTATTCTAGGTTTGCGAACACGGAATTGTCAACGAACCGCGCATTCCAATGGCCCCCATGCCTTGTCATCCTGACTACCGAGAAGATATCCTTGGATGAACGGGATTGCCGCTGAAGCTCGACACATGATCGGCAGGATGAAAGCCTCGATGACGGCACGACGAGCAATTGTACTGGCAGCCGGAAAGGGATCGCGAATGGATAGCGATCTGCCCAAAGTGCTTGCCATGGCCCAGGGAAAAACACTCCTTGAGCATGTACTGGACGCACTCAGCCAGGCGGGGGTTTCTCTCTCCCTGGTTGTTGTCGGCTACCAGGCGGAACGTGTGAAAGAACAGCTTCACGACCGCCACGATGTGACATTTGTCCTGCAAAAGGAACAACGCGGAACTGGCCATGCTGTCCAGGTCTGTGAAACGGAACTCATCCATATCGATGGGCCAGTGCTGGTCGTGGCAGGGGATTCACCCATGATTCAGCCGGAAACGATCGAGGAGATGTTCGAGTATTACCTTGAGCATCATCCTGCCTGCATTATCGGGACCCTGCAGGTGCCGAACCCGGAGGGGCTGGGACGAATCGTGAGAGATACGCAGGGTGATTTCCAGGCAATTGTTGAACAGAAGGATGCCACTGCTGACCAGCGGGCGATTAAGGAGGTCAACATGAGTACCTACCTGTTCGATGCCTGCCAACTGCGTTCTGCCCTCTCCAGGCTGGAGACGGAGAACAGCCAGTCCGAATACTACCTGACAGACTGTCCCGGCATCCTCAAGGCAGACGGCCACGATGTTACCGCCCTGGATATCCTCAAGCCGTGTGAAGGCTTAAGCGTGAACACACCAGAACAGCTTCAAAAGGTGGAAGCGGTCATGAAAAGGATGGGTTATTAGATGCGTGAACTGAAAATATTCAGTGGCAGAGCAAACCAGAAACTGGCCGATGACATCTGTGGATTCCTCCATCTGCCGGTCGGACAGATTTCCTTGAGCACCTTTCCCGATGGGGAGAAGCACTGCAAGATCGAGGAAGATGTACGAGGCCGCGACGTGTTCCTGGTTCAGCCTACCTGCCCGCCGGTCAACGACAACTTGATGGAACTGTTGATCATGATCGACAGTTGCAAGCGTGCCAGTGCTTCTCGCATCACTGCCGTGATTCCGTACTTTGGTTATGCCCGGTCCGACCGCAAGGATGAAGGGCGAGTACCGATCACTGCCAAGCTCTGTGCCAACCTGATCACGCGGGCCGGGGCTGACCGCGTTCTCACCATGGACCTGCATGCTGCCCAGATCCAGGGTTTCTTTGATGTGCCGGTGGACCACCTCTATGCCGCCCCGGTTCTGAACGATCATTTTCGAAAAATGAACCTCTCACCGGATGAGATCGTGGTCGTCAGCCCCGACGAGGGAAGCATCAAGCGGGCGATCGGGCACGTCCAGCGATTAGGAGGGAAGCTGGCAATCGTCGACAAGAGGCGGGCCAGTGCCATGGAAACCACACAGGAGAACATCATCGGGGGGCCAATTGAGGGCCGGGTCGCACTGATGTTTGACGACATGATTAGCACTGCCGGTTCGATCTGCGGCGCTGCCCAGCTGGTACAGGATGCCGGCGCCCGGGAAATCCATGTCGCCGCCTCTCACGGTGTATTCTGTGGGCCTGCCATCGAACGAATCCAGCAAGCACCCATTACCAGCATGGTCGTTACCGACAGCATCACCATCGATGAAGATAAAAAGATTCCCCAAATCAAGGTGCTGACAATCGCCACGTTACTGGCGGAAGCGATCAAACGTATCCACCACGACCAGTCGATCAGCGCGATCTTTGCCAACCCCGATGAGTCAAGCTAACACTGCCGGCGGCAAGGACAGGTCACCCTCAATCAGGATCTGATCGGAAGACGGCAACCACGTCGTCCACCGGGACCACAAAGAGCTGGTTATCCGGTTCGAAATCAACCGGAATAGCATTCTTGGGATGGAACAGGATCTTGTCGTACTGACGCAAGGGCACGTCGTCATCATTTTCGATCCGTGTCGAAATCGTCACAATGCGCCCCGTAATCGTGGGGATCTCTGCGGCATCCGGAAGTGCAATCCCCCCCTTGGTTTCCCGCTTCGGTTCATCCTTGCGAACCAGGACACGGTCACCGATTGGTTCTACCGTTTCCAGCGAAGCCTTTTTCTTTGCCATCGACTCACGCCCCAATCCAAAACCACACACAGCCAATTGAATGTTAGCCTACTGACTCAAAAATGTTTCGACAAGTGACCTGAATGGGCAACAATCGCTCCCCTGGAATAGCCGCTGCCAGCCACTTTTGCAGTTCACTGGACAGGCCCCGGTGGCCTTGTATTTAACCGACTTTGTGCCAAAATAGGCTCTTTGGTAAACAGTTGATGCATGTGACCGGGAGCTTCGAGACATTTCTCCTGGTACAGCGACACACGCTACCAACCCAAAATGTGTCAAAAGGACGTGGGCGACAATGGCAGAACAGCTTCAAGTAGATATCCGTGAAGACCGGGGAACCAAGAACGCTCGTCGGCTACGGCAGTCGGGAAAAACCCCGGTTATCCTCTACGGACACGGGAAAGAAAATGTGGCCATCTCCATCGACAGCGCGAGTATCCAGGCGGTTATCCGTCGTGGCCAGCGATTGATCGAGTTAACCGGAGCCGTCAAGGAGAATGCGTTTATTCGCGAGCTCCAGTGGGATACCTATGGCATTAACATATTGCACATGGACCTGACCCGTGTGCTCGAAGGGGACACGGTCGAAATCGAGGTCTCGGTAGAATTACGAGGAAGTGCACCAGGGGTTTCCAGTGGTGGCGTGGTCAGCCAGTCCATTTACAGCGTTAATCTTGAATGTCCCGTGATGGATATTCCAGAAAAAATAGAGATCAATATCAATGAGTTGGAACTCGATGAAGTGATCACCATTGCGGATATTGACCTTCCCGGGAACTGTACACTTTTAAGCGACCCCACGACGGTCGCCGTACAATGCCTACTGCGAATCGAAGAAGAAGACGAAGAAGAAGGTGTGGAAGGGGAGGTTGCGGAAGATGGTGCGGAAGTGGTCTCTGCCGAACCGGAGTTGATCGGCCGGGCCGATGAAGAAGAAGCGGATGAGGAGGACGGATAGTCGGCCAGGTGTTCCGGCACGGGGAGCAGGAAATGAAACTGGTCGTTGGTCTTGGAAATCCAGGCCGAGAATACGAAAAGACGCGACACAACATCGGCTGGGAAATCGTCACCGAGGTGGCACGACGACATGTGACCGGCCGAGCAAAAATACAGTTCGAGGGAGAAACAGCGGAAATGATGATCGATGATCATCGTGGCCTGCTGCTGTTTCCTCACACTTTTATGAATGCCAGCGGACGCAGTGTCCACAAGGCATGTGACTACTACGATATAGCACCGGCAGAAATACTGGTTGTCTGTGACGACTTCCAGTTGCCCCTCACCCAGCTGCGAATGCGGCCGGGAGGGTCGTCCGGTGGCCAGAAAGGACTTAAGGACATCATCCTGCGAATTGGAACGGAGGATTTCTCCCGGCTTCGCTTCGGGATCGGTTCTCCGCCTCCACGCTGGGACACCGCAGATTATGTCCTGGGGCGATTCAATAAGGATGAAAGAGCAGAAGTGGAACAGGCACTTGTCGTCGCTGCAGACGCTGTCAGTGACTGGGTGCGACACGATATCGATTACTGTATGAACCGTTACAATGCCTCGACATCCGGTTGATGGAGCCGGGGCCAGGAGATTCACCTTGAGCCAAAAAGTTTACGAATGCCTTTTCCTGCTTGATTCGAACCGTTACGCCCGGGATCCAGGGAGCGTCTCTACAGGATTAAGTGAAGCGATTGAGAAGCTTGAAGGGGAAGTACTCGCCTCAAGACTTTGGAATGAACAAAAGCTGGCTTACCCAATCAATGGGCATCGTAAAGGCACCTACTGGATCATCTATTTCCGTATCGATGGAAACCGGATACCAGAATTTGAGCGTGCCTGTCGACTTAATGACAACATCCTTCGCAACCTGACCCTGGTGGTCGACCCGCGACTGGTTGACGTGCTTGTCTCCCACGTGCTTGGGAACGCCACCGAGGCCGATGTGGAGGAGGTGGCAGCCGAGATCAGCAGTGCCGAGGAAACTGCTGCCGAGGAAACTGCTGACGAGGAAACTGCTGAGGAGGAAGCTGCTGCCGAGGAAGCTGCTGCAGAGGAAGATGCTGCCGAGCAAGAAGAAGCCT
>CAYYZW010000258.1:0-9466 GCA_964476375.1 uncultured Pirellulaceae bacterium
TCAGCATTCCACCGGAGACGGACCAGGTAAAGCGTCTGAATCCCCAACAGGAAGGCTATGGTCGAATCGTGCTTGAAACGACCCATCCCGAAATCGAGAAACTGGAGATCCAGGTTCGCTTTGCCGTTGTCCCAACCGACAAGTGAGCAGCAGAGTGGAAAATGATGAAGTATTTCAACACCCCACGCTGGATGCCGTTGCTCTTTTGGCTCTCTTTTTTCCTGCCGACCTTTGTCGGCTGCAGCCACCAGGCCCCTGTCAACAACCAGCCTGTGAAAGTGGAAGACCAGGTGGATTCTCCGGGAGAAGGTCTGACGGTCCTCCAGGAACCTGTGGGGAAAGAGAGTAACGAGGCGGCGTTGACCGACAAGCCGTCGGGTGATGAACCACTCGGGGACGATGGGAAAAGTACCGCCACGCTCAAGCAATGGCCCGCGCCGGGATTCGCCATCGTGCTCACCGGACGTCAGCATGGTTACCTGGAGCCCTGTGGCTGCACCGGGCTCCAATATCAGAAGGGCGGGCTGGCACGTCGCCAGGAGCTGATTCGACAGTTGAGGGAAGACCACAAGTGGCCCTTGCTGCTGGTCGATGCCGGGAATCAGGTGCGACGTTTTGGCCGCCAGCCAGAGATCAAGTTTCAGCTCACCGTGGACCGGCTCAAGAAGATCGGTTACCAGGCCATCGCCCTGGGGCCCGATGACCTGCGGTTGCCGGCGGGAGAACTGGTGGCATCCCTGGTGGAAGAGGATCCGGGAGATCGTCCATTCATGAGCGCCAATGTCTCGGTAATCGATCCCGCTTTAATGTCCACATTTCGAGTTGTCGCGGTGGGGAAATATCGCATTGGTATCACCTCGGTGCTGGGAGACAAATATCAGCAGGGAATTCTCAGTGACGACGTTCTCCTGCAACCTGCCGTGGAATCGCTCGGCAGGGTAGTACCCCTGATGGAGAAAGAGGAATGTGATTTCTACCTGTTGCTCGTACAGGCGACGCTCGACGAGACACGAGAACTTGCCAGGAAATTTCCGCTCTTCTCATTCATCATTACCTCCGGTGGCGTGGGGGATCCCCCTTCCTCCCCTGAACCGGTCGATGGAATTCGTGGGACGATTATCGAGGTTGGCCCGAAAGGCATGTTTGGTGGTGTGCTGGGAATTTATCCAGACCAGGAGCCAGCGTGGCGGTATTCCCTGATCGGACTGGATGGTTCGATTCCCGATTCTGACGTGGTCCTGGAGCAACTCAAGCTTTACCAGCAGGAATTGGAACGAGCCGGGCTCGAGGGGCTCGGTATCCGGCCGGTGTCCCACGATTCAGGGGCCCGTTTCGTGGGTTCCAAGGCGTGTGCAAAATGTCATTCCAAGGCGTTTGATATCTGGTCCACGTCTGCCCATGCCAATGCGACCAATGTGCTTGTCCGGCCAGGGGAACGGAGTGATATCCCACGGCATTTTGATCCGGAGTGTCTCTCCTGCCATGTGACTGGCTGGAACCCGCAAAAGTACTATCCCTACACGACCGGGTACCGCTCGCTGGATGCAACACCACTGCTGGTCGGTAATGGCTGTGAGAACTGCCATGGTCCTGGATCCGACCATGTGGCTGCAGAATCAGGCGCGGTGGATGTGGATCAACAGGGACGCAATGGGTTACGGTTTTCCATTCGGTTGACACTGGAGCAGGCAAAGGAAAAACACTGCATCCAGTGTCATGACCTGGATAACAGCCCGGATTTTCATGTCCAGGGTGCGTTTGAGGAATACTGGGAACAGATCGCCCATTGAATGAAGGTGATTGTGCCGGCCGCCCTGGAGAACTGTTCGGTCGTGGGCTTAGCCGGAAAACTCGGCTATGGCATCAGCCGAGAGCTCGAAGTTTGCCGAGACATTCTGTACGTCATCGTAATCATCGAGGGCTTCCATCAAGTTCAAGACTGGTCGGGCCTCGTCGACCGAGAGTGTGATCGTGTTCTGCGCCAGCCTGGTGACCTGTTTTGAATCCACCGTGATCCCCGCCGATTCAAGTGCATCGCCGACATCCGTATAGATATCGGGGTCGCATGTCAGTTCCATGTGCTCTTCCGTCTGCTGCATGTCCTCGGCCCCGGCCTCCATGGCGATTTCCATCAGGTTCTCTTCGTCGATGTTTTCAAGTGAGACCAGGAACAGTCCTTTCCGTTCAAAATTCCAGGCAACACAGTTTGTACTCCCCAGTTTTCCACCATGCTTCTCAAAGAGCTTGCGGATCTCCGGTGCGGTACGATTGCGGTTATCGGTCAGGATGTCACAGATCACCGCGACACCACTTGGGCCATAACCCTCGTAAGTAATCTCGTGAACATCCCCTCCCTCCAGTTCCCCGGTACCTTTCTTGATGGCTCGGGTGATATTGTCCTTGGGCATGCTTACCATCTTGGCATCGGCAATGGCTGTGCGAAGCCGGATATTGGTTTCCGGATCACCCCCTCCGGTTTTGGCTGCCACGATGATGGCCTTGGAGAGCTTGCTCCAGATCTTGCCCCGCTTGTTATCAATGGCCGCTTTCTTGTGCTTGATGCCAGCCCAGTGGGAATGTCCTGCCATGGTGCTGCCCCTCTTGAAACGTGCTTTGTGTGATCGGGAAGGTGTGCCTTTATTTGCAGTGAAAAAAGGCGCGATTCGTCAGGGTGAAACGTTGTTCATGGTTGTCTGTTTTTTCAGCTTGTTTTCCAGGGAACGCCGCATTTCCTCTTCATCCTGGCTCAATAACCGGAGTGCTTTTTTCCAGGACTCCCGGGCCTTGCCCGTTTGTCCATTGGAGAAGTAGGCGTCTCCAAGGTGGTCGAAGATAACCTCATCCTGGAGGGAGTTGTCAGCAGCCAGGAGAAGTTGTTCAATTGCCTTGTCAAATTCCCCCTGGCGATAGTAGGCCCAGCCCAGGCTGTCACGGTAGGCTGCATTGTCTGGTGCTGCCTCGACGGCAGTTTGGATCATGCGCTGTGCCCGGTCGAGTCGTTTGTCCTGGTCGACCCACAGGTAACCAAGGTCATTGTAGGCGCCAATGTCATTGGGGAATTCATCCAGGACCTGTTCCAGCCATTCCTCTGCTTCCGGCAACCGCTCCTGCCGGACACAAATGTTCGACAGGAGCATGCGAGTTTCTCGAACCACGTCACGCGTGGCCGCCGACTGAAACTGGTCATCGAATTTCTCAAGCAAAGCCAGGTATTGTTTTTCCGCCTCCGAATAACGCCCTGCATGGTAATAGACCCATCCAAGCCGGCTTTGAATGCGGGCATTGTCGGGGCTCAGCAGGCCCGCCTGGCGGGCTGCCTCCAGTCCTCGTTCCGTGTTACCCGCCATTTCTGCTGCACTGGCGAGGAAAAAGTAAAATCCCTGTTTTTGACTTACCTGGTCATTCCCCACGGCATTTTCCAGGATCTCTATGGACATCTCGATCTCATCGGCAATCAACAATTGCAGAGCCCAGACGTCGAGCCAGCGGGCCTGCTGGCCTGGCTGCTGGGCGATGGCAAACTCGAAGAACGGTTTTGCCCTCTCGGCCTGGTGACTTTCAATAGCCAGCCTGCCAAGAGCAATTGCGACCTCGACTCGGGAGGTGACAATTTGACCTGCCAGGGAACGTCCTTCTTTTTCCGGTGGCCTTTCCTGAAAATGTTCTGCACTCTCCAGCATCGGCATGACCATGGCCAGCATCCGGTTGACGAGCGCCTTGTCCGCAGCGATCCGGTCGATCACCTCGTCCGTGGTGGTGTTGTTGTTTCCCGAAAGCTTAGCGAGCAGCCTGACCAGGATATCCACGGTCTGGTCGTCCTTCTCCCCGGATCTCCAGAGCCCATGAAATGACTCGAGGAGTTGCCGGTAGAGCAGGGTTGATTTTTGCCTGCGAAGTATCTCTTCGCAGAGTGTCCTTGCCTGGGACCATTGCTCCGCTGCAATCAGTTCCCCAGCCAAATAGGATTGGAGTTCCCGGTTTTCAGTATCCGCCTGGTAAAGTTCCTCCAGTTGGCGGATATAGATTTTTTCCACTCGGCCAGAATTCTTGAATTCCTCATCCAGTAGTTCCTTGAGAAGCCTGTACGCTCGTGTTCCTGCATCCGTGCTTGAAGACTGGAAGTAATCGTTGAGCTTCTCATGGGCGATATCCTGGGCGCCACGCTTTTGTGCCAGCGTGGCAAGGTGAAAAGCATAAAGGGCGTCATTGGGTTGTCGCTGTTGCTCGGCATCGAAGATCTTCTCCGCTTTATCCAGCTTCCCTGAAAGCAGGAAGCTCTCCGCGATCATGTTATTGACGACTGCGGGCTTACTGACCACGCGGCGAATATCATTTTCAGTTAACTTGTGTCCGTCCGGGTCAGCGAGAGCATCGACGACGTACTGGAAAGCAGTTGCGGATTCTTCGGGATCCCCAGCCAGCAATTCGAGCCGCCCAAGTTCAAGATGGATTGCCAGCATGGCCGATCCGGTGAGGGCGTCCTGTCGCAGGGCAATCATCTGACGGTAGAGCCGTCCGGCAGCTGCATACTCTCCGTTACTGGTAAGCAGTGATGCGATACGAGGGAAGCTGGAGATATGGGATGGTGGAAATCCTGGTGCCAGGGCAGCAAAACGGACGGCTTCGTCTTCCCTTTTCAGCTCCAGGGCCAGCTTGACGATCTCGGCCGGGATGGAAGCAAACGTCGGGTCATATTGCCACGCTCGCTGGTAACGCCGTAGTGCCCGGATAGGATCCTTGCGCTGATAGAGCATCCTTCCGTGGGCAAAAAGGGCGCTCGCCTGGACCTTGTCCAGCTCGATGTCGGACCGTGGGGACCGTGGAATGAAGGGGAGAACCGCTTCCTCGAGATCGGACAGGGAGGATCGACGTGGTGGATCTTCCGCCGCGTTTGCCGTCATGGCAATGAAAAGAAAAGAGGCCGGCAGGAAGAGAAAGAAAGGAGATCGCCAACGGTTCACAAGTGAACTCCGATTCAATCTGTCAACGGGATCATGATGTTAACTCGGCTTGCCAGTTTATCAACTCCACCGCTCTCGTGGCAATGAGTTGCCTGGCGGTTCCTAGCGAGGTTTCTTGCGACTCAGTTTCCTGGTGGACGATTTCTTTCGTGCGGGTTTCTTGGATTTCTCTTTTGTCGCTTTACTCGCCGAGCTCTTTTTCTTGGTTGTCTTCCGGGCGGCAGGTTTTTTCTTGTCGGGTTTTTTCTCGACCGATTTTTCCTTGGGTGGACGTTTCGGCAACTGCTCCCGTACTGCCGGGTTAATTCCCAGGATTGTCTCCTGGATTACCTTGCCATAGGGACTGTTCTCCATCGTGACACCGAGTTGATGAACGAGGTCACCGAATTCTGCTCCCTTGTTCTTGGCGATGGCCCGCTCCAGTCCCGGTACCCGTTTCTTCTTGGCATCCTTTTCGGTGACGATCCCAAGGATGGTAAAGGCCCGCAGGGCACCGCTGTTGAGCGGAATGGTATGCCCCCCGAGTCCCTGCTGCACCACATAGGAGATGACAAATGGTGTGATCCCCTGGTAACTCTTCAACTGCTTGACTGCCTTGCCGATGGTCAATTTCTTCAGGTCGTCAATGTCGAAGGAGTAATGGGATTCGAAGACATGGTGGAGACAGTACCGAAGTCGCCGGGCCGCGTCCGGGGCATCGGAAATCTTCCCCATCACCTCGGTCAATTCGGAGATGGTGGTGACCCGGACTTCGTTCCAGTCAAAGTACAGTGCCTGCAGCTTTCCAAAGGCCTCGTCTGCCTGGGAAGGCGTCGCATTTTCCAGACAGCAGGCGAAAAGCAAGTGTTCGAGAACGGTTCGGTCACCAGGTGTGGGGCGACGCTTGAATTTCTTTTTCAGAACACGAAATGTCTTCGCAATCAAATCGGAGCGGCTTGGAGTACTCATCCGTCAGTTCTTTTTCCTTCTGCTAGTACCGTTATTACTCGCTGTCCGGTTGGGCCACGGGATCCAGAGCCTGTTCATCCTCGTCCGGGAGCAACTCGCCAAGAAGCTGCTGGATTTCAAGGGAGTGTTGGACTCCCTCATCGAGGGTGAATTCCAGCTTGGGGGTATAACGTGTGTCGATCCGCTGGGCAATTTTCCTCTGCAGGAATCCAGCAGCATGCTGGAGTCCATGGAGGCAGCGTCTCTGTTGCTTTTCGTCGCCCATCACTGAGACATGAACCCGTGCTCGCCGCATGTCTCCACTGACCTCGACGTAGGTAACAGTCGCGTTCTCGATCCGTGGGTCCTGTAAGTCCATCACGATGGCAGTGCTTACTACCTCGCGGATCGCCTGGGCAACCTTGAGAAGGCGTCGGGATACCATGACTTGTCACTTCTTCCTTCGCACCGACTGGGTAATAAATATCATCGCCTTGTCGCCTGGCAGGAGGAGAAAATACCTACAGTGTGCGGGCTATTTCCTCGATCTCGTATGCTTCCAGGACATCATCGATCTTGATGTCATTAAATCCTGAGAGCTTGATGCCGCATTCCATGCCCCGGTTGACTTCCCGTGCATCGTCTTTTTCTCGCTTGAGTGAATCAAGCGGGTAATCACCAATTGTACGTCCATCACGATTGACACGGATTCGACATCCACGCTGGATCGCCCCACGGACCACCTTGCAGCCGGCAATGTTCCCCAGCCGGCTGATCGAGAAGACTCTCTGGACCACGGCATGCCCGAGTTCCACGACCCGTTCTTCCGGCTTCAATTGACCTTCCAGGAGTGCCTTGATGTCTTCGGTCAGCTTGTAAATGATGTCGTAACGACGTATCTCGACCTGCTTTTCATCTGCAAGCACTCGTGCATCATCATTTGGAATCACGTTAAACCCGACGACAACCGCCGTGGAAGCGTGTGCCAGCATGATATCGGCCGAGGTAATACCTCCCACGGATGCCTGCAGGATTCGGATCTGGACTTCGTTGTGATGGAGTTTTTCCAGTTCCTTCCTGATCGCCTCAATCGATCCCCGAACATCCGCACGGATGATCAGGTTGATCATGGCAATCTCATCGGACTGGGCGAGAGTTCCTTCTTCAAGCTGTCGCTGGAAGTCCTCGAAGGAAATACGGGTCGTAATACCCGAGAGCGATGCCTCACGGGTACGGAAAATTCGCTGGTCAGCAATTTCGCGAGCCATGGAGATGTCCTCCAGCACATGGAAAGCATCCCCTGCCTCCGGGGCAGTGTCAAAGCCGGTGATATTCACAGGCATCGCCGGGAGAGCCTTTTCAAGCTGCTTGGAGTGATCCATCGTGTCATACATGGCCTTGACGCGACCAAAGGTGCGTCCACAGACAAGGACGTCACCGACGTTGAGTGTGCCATTCGTAACGATTACCTTGGCAATCACACCTCGCCCTGCCTCCTGCTCCGCTTCCAGGCATATCCCATTGGCAACCCGGTCCGGGTTGGCACGGTATTCGTGAAGCTCTGCAATCGTGAGGATCGTTTCAAGTAATTCATCCAGTCCCGCTCCCGTCTCAGCACTTGTCTGGACGATTTCTGTGTCACCACCCCATTCGCTGGGGGTGAGTTCGAATTGCGTCAGCTGGGTCATGGCCTGTTCGGGATTGGCTCCCGGCAAGTCCATCTTGTTGAGGGCGACCACGATGGGAACCTCGGCCGCCTTCAAGTGGCTGATCGCCTCTTCCGTTTGAGGCATGATCCCGTCGTCCGCGGCAATCACCAGCACGGCAATGTCCGTCACGTTGGCTCCCCGCGCACGCATCTCGGTAAACGCTTCATGCCCGGGTGTATCGACAAATGAAATCTGGCGTTCGTCCTTCTCGATCTGGTAGGCGCGAATGTGCTGGGTAATACCCCCTGCCTCCCCTGAGACCACGTCAATTCCAATCAGGGCATCCAGCAATGATGTCTTGCCGTGATCGACGTGCCCCAGGAAAGTCACAACGGGTGGGCGAGAGGTAAGGGACTCCTCCGGGTCTTCCTGCTGATCGATCTGGGACAGCAGGGAATCTTCCAGGGTCTCCTGTTGTCGAAATTCCAGGTTGACCTCGAGTTCCTCCGCCAGCATCTCCACAAACTCCACATCGATCTGGGCATTGATGGTCACCATCAAGCCCAGGCCCATCAGTACAGCCTGGACTTGACTGCTGGGAATACTTGCCGCCTCGGAGAAACTGCGTACCGTGCACGGCAATTCCAGGACCACACGTGATTTGCGAGGTGCCGCCGTGTTCTTCCCGGTACGGGTCAGCGTGCGACGCCGGCGTCGATGTCGCCTGTCCCCCTGTACCGTCATCTGCTCGCGCCGCTGCCGCTTGTTGTATCGCTCGGCCCGGGCACTTGCCATTCCGGTGAGGCCTGGATTGGGTTCCTTCTCCTTGCCTCTTCCCCGCCGCCCCTTCTGGGTCTGCTGGGAGAGTTTTTCTGGATCCATTAACTCGGGGGCCTGGTTGGCTGGTGCCTTTGGCATTCCCGCTCCGAGTCGACTTGGCCGTTTTGCATCCCGGCTTAACCGTATTTCAGGCTGCTGTACTTTTCCTTCTTCCGGTGGAGGTTCATTCGTCGGCTGGGGAACATCCGGCAACTGGGTGAGCTTGATAACCGGAGCACGCGGTTTCTTTTCCCGAGGCTTGGATGGATCTCCAGGCTCGTCACTGTCATCGGATTTGCCGGCCGTGATGACCTTGATATTGCTATCCCCCATGGGCAGCATGTCCTCACGGGATAACGGGGCCGGCTCATCGGGGGAGACTTTTTCGACCTCCTCTTCCACGGCCTTGGCAGGTTCCTCCGGCGCGGTTTCACTTTCCGCAGGCTTGCGTGAAAGCGGAGCAGTGGATGGGCTGCGAGTTGTGACAACCTTGATGCTTCCGCGGTCTGTTGGCTCCGGCCGCGCCATCGAAGGGGGGGGGTCGTTACTGGCCTGGCTCTCACCTTCGGCCATGAAATGCCTGATTCTCTCGACCTCGTCGTCTTCCAGGCTTGCAAGAGCAGAACCCTTGCCTGCAATGCCAGCCTTTTTGACGATCTCGACTAACTCCTTGTTGTCCAGACCGAGGTCCTTCGCCAGGGAGTATATTCGCGTAGCCATGTTCAGGCTCCTCTTGTTATCACCTGCCATGGACCCCATCTGGATGGGGCCCGGTACATGACGGATGTACCGCAGGGATTTTGTTTGTTCTTTACGTCACATAAAACCGTGCTCCTCTGTCAATCGGCCCTCTTGTACCGATTGGACGGTTTGAGTTAATGCGGGTGTTTCAGTGTGGCGGCTGCTCTCCAATTCTCAATTCCGGGATTCCACCTGGTGGTTGTCCCTGGGGATCATCATCCCGGCAATTCTTCCGCTGCTTCATCGTCAGCCGGTGGCTCCCCGGCTGGCTCTTCCGTGACCGGTTCTTCCGCAGGTGTATCTTCCTCGGCCGAATCATCAGAAGGTGAATCATCCTCGGCAGAATCATCAGAAGCTGAATCAACCTCG
>CAYYZW010000259.1:0-1953 GCA_964476375.1 uncultured Pirellulaceae bacterium
TTCTTCCGTGTCTCGAGCACAAAAACAGATTGATTCAAAAAAGGAATGCCGTCAGAATTGGAGTAACTGGTTTCTCTCCCACCCGCGCCTGTGTATATTCCTCTTCACTCCCGCACGATCCTCTCCCGACGCGAGACAATCCGCATCGGGCTGGGGGGTTTCTCCGCCCTCTCCCTGCCCCATCTCCTCCGACAAAGAACCGAGGCAGCCCCGGGCGATGACAAGGGGACGGCAATTATTCTCGTCTGGCTACCCGGCGGACACAGCCACCTGGAAACCTACGATCCAAAACCTGACTCCGGTAGCGATTTTCGTGGGCCCTACAATCCAATGGACACGGTTGCACCGGGGCTCCAACTGTGCGAGTTATTACCCCACCATGCTCGCGTTGCTGACCGATTCACGCTTCTTCGCTCCGTCGCCCACACCGGGTTTTGTCACCAGCAGGGGACACACCAGCTGCTGACCGGTTTCCCCGAGCGGGTTCTGCGCCGCACCCCGCTCTATCCCGACCTCTTCTCGGTCACTCACAAGCTCCGCTACAGCCCGGCGCGAGAACTCCCCAATTACGTCGGGGTTGGTCCGGTTAATTTCCTGGGCCCGTCCTACCTCGGTAATGCCTACGGTGTTTTTGCTGTCAATGAAGATCCGAATGCCGATAATTTCTCGGTCAACAACCTGGCCCAGACCAAGGGAATCGACCAGGTCTCGCTGGGACGACGCATCACCCTCCGCAAGCAGCTCGACCACTTCAAGGAACGAGCAGACCACCTTCACCGCATGGACGCTCTGGATGTTTATGAACAGCAGGCCTTTAATGTCCTCACCGGTTCGGCTGCCACCCGGGCATTTGATATCGCGGCGGAAAGCGACAAAACCCGCGCCCGTTACGGCCGCAACCGCTGGGGACAACAACTCCTCCTGGCCAGGCGACTTGTGGAATCAGGAGTTGACCTGGTCACGGCCCAGTTCGGCGGCGCCCTTTGTGGCGGGGTCGGCAACTGGGACGACCATGCGGTCAATGCCAATTGTTTTGAGGCCATCAAGTATCGCCTGACCTTTTTCGACCAGGCCGTGGCGGCATTGATCGAGGACATTTACGACCGGGGCCTGGACAAAAGGGTGATGGTCGTTGTGACCGGTGAATTCGGTCGAACCCCACGGATCAGTCACCAGAAGAGTACCGGCAAGCGAATAGGGAGTGCACCGGCAGGCACCATGCAGCCTGGTCGTGACCACTGGCCGCGGGCCACATCCATCCTCTTTGCCGGCGGCGGGATGCAGACGGGACAGGTCGTCGGCCGCACAGATGTGCGAGGCGAAGACCCCGTCACACGCATCGTCGGCCGGGGTGACTTCCTTGCCACGATCTATCACCACCTGGGCGTGGATTTCCGGGAGACCGCATTCCCCGACTATTCCGGTCGCCCGGTTCCCATCATGCTCAGCGATGGAATGCCGATCCCGGAACTTGGCCCCACAAGCTAAACAGGACGTGTCGGCCGGTGATGCATTAGCGGATGATCGGCGTGATCACGTTCCCGTAGACATCCGTCAGGCGAAAATCCCTGCCGGCATACCGATAAGTCAGCCGCTCGTGGTCGATCCCCAGGAGATGCAGGATCGTCGCGTGCAGGTCATGGATGTGAACCCGGTCGGTGACCGCCTTGAAACCGAAATCGTCCGTTTCCCCATGGGACATGCCCCCACGGACTCCCCCGCCGGCCATCCACATGGTGAATCCATAATGATTATGGTCACGTCCGTTCCCGTTTTCCGTGGTGGGGGTGCGGCCGAATTCGCCTCCCCAGACCACCAGCGTATCCTCCAGCATCCCCCGCTCCTTGAGGTCATCCAGAAGCGCCGCAACCGGCTGGTCCATCGTTCCCGCCAATTCCCGACTCTTCTTGTGATGGGCGTTGTGCGTGTCCCAGGGCTGTCCGTTCCCATGGT
>CAYYZW010000260.1:0-9498 GCA_964476375.1 uncultured Pirellulaceae bacterium
AGCAATATGCCGTCAAGACAGTGGCAAGGTGGTATGCCCTGGCGAGCCGGAATGACGGACTGGATTACTCGACTATCAACATCAAGACATGCCCTTCACTGCAGCGGGGTATCTTGACATCTCTCAGCCGTGGTGAGGCGACGGTTGTCCCGGGCAGGTAAAGGGAGGCGGTTTCCCGTGTGCGCTGAGATGCCCTCCAGGGAACGTGAGACGGGATTGATCGGGAACTGCCGGCCAGCGATTAGCGATTACTCGCTGCCAGTTTCATCCTCCGGAGAAAGGTCCGTCGTGTTTCCAGCCTCCTCGGCAGAGACGATTGCTCCCACGGAGGACGGATCCGGGGCGGTCGCAGGCGAGCCAGGTCCTGTTGAAGTGAAACGGACCTGAAGTCCAAGCCCCTGCATCAAACCGGTGATGGTTCCCAGGATGGCGGCCAGCATGCTGAGCCAGAAGGATGGTTCCGTATGCCGCTTAAAACCGCTTGCAATCATTCCAGACATGCCCCGGTCCATCTCGTTATTGAAATCCATCTCAAACGAGCTCTCCATGCCGTCAGGCATTGTCTCCATTGTTTCACCAGGTATCTCGTCGAGCGTCTCGGAAGCGTCCTCTGCGAATCCAGGAAAAGTGGGGTCCACATCAGTACGCTGGGTTTCATCCTGGTTACAACCTTCTGGATCGGAGACAGCTTCCGTGGCGTTGGGATCAAGGTCGAAAGAATTGTCGTCTGGCTTATCCATGAAGTCTGGAATGCCCTTGTCCATCTCCATCTCCATATCCATGTCCATATCGAACATGGATCCGGTTTCTCCGCTGCTTGTTGTTCCACTCATGGTGCCCGCTTCACGCTGCATCTCCTTGATTTTTTCTGTGATAGGGAAGCCAATCACAAATTGGGCGACGCCAATAACCACCGCTATACCGCCGGCTAGACCAGCAATACGAGGACGGGAAAAAGACATGGCCAGCCCAACCAAGAGAGCAAGAGGAAAGACGATCAGCAGTGGAGCGGTTTCCAGTTCGTTCACAAATGGACTGTCTTCTTCCATCTCCTTGCGTTCTTCCTTCGTGGGGGCCTTTCCATCGATCCTGACCGAGTTCTTTCCGGTGATCATCTGTAGACCAGTTTGAGATATTTTCATTTCCTTTTCGGCTTCAGTTGACTCAAAGTCCGGGACGGTACAGGTCACGCTGGCCCAGGGAAGCAGGAAACAGACGAGGGCAAGCAGAAAAAAACTGGGAGTCGCGTATTTCATGGAAGGAACCTCGATCTATTTGGCGCGGAGTTGTCGTATTGTCAGCAACCGGTGTTGAGGCCGTCAACAGGTTCTTGGATTCAACCAACTCTGGCCGGTCCCGGATCCACCTCCCGGTGCGGTTCTTTTCCAGACACAAATCACTTGCCAGGAGAGAGCAGGGTTACCGTTTGCCCGGCTTACTTTTCCGCCTCGCGGACCAACTTTTCCACTGCCTGGTGAAGTTCATTGCCCTTGATGTCCTTGTAACGAATCACTCCCTTGTGATCCAGGACAAAGATTGCCGGCCAGGTCTCGATATTCCAGGTCCTGGCAATCGGCCCCCTGGTGGAACCGCCATCCCACCAGCTTCGCCAGTTCAGCCCCTGGGTACGGATCACGCGCCCGGTCTGTTTCCGGTCCCGATCGCTGTTGACGCCCAGAAGGACAAAGGGCCGGCCTTCCATCTCTTCCACCAGCTTCCGGTTGCTGGAGTACATGGTCCGGCAGGTGAGACACCAGTCCGCCCAGAAGTCGATGACGACGACTTTTCCCCGGAAGTCGGTGAGCTGGAGTGGCTGGCCAAAGACATCCTCCCCCTCGATATTTGCAACCGGGCGACCAATGGAAAGATGACGGATCGTGAAGAGCTTCCGCTTTGCGAGGTCTCCGAGGATTCCCTGGAATGTCCGTAACTCAGCAAAGTCCTTTTCAATCCGGAGGCAAAGGGATTCGGCCTCGACAAGGACAGCGTCAATTTTCAGGCGACGGAGATAATCCACGTTTGCCTTGCCGAGGAATTGTTCATAGCGTTCCCGGTTCTGAGGGGTGGATTCGATCTCCTGTTTCAGTTCAAGCTGCCGTAGCAGGTATTCCGTGTGGCGCATGCAGGCGCTACCCAGGACCTGGGGATCCTTGTTCTGCTTTAGTACCGCCCGGTAAAGCTGTCCCACAAGGAGGGAAGGATTGCGACCGATGCGCTGAAAAACCGGGAGCAGTTGGTCATTGTCGGCATGGTGGTCTGCCAGTAACTTCAGGGCCTCGTCCGCCTCGGGCCCCCGCTGGTAATACTTCAAGACCCAGGTCAAGGCACTGATCGCTTCCGGGGCATCGGCATGCGAGCGGGCAAAAGCGAGAAAGGGTTCAACAAACTTGCGTGGTTGACGATTTGCCTCGAACTGTTTTTCCAGCTGTTGAAATCCCGTGCTTGCTTCAGGCTGCTGGGCCAGCAGGGAGGAACCAGCAAGCAGAACCGAAAACATTCCAAGCAGCAAGGTTCTCACGTTTATTGCCGCTCCAGGAGAAATCAGCTGTTCCACGAGGGTGGTCAGGATTTTGCCAGCACGATATCAAAGGTGCCTTGCTTGTAGCTGCCGCCATGTTCCTTGATCGCCGCCGTTTCGATGATCAGGTTGGATTTGCTGGCCCAGGGGTCGCTGGCGATGTGGGGGTCGCCCTTGAAATAGATCTGCGTGACCAGTTTCTTGTAGCCTGGTGCCTGGACCATGTAGTGAATATGGCTTGGACGTGTTCCATTTCCAATGCCGTACGCCCCGGGGTGGATTGTCTCGAACTCGTAGTAACCGGTTTCATCAACGACGAGCCGAATTCGGTTTCGAAACTCACTCCACTCTGGCGGATTCTGGGGGTCGGTCATATCGTACCGGCCCCTGGCGTCTGCTTGCCAGACATCGAGAACCGCGTTGGGAATCGGTTTGCGGGTGTTGATCCCCCAGACTCGCCCACGCATCAGGAGTGGATCTCCTGGTTCCAGCGGCGATGTGATCTTGCCGCGGAACGGTGCACCTGGGACGTAGAAGGGGCCGAGGATGTCCGGGTGTGAGGGCTCCCATTTTTTGGCTGGCTGAACCCTTGGAATGCCGTTCTTGTCGAGGAAGTCCTGGTAATTGTGAACGTCCTCGGTGGCCTCGGTGGGTGCTGCTCCGGCACGCAGGACCAGTCCTGCACCACCAGCGGCGGCCAGTCCGAGGATCGAGTGCTGGAAGAGCTGGCGTCGATTCACGCTCGACATATTTCATTCCCGGGTAAAAGGACTAGTTCGTGGCTGGTCGCTTGGGAAGATCCTGGCCACGGTTGGGAGGAGCGGGACGGTTTCCACCTCCAGGAGCTGCGGGCCGCTGTCCACCTGCACCGCCGGGCCGCTGTCCACCCGCGCCGCCAGGCCGGTTGCCACCCTGGGAGAATCGCTCTGCCATCGTCTCCAGTTCTTTCTTGTCAAGCACGCCATCCTGGTTCGAATCTCCACGCTCGATCATGCGCGCCATCCGTTCAGGTATTTCCTCCTTGTCCAGCTTGCCGTCCTTGTTCTTGTCGTAGGCCAGCATGCGTTCGATAAACTGCTCGGGACCGAAGTTTCCTCCCTGGGGCTGTCCACCGGGCCGTTCTCCTCCTGCACCAGGCTGTCCACCGGGTCGTTGTCCTCCGGGGCGTTGTCCTCCGGCACCGCCACGTCCACCGGCGCCAGCCGCGCCGAACTGGGGCATTATTTCCTCTCGCGTGAGCTTGCCGTCTTTGTCCCGGTCCAGTTTCTTCAATGAGGCAGCGGCATTCTTGATTTCCGCAGCTGAGATCTCGCCATCCTTGTTTGCATCCAGGGCCACGATGATGGGGAGCATCAGGATCCGGGATGAACCTCCAGCTCCCGGTTGTCCTGGCTGACCCTGCCGGCCACCACCCTGCCTGGCACCGCCCTGTCTGGCACCACCCTGCCTGGCACCACCCTGTCTGGCACCACCCTGTCCGGGGGGCTGTGGGGGTTGTTGCTGGGCATATGTTTCCGCCGCGCAGGAGAAAAGGAGAATACTCAGGATGGTGAGGAAATGCCTGGTCATTACTGTTGTCCTTAAAAGATAGGGATGCGCCCTGGTGGTGACTTTATCTAGTCTAGCTTGTTAATTGGTCTCAATACAATAAAGCCTGGTGTTGGAACGAAGAAAGATCTGTCCCCGGCTGATTGCCGGACTGCCGTTAAACTGGGAATGATCGTTTTCCATCCTGTTTTGGCCAAGTTGTTTGAATTGCGGCGCTGCCGCCAGGACGAATACTCCCGCAGAGCGGCTGACGGCATAGAGCTTCTTGTTTGCCAGGGCGACGGAAGCGTAGAAGCCTCGGCCACCACGAGAACCACTATTACGGGCAAGCCTTTTCTGGTAAATCATCTCTCCGTTTTCTGCCTTCAGGCAATAAGCGATCCCACGATCACTCACCCAGTAGAGATGGCCGTCGTGAGCAACCGGCGAAGGGACATAAGAACTTTCCTCGCTGGACCAGGCCAGGTGGGAGTTGGTCACATCATCCTTGCCACCGAGCCGGATCGCGGTGGTGCTGCCGCTTCGGCCTCCCATGCAAAAGACCGTGTTGTTGTGGAAAACAGGGCTTGGCGAAACATTGCTATCTGTTGCCGTGCCTGCATACCAGAGGAGCTTGCCTGTCACAGGATCCAGCCCCCAGACTTCACCCGGGACGGCAACGACGATCTCGTTGTGGCCGTCGACGCTTACCAGCAGGGGGGTGCTAAAGGTGTTTTCCAGTCCCCGGGCCTCTGCCTTCCACAGTTCTTTCCCGTTGGTCTTGTCGAGACCACGTATGGAAAGACTCTCGTCCGACGCGTTGACGATGACCACGTTCCCTGCCAGGATCGGACTCCCGCTGGATCCCCAGAGACGTGAACCTGATTGCTGTCCCACGTCTGTTTTCCAGAGTCTCGTGCCCTGCATGTCGTGGGCCACGACACCGGCCTTGCCAAAAAAAGAAACGATTGTCTTGCCATCGGAGACAGGGGTGCTGGAGGCATATCCATGCTCCGTGATAAAGCCCTGGTAGGCATCTTCCCGAGAGGCTGATTCGACAGTGGATCGCCACAGCTCCTTGCCGGTCTGGCGATCCACGCAGACCAGATGTCGCTTGAGTCCAGAGATCTCCGCTGGCCCCCCCGCGGGACTGCCGTAGCCGCTGTAGCAGGTGACAAGGACTTTTCCTCCCACGACGATCGGGCTGGAGGAGCCGGCGCCGGGCAGCTCTATTGACCAGCGAAGATTCTCCGTACCACTCCAGTGGATCGGTGTGGGGGACTCGTCACGGCTGATTCCCGAGCCGTCGTTGCCTCGAAATCCACGCCAGTCCTCCGCGAAGGAAAGAGAGTTGGGACCTCCAAGAAGGGCCACCAGGAGAGGGACTGCCATCCAGGTCCAATGCGACATCCAGCATTCACCTTTCGTGGAGAAAGCGTGAGAGATAAAAATGGACACCAGGCCGGTGCCTGGTACTCTCTTAAACCCGCCAGGGGAAGAGAAGTGTCGAATTTCCTTTCAAAAGATGTCCCTGCTGGCGGCGATGATCAGGGGTTCTCGGCAGGCACCGAGGCTGGATCGCTGCGTCGATAGCTGATCCGCCACTCGGTGGTATCCCGGGTCTGGGTAAGACTGGATGACTCGCTGGAGTGCGTGGAAGTCTCGGCCCCGACAGCGACCTCCTCCTCACGCACGATGTCGTACCCGCCTGGGAAATGCTGGTGCATCAAGATGTCGGCCTTTTCCCGGTGATTGACCGGCCAGGTTACTGTCGAGGGAATGGCAACCACACCATGATCCGCTTCCTTGAGGACGTAGCGGGCACTCTGGCAGCCCGTGAAACCAATGCTGCCGATAGCAAAAAGGAGGGTCAGGAGTCTTCGGTCCATGATGGGGTCTCCTCGGTTGAATTCAACGTCACGCGATTGGCACGTGAGCGAGGAGCCTAGTGGATCGGGATATCGTTGAGCAAGGTCAGTTACTTGCCCGAGCCGATGGCATAGAGGTGCTTTGTTGTTCGCACGTAAAGCACATTCCCTACCGGTACGGGGGATGCCTGGCAGCCATGGTCCAGCTTGTTCGTTGAGAGCAGCTTGTACTCGTCATCAGCCGCCAGTACATGAGCCTCTCCCTCCAGGCTGAACCAGTAGATTTTTCCCTCGGAGTAGATCGGCGAGGAACGATAACTCCCTCCTCCTCCCACACGCTGCTGCCAGATCGTCTCCCCGGATGTGGCATCCAGGCAACTGGCAATCCCCTCGTCGTTGAGCAGGAACAGCCGGTCACCGATCAGCAGTGGAGAGGGACGCTTGGGGATCGCCTTGCCGGAACTCCACTCCATGTGCGTGCTGGTGATGTCTCCTGAACCGTCCGGACGTATCGCGATCAGGGAAGTTGGGCCTGACCCGGCAGCGATGTAGAGCAGGTTGTTACCAATCAGCGGCCGGATGGCAGCGTTCATACCTCCATGGCGAACTCGCCAGAATTCCTTGCCTGTGGCCGGGTCGTAGGAAATGGTCTCCACGGCGCTGGGGCTGACAAACTGCCGGCGGCCATCAAAATCAATAATGGTGCCCGTGGAATAAGCTTTCTTGCGATCGCCGTTATCCGTTCCGTAGTCAATATTCCTGTCACGTTTCCAGACGGTTTTTCCCGTCCGCTTGTTCATTGCCACCACGAACTGGAGATCATACCCGTCGTAGGCCACGATCAGGTTGTCGTCGTCGATAATCGGGGAGGAGCCGGGCCCGCGCCAGTGATTACATGGAAGGTCGCGACGGGTCCAGAGAACCTTGCCTGAACTGGAATCCAGGCAGGCAGTTCCGTAACTGCCGAAGTGAACATAGACACGCCCTTTTTCAATCGTGGGAGTGGGAGACGCATAACTGTTGGTGGGATGGCAGAACCGGGGCTCCTTGTTCTCGAAGACGAGAATGTCGTGAAGTACTCTACCGGTACTGCGTTCCACACAGATCGCGTACAGCTTCTTGCCGTCCTCCGTGGCGGTGGTGAGCCAGAGCTGGTTGTCCCATGAGACGGGCGATGACCAGCCCTTGCCATGGATCTCCAGCTTCCACTGGATGTTCTCCGATTCACTCCATTGCAGCGGCAGATCCCTGGCTGCCGAGATACCTGTCCCGGATGGGCCACGGAATTCCGTCCAGTTTTGACTCGCTGCCGGTTGGGAGAGCAGGATTGCCGTGACCAGTGTCGTCGCCATGGAAAGTCGAAAAGAGAACATGTACAGATTCCTGGAAGAAGTAATTGCCTATTGCTGACCACATCCTAATAATCCTCGCGCAGCTATGCCACGGGTTATCCCCTGGAGAATGGGTGCTGGACGAGGAAATAGGCAGAAAAGGAATGATCACACCTGTCATCAGATTGATGACAGGGAAGTGGGCCGCTTGGAATTGTCTGGATAGAGGTGTATTCTGCAAACATGCGTGTTTTTCAGGGTAAAATAACGAATAGCACAACAGGGCCTATTTTTGGCATATCTTGTGCAACGTTTCTTATTGAACTGCCGGTTCGCCAAGGCCAGGCAGTCGCTCGTTGGACGGGATGACTCTATAAGGATGAGAAAAAATGAAACGCTCTGTTCTAACCCGTGATGCTGTGGTCCTGGTTCCTCTCATGATCCTGTTGCTTGGGATTGCCACATTGAGTGGGCAGCAGGAAACCGGGGCAGTCGCAGATCCAGCAGAGGGAGAGGAGGGTGTGGAGGTCCTGGCACGCGGGCCGCTTCATGAGGCATTTGCGGAGCAGGTGAACCAGGACCCCCAGGCCGGGATCGTTGTTTCCAAGGCCCCTCCCGAACCGATTTCGGAAGAACCCCCTGAATACAAGCCCGAGGAGGGAAATGTCATCTGGATTCCTGGGTACTGGGGTTGGGATGATGAACGAGAGGATTACATTTGGATCAGTGGTGTCTGGCGTAATCCACCCCAGGGACATCGCTGGGTGCCTGGCTACTGGCATGAGGACGCTGACAGGTTCCAGTGGGTTTCCGGATTCTGGCAGACCACGGCCCAGCGCCAGGTCGAGTATGGAGAACAGCCACCCGAGAGTCTCGAGCTTGGCCCCAGCACCGCCGCGCCCACGAAGAATCACTTCTGGGTTCCCGGTTGCTGGGTCTACCGGGCCCGCTGGCTTTGGCGACCAGGATACTGGCGACGTTTTCGTGCCAATAGTACCTGGGTACCGGACCATTATGTCGCGACGCCACGAGGTGCGATCTTTGTGGGAGGGTACTGGGATCACCGGTTTTCCCTGCGAGGGCAGCTCTACGCTCCAGTCTATTTTTCTCCCGCCGTGGTCGCGCGCCCTGTTTTTGTCTACCGGCCTTACTGCGTGGTGAACCTGGATGCGGTTCGTCTTCACATGTTCGTGCGGCCGCGTTACTCGCATTACTACTTTGGTGATTTCTACGATCCGCTGTACCGGGGTCGTCACATTTACAGCAACCTGTACTTTCAGACGCGCATGTTCGGCTACGATCCGATCCTGACATATAATCGCTGCCACTACTCGCGATTCGGGATCAACTACTTCAATCACCTGCACCACTGGCATAGTTACTATGGTCTCCATCCGCTTCATCGCCCGGGCCGCACTTTCGGTGCCCAGGTGAGTTTTGCCGCTGGAGGTTACGGGTCGTTTTTGAACGTGTCCATCTTTGTGCATTCGGTGCGCGACGTGGCCCGACCAGGGCATTCTCATCACCAGTCGGTGGTGGCGGTGGGAAATAACCAGCGAAAGGATCTTCTGGATGGTTCCAATCGGGTGCGGGAGCTTGCGAAACAGCGACAGTTGACAGAACGTGAGGTCAGGCCGGGGACGGCTGGCTCCACACCCGGTCAGCTTGCTAGTGCCCGCACCGGTTCGCTGAAACTGCCGGAGTATCGCCCCGTCCCGGGATCGCGTTCGGTACCAGGTGCCAGTCCTCGGGCACCCCGTAACCAGCCAGCAGATATCCTTCGATTGCCGCCGGGTGCCAAAACGCCAAGCCTGGTCGTGAATGATCCAGGTTCAGGGAAGCCGTCGATATCTCCGGCATCTGTTCCGGCATCGATTCGCACGCAGCCGGAATTGAGTCGTCCCAGCGGAGACCTGGAAAAACCTGGAAGCGTGGTGGGGACAGGTTCCAACCGACCTACACGCCCCGGTACAAAATCGCCTGGAACCAACTTGCCCAGGCCTCCAGCTCGCACGACAGTGAATTCGAAGTCACCGGTCACTGCGCCAACGGTACCAGGGTCACGGCCCTCAAGCAGCTCGACTCGCCCCGGTAGCCGGCCCTCGACAACGACGCCAGGTGCCCGGCCCTCAAGCAGTTCGGTTCGTAACCGTCCGGCACCTCCTGTGCCTGGTGCCCGGCCCTCGGGTAGCTCGACTCGTCCCAGCAGCCGGCCGTCGACCCCCTCGCCTGGTGCCCGGCCCTCGGGCAGCTC
>CAYYZW010000261.1:0-3689 GCA_964476375.1 uncultured Pirellulaceae bacterium
ATTGTCGTTGAGCTTGGTGCGGACAGCCGGGCGGCGTTCCACGGCGGCGTCGACGCTTTCGAAGGCCTCGGGGAAGCGGACCTCGAGTGCAGCCTGCCGCCGCGCCGTTTCCGCGACGAGAGCAGCGAGTTGTTTGTCGCCGCCGGCTTCGAGCCGGGCACGGACCTGGCCCAGTTCCGAGGCGAAGCGTTGCCTGGGAATCCCATCCTCCTGAAGACGGGCGAGCGCGGGTTTCGTGGAGAGGACGTAATCATCTTCATCCCGGGACGCCCTGTGGACCTCCGTTTCCATGAGCTTGAAAGCGGGGATATTGGCCCTGAGGAGTTGTTTCTTTTTCGCGATAAGTTTCCCGATCTGTTTGTGGGTAATGAAGGCGTCCGCGTAGTCCGCATGGAGAGCGGCCTGGAGCCTGTCGTGTGTGGCCACCAGATCGCGGTAGGCCGGGTCGTGGAGGGTCAGGCGGGACCGGAGGTTCATGTATTCGATTCGGTAACGCTCCTCGGGATTCCGTGTGACCGGGTCACGGTCGGCCTGGGCCATTGCGAGCCTGCTGCGTGTCCCGGTCCAGTTCCTGTGCTGGCCGCTGGCTTTCCAGACATGGACGTTGTCGATCGACGCGCCGGGGAGATCGAACTGGAAGGCGAAGTACGTGCGAGTGCGATCGATGATGGGGTGTTTGCCGAGGATGAATTCATTGTCGCTGAGGTGGGCAATGATCTCGTCCCCCCAGTATTCGACGGTCATCGTCTGCCACTGGCCAGGTCGAGGTGGGCGACTGCATTCGCCAAGCTGGGCAGGAACGATCCCGGCATTTCGATCGACGGGCGTGTGGACCTGGAAATGACCGGGACGAATATGAGTGACGCTGTTGTAACCGCCACCGCTGCCAGTCACGAGGCGAAGGTCCGTCGTTTTACCGGCAAGTCGAAAGCTGAACTGGATAACCGTGTTGTGAAAGGACGCGTCTTTGAGGAAGACCCGCCTTGTCTCGGACGGGTGAACGTCCGTGCGCAAAAGCCCGCCATCCCGCAAGGCAAAGTCGGCCTTGAACCACCAGCGATCAGAGATAGCCTCGGGGTGGAAGTCCTCCGAAAACAGGAGGTCGCCTGGGATACACATCATGGTGCGGGGTGGCGCTGGGGGCTTTGCCGTGGCGGTCCCTGGGAGCGCAAGGGCGCCAAGCAGAGAGGCGATGAGGAGAAAGGATGGTGTGGTGGTTCGCATGTCGGGTTCCGGGTGTCGCAGCTGGGAGGTGGTGGCAGGCCGGCTCTTCAGGTCCCGTTGGGATACCTGAAAGTGAGGTTTTCAATCATACCGGAGAAGTAGTTCGGCGCATCATAATTCCCGACGGGCTGGAGAAGGTCGGCGCCTATCTGAATAGAGTCTCCTGGCTCGTGTCGAATGATTCCAGGTTCCGCCCTGCCGACGAGTGTGCCATTTACCTTGAGAAAAAGTTCGCCCCTGGAGGTCCAGTGTGCATCGAAGCGAGTAGAACCAGTGATCGCGGATGGAGAGCGAACGACAGTGCGAGTTTTGTCCACACAGGCGGCAAAACATAAATGCCCTTCATCAAGATAAACACTGTAGCCCGCTCGATTGCCACCGTGAGCGAGGACGACTCCCGACGGAGAACCAGGTCGAATGGAGCCCTTGATTTCCAGGGACCGGCCGCCAGCTACTTTTGGTGCGAGGAAGTCTGGCAGGTCAAGCCAGGATGCCCCGTCCAGCTTCAGCGAGTGGGTATCCCCCCGGACGCCGTGATTCACAAATCGAAGGAGCTGGTTGCTGGCAAGGATCGCGATCACAGGCACGGGTGGCGTGAGGGACGCTTTGTCATCGAAGGCAAACCCGATCTCGTCAGCCCACTCGGAAAGCTGGACAGCCATGGCCGCCGATCGGTTCGAGTGTGTGGAAAGAAGGTTCGTGGTTTCGGCTTCATCCGCCTCGAGGTCAAATAGCTGGGCTTCGCTCCCGTCGGGGTTGACCAGGAATTTCCAGCGTCCATCGCGGATCGCGAAGGTGGGGCTCTGGTTCTGGGGTGTGCCCCCCTTGAGGATGGCATGGGGATGGCCATATTGCCAGAAAACGGGGCTGGCGCGACGGGATGCCTTGCCACGAAGGACGTCGCCGCGGTCCAGTCCATCCAGGCCAGCCTCCACCGGGACTCCGGCGAAGCGACAGATAGTCGGGGAAAGATCAATCGCGCTGACCACGCTGGTGGTGTCTTCGATGCCGGCTGGAATCGTACCGGTCCAGCGTGCGATGAAGGGCATGCGGATACCCCCTTCGAACAGGGACCACTTTCTGCCCCGGTAAGGCCCGGTGTATCCGGCGGGTGGACCTGTCAGGTATTTCTTCGGCCAATCGGTGGGGCCGTTGTCGCTCGTGAAGAGGATCAGCGTCTTTTTTTGGAGTTTCAGTTCATCAATTGCCGCGATCACCCGCCCGATCTGCCTGTCCATCTCCTGGAGCACGGCGAAGAAATCACGAACAAAAGGATCGTCGGAGACGGGGAGGAATTTATCGGCACTGCCGGGGCGAGGCACGTGTGCATCGTGAACGTCATTTGGAAACAACCGCACATAGAACGGACCGTCCCGGTGCCGGCGGATAAAGTCGATCGTACGGTCCGTCTGGATTTCCATCCTCTCCCAGCGGTCACAGGGAATGATCTTTCCGTGGCCAAGAGCTCTCGCTCTCTCCACCGCCTTGGAATTGGAGATGATTCGATCGCCCAGGCCTTCAAAGGAAACCAGCGATTCGTCGAAACCATATGCCTGGGGCAAGGGGGCGTCATCGACATCCCGCCCACCCCCCATATGCCATTTGCCAAAATGGGCGGTCGCGTAGCCGGCAGCCTTGAGCTTTTTTGCCGTCGTCGGTGCGGACGGGTCGAGGTAGTCCGCCATGCCGCGATTCGCGTTTCCGGCCCGGGTGTTGAGGAATGAATGAACTTTCCAGCGACCCTGGTATTGACCGGTGGTCAGGGCAACGCGTGAGGCGGAGCAAATCGGCGAGTTCACATAAAAGTTAGTGAGCTTGATGCCTTGCTCAGCGAGCTTGTCAATGTGAGGCGTCTTGATGAGAGGATTGCCAAAGCAGCTCGGATCGGCAAAACCCATGTCGTCGATGAAAATAACCAGGAAATTAGGTTGTTCGGCCCGGGCGGGGGGGGTGGTATTGAGAAGGGCCGCCAGCAGCAGACACACAAGTAATCGTTTCATGGCAGCACCTGGTTGGCCCCAGGAAAGGAATATTCCCGATTGGGACGTTCGCCAACGGGGACGTGTTACCCACGCCGCGTATTTATTTCAATATCCATGAAGACCCTCAGCAACTCGGTCATAGCGAGGGCTATCATGCGCCAGAGCCAAAGAAACAGGAAATAAAAAGCACCCGCGAGGAGGGTAGAGAGGGTCACAACAATGCCAAAAATAACCCCTTCGTGAAACATCCCAAACACAGCTGTCAGAATTCCCCCCACGACACCAAGGATGAGTAGTACAAGACCGATAATGTATCCGATCTTGATCAGGGTTTCCGAAAGTGCCAGATACTTGCTCAGGTTTGGATATCGAATATTCCCCTGAGAGTCGGAATCCATTGGCTTAAGTGAATCGGTTACCTGTCCGAACAGTTTCTTGGCCGTCGTCCCTACGGTGTTTGAAAAACCTTCTGGCGGGCTGGAG
>CAYYZW010000262.1:0-3820 GCA_964476375.1 uncultured Pirellulaceae bacterium
GGAGAGAGAGGCCGTTTCGTGGGGATGACCGGATTCGGGGCGTCGGCCCCAGCCAGTGTTCTTTACGAGCACTTTGGCATTACGGCAGAAAATGTCGCCGGCCAGGCTCGTGAACTGGTTGGCCGTTGAGTCGTTAGACGAGCCTGGCCACGATCCAGCCGAGGAGCGCCAGCCAGCCCACCAGCAGGATGATGCTGAGCGTCAACAGCAGGGGACTCCGGACAGGGGGGTCGGCAGGAAGAATACGGGAGTGATTTTTCTCGCCAGATTGTTTTTTCTGGTAAGCCTTTTTCTTTTTCCGCCCTGCCATCGCTTTATCCACTCCGCTGATTCCGGCTAGGCCGGATCCTGGCCATGAATCTGGAAATCTTCCACGAAGGCCTTTTCAAAGCTGTAGACATCGGCAAAGTGCTCACGCTCGTCCTTTTCCGAGGGCCTCAGCAGACCGATATCGATAAGGTTGTAAACGATTTCTCCAAAATCCCTTGTTTCATGGATGCCCCAGTTGTTGAGCACGGTCTTGGACATGTAACCAAACTGGTCAATGGCGAACAACCGGATTGCCTCGCAGAGTTGCTGGCCGGTCAGGTGCGGGTCTTCTCCAGGCTGTGGCTTCTCCTGGGGCAACACTTCCTGGGCAAAGGCCAGGGAGTCCTGGACAAACTGGTAGGCCTGCATCTGGTAACGCAGGTCGGACTGGAGTAATTGAAAGATGGGAAGGAGGTTCTCGTTCATCAAGTCCACCTGCTCTTGTTCGAATACAGCAGGAGGCCATTATTGACGTTTCCGGCGACCACCACCACCCTTCTTTTCCAACACGGTGAGGATCTCGTGCAGTGCCACGATGGTGCGACGGTGATCCTCCATTTCAACCAGGATCTGCTGGGTGAGGATCTCGTGGCGAAGGACCTTTCCTCGCCCGGAGGAGGTGATGACCTCGAACCCGATCGGTGGCAACTCGTCTCGCATCTCCTCGTAGGTTTCAAATTCATAACGCAGGCAACACTTGAGCCGTCCGCAACGGCCGGAGATCTTGGTGGGATCTAGGGTGGCCTTCTGAAGCTTGGCCATCTTCATGGAGACCGGCGGCATGTGTGAAAGGTGGGTGTTGCAGCAGACCGGTTTCCCGCAGTCACCATAGTCGGCCAGCAGCTTGGCCTCGTCTCGCACTCCGATCTGCTTCATCTCGATGCGTGTCTGAAATTCGGAGGCGAGTTGCCGAACAAGCTCCCGGAAATCGACACGATCCTCCGCAAGGTAATAGACAATAACTCTCTCTCCCCCGAAGACATGTTCGATGTCGGCAAGTTCCATATCCAGGTCCAGTTTCTCCACCAGTTTCTTGCACTGCTGGAAATCCTGGTGCGTGTTTTTCTGGATCCGGCTGATTTCTCCCCGGTCGGTGCTGGTAACGGCTCTCACAACCTGGCCCCCCGGCGAATCCTTGAACTGGTCTGTCTCTTCCGTGGTTGCCTGGCAGAGAATTTCACCGGTTTCAAGCCCGCGGCTGGTCCTCAGGATGACATCGTCACCCCGTTGATATGCTTCCCCGGCGGGGCAGGTGAAGATTCCTAGCAGCCGCATGGCACCGTATCGGGTAATGTACTTGGCCATTTCCCTGTCCCTGTTAAGTTTCATGTGATCAGCGGCCGGTATTCCAGCTGACACCCAGGGCGATGGATTGCGGCATGCGAGCAGGGATTATTCCTGGCCCGTGCCTGCCCGGCAATAGGAGAGTGCCAGCAGTGCATAGCCACTGACCAGGTTGGCGTCTCCTTCCAGCCAGCGGGCGTTGCGGTTTACCCAGGAGCCATCCCGGCGCTGCCGCCTGAGGAGTTCCCCGATCAAGTCGCTTCGCCAGTTATGTCGCCTACCCTTCGTATCCTGAATCTCATCTTCGCCCAGGGCGGAAAGTGCCTTGGCAAAGGTGTGCAAATAATAGTAATGGCCGGCATCGCCCAGTCCCGGGTTTTCCGAGAGGTCATAATTCTCGCTGATCCAGTTGACGGCGGCCGCCACCCTGGGATCCTCTGCATCCAGCCCCGCGTAAATCAAGCTCTTGAGACCCGCATAGGTCATGGAGGCATAGCTTCGCAGTCCACCATTGTCGGTCATCCCTGCCTGGCTCGAGCCGCCCGCTGCCGGCGTGTAATAAAAACCACCATCGGGGTTCTTGGCGGCGAAGGACGTCGTATTGTGTTCCGATTCGAGGTTCTGGGAACGCGAAACAAAAAGGAGCGCGGCCTGGATTGCCTCGCTGTCCGCATCGTTTCCGGCCGCCTTCAGGGCCTCGATAAAAAACGTTGTATTCGACAGGTCAGGACGATTGTGCTTTCCATACCCGGCACCGCCGAATCCCGGATCCGCCTGCGTGGCACCTTCGCCATCATCCCATTGAATTCCCTTGATAAAAGCATCCGCTTTCCGGATCACCTCGCTATAGCGACCATCCTCGTTTGCTTCCTGAAAACAAAGGATCGCCAGGCAGGTCTCGTAGTTTCGGTAGAGCGTCCCCTGCTGGTGGATGCCACCGCTTGGCTGGATGAATCCCTCCAGGTATTTCAGGCTGCGGGCGGTCATCGGATCGCTGGCGGGCACGTTATTACGCAACAGGGCCGTGGTGATCAATGCCGTGACTCCCGGCCCGGTCTCTCCGCTGAATGCCCCATCTTCCTGCTGGCCCTTGGAACGCAGGAAGCTGATCCCGCGGGCAGTCACCTGCTCCAGGCGACGCTGGTCGACAGTGGAGGATGGATCCGGCTTTGCGGATGGGGCCTGGGGGGCTAGAACCAGTAGAGTGCTTGTGGACAGCAGGAAGGTTAGGACGAATTTCAACTTCGAGGTAGTTCCCTTCTTTCTTTTTGGGCATACCTGCTGCCCGAGGTCGTGTTTGCTCATTGTACGCCCTGGAGAAGGGGAGGCAAAACCGAAAGAGATGGGACTTCGATTTTTCCCATTGGCCGGTGGGGAAAAAAATTGGGCTGCCCCTTTAGGGCAGCCCAATTGAAAATGATCTCCAGTCGAGAGGCAATCGCCACGAACCAGGTTACCGGTTCTTGAGGGATTCTGACTCGGACTGTTGTCTGATCTTGTTGCTGGCCTCAATGTGTTGCACTGCCCGACCACGAGCCACATTGGCAATCTGCATCCCCAGCATGACCTGTTGTCGCTGGAAGTAGGGCTCGGTGAAACCGTTGAGATGAATCTTGCCGACTTTTTGACCCAGCTCCTGCCAGCTCATGTTATCCGAGTAGTGCCAGGCTGCTGCCTGCGCTGCGCCCTGGTCCAGCTTGCCACTTCCAAGCATCTTGCATATTTCAGCAACTTCCTGCTTTTTCGTGATCCATTCGATCGGGACGATCGTGTATTTGAGTCGAGGATTGGGTTCTTTCTTACCATGTTCGAGGCAGACGGTATTGACCTTGATGCGGCGGACCTTGTTCGGTTCGACGTTGAAGAAGCCGCCACCGCCGCCACCTCCCATGCCGCCGCCGCCCATGCCACCACCCATACCCTGTTGCTTCAGAATGGGAGGTGAAAAAGCAACTACAGCTGAGGGCACCTGGACATTCAACGGTTGATCACTCTTGTTTTCCAAAAGGACGTGAAACCCTCTTTCACTTAAAGGAATCACTTTGGCACTTACCAGACCCTCTTTCATCGCGGAGAATAACTCTACCGGCGCGGCCTCAAAATTCACTCGACTGCGAACGGTTCCACGTTTGCGGACAGAGCCACGCTTCTTACGGGGAGCGGCCACAAGTAATGCAGGAATTACAAGCATGACGACTGCCAGGCCAACCCCGCGTCGTGAATACCA
>CAYYZW010000263.1:0-4198 GCA_964476375.1 uncultured Pirellulaceae bacterium
AAAACCATACACACAACATCCGATGCAGACCATCAGCAGGAGGGTGTTATCACCCTAGAGGAGCTGTACGCGCAGCTTGTCCTGGTCCGGCGCCACCCCGCGTGTCACTTTCTTCTCACCGACGAGTTGTCCGTTGAGCCAGATCTTAAAGCTGTCGTCGGTTCCCAGGGAAAGCCCCAGCTCCCGGGCCGATGGGGCATCGATGGTGCGGTACAGATAGGTGGCGCAGCTTGTGCCAGTGAGCGTGTGCACCTTGCCATCAACATACTCTTTCGCTTCCACCCACTTCAGTTCCCCGTACGTCTTTGCAAGGTCGACCTTGGTTTCGTCAAGGAAGGCCTTCCCATGCGCATCATCAAAACTGGCGCCGCCGAAGGGCCCAATCCGGCTCCAGCTTGAGAGCACAACCGGCTCGCCGATCAGCACGCCCTGGGTCGCCTCCCACGCTGCCTGCCCTACCGACAGGTCCACGGCTATCCGCTTCTGGCCGCCCGGGTCGGCCATGGCCAGGTCCAGGACCGCCATTTCTTCGCGTACCGCGGCGATGGCGGTCTGCAGGACCTTGAGCTTCTCGCTTCGCAGCTGGTTGTCCGCTGTGACCATGGCCTCGTCCACGACTGGGGCCTGCAGCGGTGTTGTGTACCAGTCCTGTAGGAAGTCGCTCTGGTAGCTGAACTTTGGAGCGATCAGTTCCATAATCGGACGGTCTTCAATAAACACGTTATCAAAAAGCAGGAGCGGTTCGAGTACCATCTGCAAACCGGCTGGGTTTGTCTTGTCGAGGCTGAAGTACTTGTTGATCTCCGGGTCGGGGGTGGCAGCCAGGATGTTTTCAAGCTGCATCCATTGCGAGGGGAACGTGTCCAGGAATCGCTCAATTTTTGGATCCATCATCATGCGGTCGACAGTCTGCCGGAGGATCTCGGGCTGAGTGAGTTCACCGTTTTCGGCACGTTGTAGTAGATCGAGATCCGGACAACTGGCCCAGAGGAAATAAGAGAGATTCGCAGCAAGTTCGAATTGCCTTTCGCCGGTGTCGGTGGAGACTGAACGGTAAAGGAAATGAGGTGAGGAGAGGATCGCCGAGACGACCTTTTTCATGCTCTCGGTAAACGACAGACCCTGTTTCATCGTTGCCGACGCATAGGTTGCGTAGCGCTGGGCCGTATCGTCATCCACCGGGCCACGGAAGGCACTTCTGAGAAAGGACGTCAGCCGGCGTTTCGACTCGGCATGCGGGTCCGTGCCGTCGGGAGGCTCTTTGAAAAAGTCGTTCCAGATACCCACGTTCTGTTCATTGAAGTCCGGGCTTTCGACGATCGACACGCTGAGCCGCAGGAAGGAATCCAGCAGCAGTGGAGAGAGCGTGAGCTGGTTTGCCTGGTTGTCGAAGCCATGGTTCGCCCGCAGGTCTTTTGGAAAGGGGCTCACGCCGCGCAAGCCGGCAGGTGGATTCAAAGACTGGGAGCCGACCTGGGCGACATCCGGCATAATGCCAGGAGTCTGCTCGAGATAGTTGTCATGCCGGGTCATCAATTTCTCGGGGAGTCCGAACACATCCATTTTTAACTGGAAAAGATCTTTTACCGTGTTGTTGTACTGGAAACGGTTCAGGCGGCGGATTTTCAATTGCGAGAGGCCCGTTCCTGACGTCGCCTCTTCCAGCATCGTTTTCAGCCTGGTGAGTAACAACGCACGAGTCGTCTCGTCCAGTTGCGGCTCGTCTTCTGGTGGCATATTGTTGTCGTCGATCGCGTTGATGACCTGGTCGATCAACTGCGGTTGGCCAAGGAGTTTTTTCCTGGAGTTGACCAGCTTGAAATTGACGTCCCCGTTCACGTCATCTTTTCCATGGCATTTCGCACATTTCTGGCGGATCACCGACAACACGGACTTGTCCTGGTCGGCGGCGGCCAGGGTGCTGGCAAGGCCGCCGACCAGCAGTGCCAGGGGGCCAAGAGCGATGAGAATTCTTGTCGGCATGGGATTTCTACGTGGCTGGAATCTGCGGGGTGGAGGCTTGCATGCGTTTTCAGTGGTCGTACACGGTGGGAGTTCAGGTCCAGAAATCAGAAATGACGCCCGTGCTATCCGCGTATGAATCGATTTCCAGGCCCATCAGCTGGGCGAAGGTCAGCCACAGGTTCGAATTCAGGGTGCCACTCTTCATCTTGATAAATCGCCCCTGTTTCATCTGTCCCTGTGCCTTGCCGGCAACGATCATCGGCAGGTCGTAGTACTGGTGGGTGGAACCATCGCCCAGCCCCGCGCCGTAGGCGACCAGCGAGTTGTCCAGCATCGAACTGCCATCGGCTTCCTTGATTTCCTTCATCCGCTTGAGGACATAGGCATACTGCTGGAGGTGAAAGATGTCGATCTTTTGTACTTCCTTGTAGCCGTTGCCCTTTTGGTTGTGTGTCATGTTGTGATGTTGGACCGGCTTGTCGAAAACACCTTCATACATCAATGTGGCATCCCATCGCTCAGGGCCGAGCATGAAGGTGGATATATTGGTAATACCCATCTGGAATGCCAGCAGGACCAGGTCGGCCTGAAGCCGGATGTATTCGCCCCGCGGCAAGACCTCGGTTTTTGGGACATCGATATCCGCATCGGCAAGCAGTTCTTCCATTTTCTGCATGCGAATTTCAATGTTCCGGATCATCGACATGAATTCGTCCAGCGTCTGGCGGTCATCGGGCGCCAGTTTTCTTGCCAGGGTCTTGCTGTCGGCGAGCACCAGGTCGGTGACGTTGGCCAGGTGCTCCCGGAAACTATCTCGGAGAAAGAGCCGGTCATAGAGTTTCTGTGGTTCGCGGATCGAGGGAGCAATTTTCCCCGGCCCATACCAGGAAATATTGTCAAATTCGATCGGCTCCTTGGGAGCCCTGAATCCATTGCAGCTGACTTCCAGGGTATTGAAGATGCTGGATTGACCGACCGCATCCCCGATTACCTGGTCCAGGCTCCGGCCGTTCGGGTGCCGGATCCCCTGTTCCTGGGCCTGCACGGGAGAGAGGCTGGTCAAGTAGCATGATGCACCCTGGGCATGGACGTCCTGCCCATTCTTGTAAGTGCGGTCCAGCCCGGTCACCAGGGTAATGTCCCCGGTGTGGTCCTTTAACGGCTGCATGGTCGACGTGAGTTCCAGCGGGTAGATGCCGGGCTTGTTCTGAATCCGGAGCTTGTTCTTGGTCTTGTCCGCATCGAATCCACCGACGAAGCCGGGCAATGCTGCGTTTTCCTCGCCAGGGAAGAAGCAACGGCGAACAATGCCGTTGGGGATATACATGATCAGAAGCTTTTTGCTTGGTTTCGTCGGATCCTGCTGCTGTCCCGTTGCGACCGAAAGGGAGTGCAGGAAGGGCAACGTGAGAACCGCGCCCTGGGTTCGGAGGAAATTTCTTCGAGTAAGATTCATGGCACTTCTCCTCCGGACATATCGGTACGCGTTATCGCCGAAAGTAATTATCTTCGCTCGGGCAGGAGTTGTCACGCCCAAAAAGAAAAGAGAGACGGCGGCCGGTGGAGTGATCGGGTCGTGTGAGAAAAACACTGCGATCGTGCTGTGGATGGAGGGGGAAAGACTTGTTGCAGCAGGGTTGACCTGCGATCCTCATTTGAAGCAAGGCAGCGTGGGGCTGCGTTTGAGAAAACACCTTCACGGACAATCAAAGGGGTCGGTGGCGGGAATCATGGGTCGTTCAAGATCAGCCATGGGCGCGAAGACACTGCGCGGCGAATATTTTTCGTCCCCGCAGGTCCATCAACAGGAGACCCGGGAGATCTTCCGAAAGAACTGGATCTGTGTTGGTCGGGCGCGGGATATCCCGCGGGTGGGAGACTGCTTTCTCCATGAGCTTGAAGGCGAGAGTTTCATCGTTGTCCGTGATGACCAGGGGCAGGTGAAGTGTTTCTACAATGTTTGTCGCCATCGTGGGACCCGCTTGTACGAGGAAGCATGCGGCCACTTCAACAAGCGAATTCAGTGTCCCTATCATGGCTGGGCCTACGACCTTGCCGGGAGCCTGAAGAGTGCTCCGAACATGGCCGGGGTCGAGGATTTTGATCTGCAAGATTACTCGCTTTACGCGGTTCCCTCTGTTGTCTGGCAGGGATTCGTGTTGATCAACCTGGACCGGGACTGCCCCCCCTTTGATTCCTGTCATGCTTCGATTCTTTCTCGTTTCGAGGACTG
>CAYYZW010000264.1:0-18805 GCA_964476375.1 uncultured Pirellulaceae bacterium
GTATTCTCTCAGCTGGCCCTGGCAGGTCATGCTGGAGCTGAATCCGCCACTGGATCCCCCCCGGCCGTTCGTTAGAGCCAGGACAAAACAGTGAGCGGCAGGCCACCAGGCCTGCCTCTCGACTGAGCGTCGTTAAACTAATTCCTCGATTGGCCTGCCATCCTCCACCATGTAGACCGGTCGGCCTGCTGGATTGATGTACTGGATTCGAGGATCAATCCCCAGCACGTGGAAGATCGTTGCCATCAGGTCCTGTGGGCGAATCGGCTTGGACTTTGGCACGTCGACCTTGGCAGCCGACTCTCCAACAACCTGGCCCATCTGCAATCCACCACCCGCCAGGGCAAGTGTACTGAGCGGTGCCCAGTGATCCCGACCGGCGTTCCCATTGACTTTCGGGGTACGGCCAAACTCACCACTGATCACCAGCAACACGTTCTTGTCCATGCCCCGCTGACTGAGATCCTCGACGAGGGCGGACACGGCGTGGTCCATTTGAGGCGACCGTCCGGTGAGAGCATTCTTGATGTTACCGTGCATGTCCCAGCCGCCGTAATTCAGCGTGACAAAACCACAACCCGCTTCGCAGAGTCGCCGTGCGGTCAGCAACTGCTGCCCGAGGCCCGGGCCGTAGCGGTCGACAACTCGCGGATCCTCATACTTCAGGTCGAAGGCCTGCTGGGATCGGCTCAACACCAGGTTAAATGCCTGTTGCTCAAAAGCATCCAGACCTTCCATCAGTCGGTTTCGATCCGCAGCTCGGTTGACACCGTCCAGGCCCTTGAGCAGACCACGACGATCATCCAGCCGCTTGCGGTCGACCACCAGGGACATGTTCCGTCGGGCCTGGCCACCTGGATCAAAGGGACTGTAAGCAGCACCGAGGAAGGCCGCACCGTCGCTGCCAATGCCATTGAGCCGGACATAGGTCGGCATCCCGGTCGCCAGGTTGTTGGCGCCACGAGTACGTGACAGGATCGATCCCATGGCGGGCCGGCTTGGCAGGCCACCATTGTCGATGTTCCGGTTGTCATAGCCGGTCATCACAAAGTGAGTACCGCCGCCATGGCCACTGTTGGTATGAGCAAAAGACCGAACCAGCGCCATCTTGTCTGCGACCGATGCGATCTTCGGAAAAGTGCCGCCGACCGTGATTCCGGGCAACGGTGTCGCCGCCTCTCCGGTCGTACTGCGGTATTCCGAGGGAGCAGTCATCTTGGGATCGAATGTCTCCACATGCGTCGGGCCGCCGGAGAGCCACAGCCAGATAACAGACGTATCACTGGTGGCCGTGGCCGCCTCGGCACGATGACGAAGCAGGTCCGCCAGCGTGAGGGATCCCATCCCCAGGGCACCTACCTTGATAAAGTCACGGCGCGTGGTTCCTTCACAATCCCTTGACCTTCGACTCGAGGTAATGCTCAACATGTGCGTCCTCTCCTTCGCCTATTTTTTCCTGTTATCACTGATGTATCTGATTCTTACGGAAGGACCATCAACGCATCCAAGCCGCTCCACTAACTTATTGATCGTCATTCTAGGTTAAGTCGGCTCTTTCTTGCAACGAAAAAAAGCGGGGACTTCCCAGCCATATTACCTATCTTATCCGAAACCAGTCCTGATGGTGTGGGTCGCCCCCCCTTTAGGGCTAGGAAACCCTCCGTTTTGGATATTTATGAATTTCATTTCCCCTGGTCACCGCATTCTTCCACCGGGTACTCGGTCACCGTGAGTCAGGTGGTATGTCCACGAATCGGCCTTTCCCCTCTCCACCGGCCACAAAGATCCGTGAGCCATCTGGTGCCATGTCGGCATAGTTCGAGACACGATTGAACTCGTGTTCAAACAGGGGTTCACCGCTGGTTCCATTCCAGAGCACAATATGGCCCCCGTAGCCACACGACAGCAGCCGATCTCCCGTCCTGTTGTAATTCACCCGGTAGACATAGTCCTTGTGTTTCTCGAGTGTGCTGAGCAGTTCCCCGGTGAAGATGTCGTAGATACGAATCTTCTTGTCCAGCCCAGCAACCGCGGCACGTTTTCCATCGGGATTCAGCGTGACCGAGTAGAGCCCGGCATCTCCGGCCGGAACCTGCTTTAACTGTCGGCCACCCCGTACATCCCAGAGTCGCAGTGTCTTGTCGGCGCCACAGGAGACCAGCAGGGAACCATCCTGACTGAAAGCAACACTGTATACAGCTCCCTGGTGACCACTCAACTGCTTGAGCTGGCTTCCCGCCTCAACATCCCAAATGCGGATTGTCTGGTCCTGGCTGGCCGAGGCGATCAGCCGAGCATCCGCATTCACTGACAGCCCATAGACCGCACCCCCGTGCCCCGTGAAAGTCTTCACCGAATCCGGGGCCGCATAGAGCCATTTGCGGGCAATACCGTTTCCATGGCCGGTATAGAGGTGCCGATTATCAGACTGGAACAGCAATGATACGATCGGTTCATCGGACACCAGCTGGTAAAGCTCCCGAAGATCCTCGCTGCTGTAAAAACGCAGCCGATCGTCCGCCGCGGCGGTGGCAATCTTCAGGCTGTCGCTACTGAACTCTGCATGGGTGATCTTCGCCGGTGTCTTGAACTCCGACTTCAGCGTCCCGTCCGCCAGCGTCCAGAGCAGCAGTCGCTGATCGTCGGTACTTGCCACCAGCTGGGAATTATCCGCCGCCGCGGCAATGGCCACGACCGGTGCCTTGGCTCCTTCAAATTCTCGTACCGGCTGCCCGTTCGCCAGGTTCAGCAGGACCACCTCCCCCTCGGCACTACCGGCAAGCAACTGGGCCCCTGCTGCAACCAGCTGGGCATCCTCAATGGCAGATCCAAACAGAGGATAGACGGCGGCAACCGACGTGGACTGGATTTTCACCGCCTTGTCCATACCTCCACTTGCACAAGTGCGGTCATCCATGAAATCCACATCCAGGCACGCCCCCTGATGAGGCGTGAACCATTCCAGCAGCTGCCCATCCTCCCGGTTCCAGATTCTTACCCGTCCATCTGCACTGCCGGTTGCCAGGCGAGTGCTGTTATTGGAGAAATCGAGCCCTGTCACCCCGGCTGGATGTTCTATCGTGAGAGTCGGTTCCAGGACTTCATCCGCAGCAAGATCTTCGGCATTCTCCGGCGCAATCGTCCACAGGTAAGCATGCTTGTCCGTGCTTGTTGCCCCCAGCGTGAGACTGTCCGGACTGATTGCGACACGGGTCAGACGATCCTCGGCGGTCCCGAACGTCCGCACAAGTTCCCCATCCTCGACCTTGTGCATCTGCACGACTCCATCTTCGGTCGCGGCAAAAAGAAACTGACCGTTGGGTGAGAGAGCATGAGACAGGATGGCCTTCCCGGTTATCCGCCACGCTGCCAGCGCCGACACCGGATAGTTGGAGAGGTTGTCCTGGGCTGCTTTCTGCCCTAGCACCACCCGGTTCCCGTCGATGGAAATAGCCGATGCGGACACCGGCCCCGCCGCCGGGAAAGTCTCAAGCAGCTCGCCGTCTTCAAATCCAAACACCTGGAGTTGCATCCCCTGACCGACTGCCACGCGACTGCCATCACCGACCAGGCTCATCGACATGTTGTTGATGGCCTGGTCAGGTACCTTTGTCTGGATAATCGCGTTTTGTTCGCCGGTTTCCAGTGTCCATCGCGTCACCGTCCCGTCCATCGAGGCCAGCACGAGATCTCCCCCTTCCCCGGCAACGGCCATCCGCACAGCAGGCGAATCGGTCAACATGGCCGGTTCGGCACCATCCAGCTTCCTCCGCCATACACCGCCGGCCTGGCCGCTGGTAAAGAGTTCCATGCCGTCGATCGAATACTGAATGTCAAGCAGTTGTTTCTCATCCGCCTGGACAACCTGCTGGGCCGCGAGTTGCCACCAGCGGGCGGTCTTGTCGGCGCTTCCGCTGACAAGCGTTGTCCCGTCGGCCGACAGGGCCACATCCAGCACCGCCGCTTCGTGACCCGACAGCAGTTCCAGCACCAGCCCACTGGCCCGGTCCCAGACCGTCACCAGCTTGTCATCGCCCACCACCGCCAGCCGGCTACCGTCGGAGCTGGCACTCACACTCCGCGACACCTCCCCGTGGGCCATCACCTGTGCCGCGGGAATGCTCGCCTCGCCCCCCTCGGCCGGCACCTGCCACGCATAAACATTCTTGTCGCTACTTGCGGCAAACAGCCAGCCCCCCTCGGTCGATAACGCGAGTCCGTTAACTGCATCGGTCGCGCCGGCGAAGACCCGCACCTGGGCACCGGTTGCCAGGTCCCATTGCCTTACCGTCTTGTCCATCCCGCAACTGAACGCAAATACCCCGCCCTGGCCCACTGCCAGCCCGGTGACTGCTCCCTCGTGCCCCCGCAGGATCGCATCGATCGAGACCGAGTGTAAAAGCGGTTCATTGCCCGCCGTCACAAGGATCCCTGCTGGCACCGCACCCTCTTCAAGTCCAGCAACCGCAACAAGCCCCAGTGTCTTGGCGGCCAACGAGACCGTCTCCGTGATCCGTCCGCTGGGGATATCGAACGTGTGAACCTGGTTCTCACCGGTCGCCGCCAGTATCCCATCGCCGTGGGTATAGTCGACCGCGATCACGGAAGTCCCCGCGATTAATGGCACGACCTCCCCCGCGGTCCATTTGCCATCGGCCATCGCCAGGGGCCAGCGACGCAACCCCGTGGCGTCCGCCACCGCGACGTCCAGCCCGTCGGCAGCCACCGCAATCGCCTGGATCACCTGGTCGCCGACTGGGAGGTCGAGAATCTTTTTGCCATCCAGAGCCGACCAGACCGCCAGCACTTTCGCTTCCCCGCTGGTAAGCAGATGCGTGCCGGCGTCATTCACCGCGAACCCGCTTAACGCACCTGCGTCTGCCTGGATCACCTGGCGAGCAGCAACCTGCCACCAGCGTGCGGTCTTATCGGCACTCCCACTGACCAGGGTCCTCCCGTCGGCCGACAGGGAGACATCCAGGACAGCCTCTGCATGGCCGGCCAACTGCTGAAGGACCAGCCCGCTGGCCCGGTCCCATACTGTCACCAGCTTGTCATCCCCCACCGCCGCCAGGCGACTGCCATCGGCGCTGGCACTCACCGCTCGCACAACCTCCGCGTGCGCCAGCACGTGTGCAGCAGGCATACTCGCCTCGCCGCCCTCGACCGGCACCTGCCAGGCGTAAACATTCTTATCGCTGCTGGCGGCACAGAGCCAGCCACCCTCGGCCGACAGCGACAGGCCGTTCACAGCATCGGCCGGGCCGACAAAGCCTCGCACCTGCTCTCCTGTTGCCAGATTCCACTGCCGCACGGTCTTGTCCATTCCACTGCTAAAAGCGTCCGCTCCCGCGGCGTCGACAGCCAGCCCGGTCACTTCCCCCTCGTGACCGGTCAGCATCGAGACCAGCGAGGGGCCGGCAATCTCTATTCGTCCGTTCCCCTCGAGCACAACGAGTTGTTGCTGCTTGTCCGGGCCAGCAAGAAAACTCGCTGCGCGAGCGGGGATTTCACCTGCCAGGCGAACTTCCCGCTGCTGACCACGTGTCTCCCAGACCCGTATGCCGGTCGCAGCTACCGAGATCAGCCTCGTGCCCATGGCATTAAACCGAACGGACGTGACCGGCCCGGCATGCCCGCTGAGCGTCACCACCGCTGCCCCACTGGCTCGTGTCCAGATCCGGACCAGGTTGTCCGCCGACCCGGCAGCAACCGTCGTCCCGTCAGGGGAAATTGCCAGCGAGGTCACCGCCGCCGTGTTATTGATATTCCCGGCAACCGCCCCGTCGTTGATATTCCAGCTCCGAATGGTGTTGTCGGCTGCTCCGGAAACCAGCACTCCCCCGTTCACCGACAGGCTGCTGATCGCAGCCGAGTGCCCGGCAAGAACACGAGTTTCACTTCCCTCGGCAAGGCTCCACTGGTGAATCCCGTTATCACTGCTTGCCCCAAACACCTGGCCACCATCCTCGCTGATGGCAACGGCCGTCAGGGGTCCCGGATGTTCCAAGCTGGCTAGCTCGGCAAACTTCGCGTCTTTTAAATCCCAGACCCGCAGTGTCTTGTCCGTCGATCCGGAAACCAGCCTGGCTCCGTTTTCCTGAAAGGAGATGGCTGTCACCGGGGCCTGGTGTCCAAGAAGCTCATAAATGACCTTACCACTCTGCAGGTCACGGACCAGGATACCTGGTCGTCCCTGGATCGGGAGGCCCAGTGCAACCGAGGTGCCGTCGGGGCTGTAGGCCACGGCGGTCACCTCTCCCAGCCGATCCTCATGGACTTTTGACCCTGGAACCGAATTCCAAACGCGAACGGTGCCGTCGGCGCCCGCCGTAAAGACCTGGCCCGGCTCTGCCCCCAGCACCACCGCCGTCACTTTCCCCACATGGCCACGCAATATCCCAGCCGCCTTGCCATCCTCCGTATTCCATAACTGAACGGTACCTTGATCCGTGCCGGCAGCCGCCGTCTCCTGGTCCCCCGACAACGCCACGCTGGTGACCACGCCACCCTGGCCTTCGAGCACCCGGATCGCTTCCCCCGTGACGGCATGGAGAAGCCTGGCACCCGACTCCCCGGCTCCCACGATTGCGGTTGTCCCATCCTTGCCCACCATCAGTGCCTCGACCACCGGATCCTGCTGGACAATCTCCCGTGGCGGCAGAAGCGGCAAATTCCACCATCGGACAACACCGTCGTCACTGCCCGAAAGCAGTTGTTTCTTTTCGGCGGCAAAACCAAGGCCGACGATCCTGCTGGTATGCCCCAGCAACCGGCTGGCGGTCGCCCCCTCTGCCTGGGGCCAGGCATAAACAGCTCCGGCCTGGTCGCCACTGACAACCAGGTCTTTTTCCGGGCTGATCGCAATCGCGCTGACCACATCCTGGTGGTCGGCGATCACTCCTGCCGCTGCCCCGTCCAGACGATTCCAGATTCGTACTGACTTGTCGGCGGATCCGGAGAGCAGTAGTGTCCCGTCCCGGCTGGATGCCACCACCCCCACAGGCATCGTGTGTCCCGCATGGCCCCTCGGGGCAATCGGCAGTCGCCAGCGTCGAACCGTGCCGTCCTCCCCTGCACTGAGGACCCCTTTCTGCTCATCCAGCAGAACCACATCTCGCACCGGCCCCTGGTGGCCCTCAAGCTGAAGTCGGCTTGCCCCATCTGCTACATCCCAGAAGCGAAGGACACCTGTATCACTTCCACTGGCTATCATTTGCCCAGCCCCATCCATTCCCAGGGCACTCACCACGTCCGCCTGGCCATCGAGTGTCCGCAGGGGCTGGCCGTCCTCCCCGTTAAAAAGACGAACTGCCTTGTCCGTCCCGCCTGTCACAAGGATCGTTCCATCGCTGTTCATCGCAACCCTGTCCACCTGTTCGGTGAGGCCGGCCAGCGGGCGCGGCGCGACAAGCGGAAGGGCCCATTCTTTCCAGGTGCCGTCGGCGGCAGCCGTCACCAGCCTGGTCCCTTCGGGGTGAAAACTCATTCCAGTGATCGCTACGGCGTGGGCCTGGATCGAGGCAGCCAGTTCCCCGTTGGCAGGATTCCATACCTTAAACACTCCAGCCTGGTCACCGCTCACCAGCAGCTGTCCGTCCGCCCGATAATGGAGTTCGCTGACAACGGCCCCATGACCATCGAGCACAAGTGGCTCTGCCCCCCCGGCCGGGTTCCAGAGCCGCACGGACATGTCCTCCGATCCGGATGCGACCTGCTGGCCATCCGGGCGGAAAGCGAGAGCCGTGATCCCGGCGGTGTGGCCATCCATCGGCACCGGCGCCGTGGGCAGCTTCCAGAGGTGGAACATGCCGTCACGGTGAGAACTTGTCACGCGCACGTTATCCGCATGGAATACAACATCGCTGACCGGCTGGCCACCCGCCTGCACCGCAAAGCGGTCCTCGCCATCCGCCAGGTTCCAGAAGCGGATCTGGCCAGCGGCATTGCCGCTCGCCACCAGCGAGTCGTTACTGGCTCGATTGATCGCCGTCACTTCACCCTGCTGACCTTCCAGGACACGGGCGAGGGTCCTGTCGGCCGTGGTGTAAATCGCCACCTGCTGGCCGTCGCTGGTGATGAGCGACTGATTATTTGCACTAAAACGCAGGCGTGACACGCCGGCCGCATGCACCGGCAGCTGCCGCGTCGGCAGAATCGCAAGCTGCCAGGTGCGAACCACCCCATCCACGCCCGCCGTGACCAGCTGCTGATTATTGGGGTGATACGCTAAAAAACGCAGGGGACCGTCGTGGGCTCCAAGTTCGTGCACCTCGCTCCGCTGCAGCGGGTCCCATAATTTCACCAGGCCCGCCGCGTCGGCGCTGGCAAACTGGTTTGCATCGGCGCGGTAGGCAATTTCAAGTACCTCTGCCTGGTGCCCCTTGAGCTGAAACTGCTGCTTGTTATCGACCAGCGTCCAGACCCTCAGGATCATGTCGTCGCCGCCAGTTACCAGCAGCGTGCCATCCGGGCTGATTCCCATTCCGCGCAGCAGGCCCTCGGTCCCGGCAAGTTCCAGGAGTGGATCCGGTCGGGGAAGATCCCAGAGCCGAATTGCATTGTCAGCGCCTCCGGAAAACACCATCCGCCCAAGTGGGTCCACCGCCACACTCGTGACCTGCCCGGTATGTCCGCTGAGCACACGAACTTCCTTTCCGCCTGCCGTTTCCCAAAGCCGGACCGTCATATCGGAGCTGGCGGTCAGGACATGGGAACCGTCGGGAGTGTAAGTCACCGAATTAATCGATGATTCATGTCCTTCCAGTTCATATGGAAGCACCGGCTGCTTCGGCTCGTCCTGGCCGCGTCCTATCGACGTCAGCCCAAAGGCAAGCACCAGGAAAAAAGCCGGGATGCGTGAGGAGAGAACCATGAAAATCCTGTCGCATGGTGTGAGGCGGGATTTTAAAAGAATACCGCTGCGTCTCAAAACGCGGCATCCTTTATATGATTCGTAGCTTCGCAGTTTCAGGCGACAATTGCAACGTTCCAGAATCGAGCCGCCCCGCTTAAATCTCGTCCCCACTGAGAAATCCTCTCACGGCAGCAAGAAATTCATCCGGCCGATCGTCAGCGATTGAATGGGCGGCATCGGCAAACACGTGCAACTGGGCATCCCGGATCCGGCTGGCAATCTCCCGGGACTGGCCGGCAGCACAGATCCAGTCTTTTTCCCCGGCAAGGACCAGCGTGGGACATCCCACCTGTTCAAGCTCCGAGGTAAAATCGAATTCCCGCAGGAAACCAGCGAACCCCAGGTTGGTTTGCTGGAAGTTGCGGATACCCCGGGCCCAGCCCTCCTCGAAATTCTCCTCCTTGAAGGTCACGGCATACCAGGGTGCCATCGCCCGGTAATAACGCTTGAGCTGGTCGAGTGACTCGAAATTGCCTTCCCAGAGCCACTGGCAGACCCGCTTCTGTTCCTCGCTCCCGTCCTGCTCGACTTTCTGCTGCGCCTCGGCCAGGAAGCGGAAACTGGGGGCGGTGGCGCAGAGGACAAGCCGGTCCAGGTTGTCCGGATAACGGATCGCGTATCCCTGGGCGACCATGCCCCCATAGGAAGACCCGAGCAGGCAGATCGATTCCAGGCCCAGGTACTCTCGCAGTCGCTCCACATCGTCAATATTGTTGTCGAGTGTGCATTCCTGGATTTCCACCGAATCACTACGGCCGCTTCCACGGTGGTCGATGTAAACCAACTGGGCCACGTCACGGAGTTGCCCGACAGTCTTCTTGAAACTCCCGTGATCCCCCCCGGGGCCTCCATGAAGCAGGAACAGGACCGGCCGCTGCCGCATCCGGTCGCCGGCAGGGACCCACTCGGGGCCGTCGACATCAAAGAACAGGCGTGTGGATCCAAGCTGGGCGTACATGGCACTCGGGGAGTTGCTATCGGCGTGATTCCGGGGATTTTTCCAGGACCATTTTCTCTTTCTCCAGTCGGTCAAACATCTGCTTGTAAGCCGGACTGCCGTCATTGTCCCAGTACTCGGTCTTGAGCGGCGCCTCATAACTCATCGGGATCAGCCGGCGACGGTCTGGGCGGACCATGAAGATCGATTCTTTCGGATCCGCCAGGTTATACATCATGGTGCCATTGTCAAATGTGGTCTTGATAATCCAGCGATCCTTTTCCGGCAACGCGACCGCCTTGAGCTGCTCCAGCTTCTCCTGGTTGAGCGTGAGACCAAGGCCCGGCTTTTCAGGAACACGAAGAAAACCGTTCACCGGGTCCGGGCGCTCGTCCACCACATCATGTTTCCAGGTTTCCGTATCACTGTGAAAATGCTGGCTGCCAGTTTTAAATGCCGACTGCATGTGCACTGTCATCGTACGGGTGATGCTGCCCCCCACGTTCTGCAACATGAAGGGCAGGTTGGCGGCGGCAAAGAGCCCTGCCCGCCGGATGGCGACCCCTATTTTTGCATGGCCCAGGATGTATCCGTCGGCGGCCCCCTGCATCACCTCGAACGTCGCGCCCAGCGGGCTGTGGTGCAAGAGCAGGGGAAGCCTCAGTCGCTTGCGCAGCTCGACGTAACCCTGGATGTCCTTTTCATAGAGCGGATCCTCAAAGGCGCCTGCGATCCGCGACCTGGAAATGCGGTCCAGCAATCCGAACATGTGGTCATTCGTGCCCCCCATGGTGATGTCGAGCAGGACCTTGAATCCACGCGGAGCGACCTCTTCCATCGCCTTGAACTGGTCAAACACGTTCTCGAAAGGGGAGAGGTGGTACTTGAGCCAGGTATATCCACGGGCCGTGTATCGCCGGACGGCATCGGCCATATGGTCCGGGTGGCTGGAGACGGTCCAGCTGCCCACCGGAACCCAGCTGCGGTACTTCTGGCCGAACAATTTATAGACCGGCACTCCGGCAGCCTGGCCCATCAGGTCATACATCGCGGTCCCCAGCCCGAGCGAGGTTTCATCCCCGACCCAGTCGAACGGGTTGGTATCGATGTACTTGTTGCGTGTTGCCTCTGCCTCCAGGCTGCCGCTCTCTCCCAGCCCGACAAGCCCCCGGTTGGTATGCACGACGTAAACGGTCCGCCGCAGGGGGCCGTAATAATGGTTCAACACGTGGTGGAGCCAGTCATGGTATTCCAGCCCGATATCGTGGGTCTCGATCTTCGTGACCCGCAGGTCACCGAATTGCTGCCGGGCCTGGTAACGGTAGCCCAGTAGTGGATCGGGATTCCAGCCGGTGGTCACAGCCAGCGCACTGGAAGCAACAAGGAAGCCGCGCCGCGAGATTGGCCCCAGGCAGGTAGCAGGCATAACAAGTCCTCGGTGTTCGGGCAGAATGGAGTTCCGGCACATGATAACATAGCAAGCAGCCCAACTCGACTCGCCGATTTGTCCATGCAGCCTGATGCTTGTTAGAAACACCGAGGTGCTCATGCTTATTCGCCAGCAACAAAGAGAACAGCCAATGCGACCAACATGGATATTCTCTTTCGCCATTGCCCTGGTCTTTTCGGCAGTCACCTCGACACTGCTGGCCGACAAGGACGTGGACCGGAACAAGCAGCTGATCTCCGCGGCGCGAGAGGGAAAGCTGGACAGGGTTAAATCCCTGCTCGCTGAAGGTGCAGACATCGACCACCAGGGGCGATTCAACATCACCGCGCTCTGGCAGGCATCTCTCAAAGGACACAAGGAGATCGCACTCTACCTGATCGACCAGGGCGCCAACCCCAATGTAAATGACACGGTCTGGCAGGTCACACCGCTGATGGTGACCCAGGATGCCGAGCTGGTCAAAGCCTTGCTGGAGGCCGGCGCCGAGGCGGACAGGCAACTTCGTTCTGCCTCCTACCAGGGTAACGAGGCGCGCGTCAAATTACTGCTTTCGGCAGGCAGCTGGAAACCTCGCCAGCTATCGATCGCCTCCGGCCATGCCAGCCTTGCGAAACACGACAAGGTCCAGTTGCTCCTGCAAGAACATGCCGGCCGCACGTTGCCGGCCCTCCAGCCTCTCACCAGGCGACAGCTTGGAATCCTCACCGGGAAATACCAGAACACCGCCAGGTCGGAAATCACGATTACACAGAAAGACGACCAGTTGCTTGTCCACATTCACGGCGGGCCGGCGATTCGTCCGCTCCTGTTGTCTGGCGAGGTCTGCGAGTGGGGTGACAACCGCCTGGAGTTTACCGTCCAAAACGGCTCGGCCGCCTCTGTCCGCTGGACCCGGGGACTGGACAATCGGGATTACACGCGACAAGCGACGGGGGAGCCGGCAGAAATCTCTGGCAGTGACAAGGAGAATCCAGCGCTGGACCTGGATATAGCAGCCCACGACTCCTGGCCATCATTTCACGGGCCCCAGGCCCGGGGTATTGCTGCGGACCAGGACCTGCCTGAGAAATGGAACCTGAACGATGGAACCGGGATCCAGTGGAAGCAACCAGTCGCCGGGCTGGCAAATGCCTCGCCGGTGATCTGGAAGGACCGTGTGTTTATTGCCACGGCGATCAGCGGGGCAGGGGATGACAGCCTCAAGATCGGCCTTTATGGTGACCTGGATGCCGTCGACGACATGTCAGAACACCAGTGGCAGCTCATCTGCCTCTCCAGTGGTAGCGGCGAGATGATCTGGAAGCGAAACCTGGCCGAGGGCGTCCCGTCGATCAAGCGACACACCAAGTCGAGCCAGGCCAACTCCACTCCGGCAACCAATGGCCGGCAGGTCGTTACGGTCGTGAGCACGGGGATGATCTGCTGCCACGACATGGATGGCAACCTGATCTGGCAAACGGACCTGGGAGTCCTGGATGCCGGGGCTTTCAATGACCCGGAGTACCAGTGGGGTTACGGCAGCAGCCCGGTTATTTATGGCGACCGGGTCTTTGTACAGTGCGACCTGCAGAAGGGCTCGTACCTGGCCGCCTACGCGCTGGCCGATGGCAGCCAGATCTGGCGCGTGGACCGGGACGAGGCTCCCTCCTGGGGTAGCCCGACGGTCTATGACGGGCCGGAAGGACGGCTACTACTGACAACCGGTAGCGGTTATGCACGAGCCTATGACCCCCTCACCGGCAGCGAGATCTGGCGCCTGGGAGGTCATTCGGCGATCACGGTACCGACACCCTTCGTGGCCCAGGGACTGGCCTTCCTGGTCGATGGATACCGGCCCTTTCAGCCTATTTACGCGGTACGCCTCCGTGCCCGCGGCGATATCACGCTGAAGGCCGGTCAGACGAGTAACGAGCATGTCGCCTGGAGTCATGATCGTGGAGGGAGTTACCTGCCCAGCCCGCTGGTTTACCGCGGCTTCCTTTACATATGTTCCAACAGCGGCATCCTCGGCTGTTACCAGGCAGAGACAGGCAGGCTGGTCTATCGCAAGCGGTTCGCCCGCGGCGGGGACACCAGTTTCACGGGCTGCCCGGTCGCGGCCGATGGCCGCCTTTACATGACGGCGGAAACAGGAATGACCTACGTGGTTCGGACAGGCCCCGAGTTTGAACTGCTGGAGATGAATCCGCTGGGCGAGTACGTGCTCTCCACCCCGGCAATTGCTGGCGGGCGAATTATCTTTCGCACGCACCGGCACGTGATCGCGGTGGGCAGGTAACTGGCACGTTACCTTTCCCCCAGCATCTCCAACAGGGCCTCCGCATAGCGCCGTCCCAGGATCAACTGGCTCGGACGGTCAAAGTGCACCCCGTCAAAAACCTTCAGGTCCCGGGCAGACACCACCGCCGTGTTCTTGCAGTGCGCAGGCAATCCTCGCATCCGCTCGTTCACCGGCACATCCATAAAGACCTCACCGGCAATAAACGGCATCCCCGGCGTCCCCACATCCCGGCGTAGATTTCTGACCAGGGCCACCAGTTTCTCCAGGTACTCCGGATCCTGGGCATCCGATTCCCCCTGGTGCCAGATCACACCATCCACCTTCTTGATCCCGGTCTCCCTTAAACGGGCGAGCATGTGGTCATAGAGAGCCTGCCCTGGTTTCCAGAGGTTGATCGACGATCCCCCTCGCGCATTGACCACCAGCCCGACTTTTCCATCCTCCAGCTTTTTAGCCAGGTGCCGGGCAAAACCAAATCCAGGACCGATCCGCTGCATCGACAAGGCCTTGCGGTCGGTGGCAAACCGGTTGAGTGGATTCGTCGCCACGATCCACTTCCCCTCTCCGTCGAGCAAAAAAACACCCTCGACCGGCGCCTTGTCCCCATCTTCAAGCGGCGCCCGGCCCGCCATGTTCGACTGTCCGATCAGCAGGAAGATCCGTTCCGGCACCTCCTCGGCGACCATGGGTCGCATCGCCGCCAGCGGAACCAGGACCATCGTCACAAGGAACAGGTACCATCTCATGAAAAGGGGCTCCACGTTCATTTCACTGGCTGGCCAGGTGTTTTCTGCCGGGCCAGTTCAACAGCCAGTCGCATGGCGGCTTTCATGTCTTCCGGATCCGCCAGGTCCTGGCCGGCAATATCAAAGGCGGTTCCATGATCCACCGAGGTGCGGATGATCGGCAGCCCCAGGGTCACATTGACCGTATGCTCGAAGTCCAGCAGCTTCATCGGCACATGCCCCTGGTCATGGTACATGGCCACCACCAGGTCATAGGCACCACGCACCGCCTGCATGAACAGGGTATCGGCCGGGAATGGCCCCTGGCAGTCGATACCGGCGGCGCGTGCTTCTTCCATCGCGGGGACAATGAACTCACTCTCCTCGCTGCCGAACATGCCGTTCTCACCGGCATGTGGGTTCAGGCCGCAGACGGCCACCCGCGGGTTCTTAAATCCCAGGCGGCCCAGTGCCTCGTGCCCGAGCTGGATCGTCTTGACGATTCGGCCCACATCCAGACGCGCGGCATCGGCAAGGCTGCAGTGCGTGGAGACGTGAACAACACAGAGCTGGTCATTGACCAGCAGCATGCGTGGCTGCATCACGCGGCAGAGCCTGGCGATGTGCTCGGTATGCCCACAGAAGGATTCCTGACCGCCACGGACCACCGCTTCTTTGTTCAGCGGCGCGGTCACAATTCCCTGGGCCTTTCCATCCAGGCAGAGTCCTGTTGCTCGCTCGACAAACTCCAGGGCCGCCTTGCCACAGGGAACACTCAGCCGTCCCATGCGGAAGTCGTCCAGAAAGTCTGTCCGGCAGTTTAGCAGCACCAGGCCAGCAGAAGGAATCTCCTCCTCCACCCCGATCACCCTGTCAAAGCCGAACCCGGCGGCAGCCGCCATCGGCTCCAGCACGACCGACTCCCCAACCACGATCCAGTCCGCAAGGCCCCGTACTGACGGATCGGCCAGTGCCTTGACGGTTACCTCCGGACCGATCCCGGCAGGATCTCCCATGGTTATCGTCAACCGCGGCAAAGGCTCATTCATGATCACCGTATCGCTTCCATTCTGGCGGCATCTCCTGCCAGTTCGTTCATGGCCGCCAGGGCTGTGGGCCATCGGGCCTGGCCACCAGGAACTTGGCGTCCACATCATCGTACCAGTCATGCAGCCGGCTCCGCATGGCCCCGACGCGATCCGGCATCTCGGTGGCCAGGTCAGTTCGCTCACCGACATCCTGTGCCAGGTTATAGAGGTGTACACGGCCGTCCTCAAAACGCTCGATCAACTTGTAATCTCCCATCCGGATCGCGCCTCCAGGCATGCCTCCCTGGTTGCTGTAATGCGGGTAGTGCCAGAAGAGTGCGTCACGGTGGATCTCGCCGTCCTGCTTGAGCAATGGGACCAGGCTGACACCATCCTGGTGCTGTTTTTCCAGCAGGGGGAGGCCGGACGCGGCGAGCAGGGTCGGGTAGAAATCGGTACTTATGACCGGTTCATCACAGGTGCTTCCGGGCCTGGTGACCCCTGGCCAGCGGACCAGGAAAGGTTCCCGGATGCCTCCCTCGTAGAGCCAGCCCTTGCCACCCCGCAGGGGCAGGTTTGACGTGGGGGATCCCTCGGAAGTACTGAGTCCACCATTATCACCCGTGAAACAGACAATCGTGTCGTCCTCGATTCCCAGCTCCTTGAGTTTCGCCAGAACACGTCCCACGCTGGTATCCATTGTCTCCACCATGGCTGCATAGGTGGCATGTCGCTGGAGCGTACGAACACGCCGCGGCTTGCTGGTCGGCCAGACCTGTTCCTCGTCGGCAAACTCGGGTTTCCCCACCAGCCCCAGCCTCTGGGCCTTGGCCTGGTACTTGGCAACCAGGTCCTTGGGAGCCTGCAGCGGGGTATGCACCGTGTAGAAGGAGAGGTAGAGCAGGAACGGCTTGTCGCCGAACTGGTCAAGTATTTTCAGCGCCTCGTCGGTCAGGCGCTGCGTCAGGTGCTGACCTTCCGGCCCGTCTTCGAGGCGAGGATTCTTGAACGGTGCGAAGTACCCACCAGGTGGTGAACCGCGATTATGACCGGCCACGTTGATCTGGAAGCCCTGGTTCTCGGGCCAGAACTCGGCGGTCGGCCCCAGGTGCCACTTCCCCAAAAAAGCGGTGCGGTAACCGTGCCCGGCGAATGCCTCGGCCAGGGTCACCTCGCTCAGCGGCATGCGATCAATCAGCGGTGCCGGCAGGAATCGCCCGCTTCGCCTTCCAACGAACCAGTCCGTCGCGTCCACGCGAGACGGATAACGCCCCGTCATGATGCTGAAACGGGTGGGACTGCAAACCGGGTTGGCCGCGTAGCCGTTGGTAAATCGCATGCCGGTCGCCGCCAGGCGGTCCACATTGGGTGTCTCGTAAAAGGTCCTGGGATTATTGGCCCCAATATCCATGTAACCAAGGTCATCGACCAGCACGAAAACAACATTGGGCTGCCTGGCGAAAACAGGTGCCGCAGCGAACAGCAGCAGGGCCGACAGCAAAAGAGAACGACGTGGGCACATCATCAGGAACATCCCCTGGAATCAAGAAGTGACTGTTTTTTCGTTTGCCGGAAAGCGTGCAGGACTAGTCCCCAAAGGTCTTGCGGGTCCGGGTCAGCACGACAATCGCCAGGGTTACGAAAATGGCGTAGAAGCCAAGTAGTATGTCTATCGACATGATAGAGCCCCTTTCCAGGTACCCACTGGAACAAGATCATGACGCATGCGATATCCGCGTTTGGACATAGTATATCGATTAGCGAGTCCCAAGACAAAGAGGCATTCTGGAATTCAGATCAACAACGGGCGTTGCTTCTGGTAATATGACTCACGCTTCCCTCAACTGTTCCCCCGACAGATGCACCCATGCTAAGAATCCCCCTGCCTTTTATTTCCCTGGCCCTTGCCTTCCACGTGGGCGTCCTGAGTCTCCCGGCTGGTGCCCAGCAGCCGGGAGTGGAGAAACCGACGGCCGAGCAACTGGAGTTCTTTGAGAAGAACATTCGGCCCCTTCTTGTGACTCATTGCTACAAGTGCCACAGCCGTGCAGCCAAACCACTCAAGGGCGGCCTGTTCCTGGACCACCGCGAGGGGGCCATCAAGGGGGGGGATTCCGGCCCGGTGATCGTGCCGGGAAAACCGGCCGAGAGCCTGCTTGTCAAGTCGGTGAAATACCTGGATTACGAGATGCCACCCGATGGAAAACTCCCCGCCGAAAAGATCCAGCTGATGGAACAATGGGTCGCGATGGGCGCTTTCTGGCCGGAGGAAAAATCGAGCCCTCTCCCAAAAGACAGCTCCGCCTACGACTGGGATGCCCTGCGAGAAAAACACTGGTCCTTCCAACCGGTCAGACGCCCCCTCCTGCCGGCCGTCAGGACAACCGACTGGGCCCAAAGCCCCCTGGACTTTTTTGTCCTGTCCCGGCTGGAGACAGTCGGCCTTTCCCCCTCCTCCCAAGCCGACCGCCGCACACTGATCCGTCGTGCCTCGCTCGACCTGACCGGACTGCCGCCATCCCCGGCCGCCATCGCACACTTCCTGGCGGACAGTGCACCGGGCGCCTTCGGGCGTGTCGTGGACCGGCTGCTTTCCTCCCCTCGCTACGGGGAACAGTGGGGCCGTCACTGGCTGGATGTCGCCAGGTACAGCGATGGGATGGGTGGCTCCACGAACAACGCCCGGCTTCCCCATGCCTGGCAATATCGCGACTGGGTCGTGAACGCCTGGAATCGCGACCGTCCTTTCGACGAATTTGTACGGAGCCAGCTGGCGGGCGACCTGACCGGCCGATGGCAGGACAGGCCGGCCCTTGGTTTCGTGGCGCTGGGACCGACCTATGTTTCCGATGGTGGGGATCCTGACAGCGTTGCCCAGGCACGCGCCGAGACACTCGACGACCGCGTCGACACGGTGTCGCGTGGCCTGCTCGGCCTGACCGTCTCCTGCGCCCGCTGCCACGACCACAAGTTCGACCCCATCCCCACGCTCGACTATTACTCCCTGGCCGGCGTCTTTAACAACTCAAGAAATATTGACAGCCCGCTGGCCTCCGACGAGGTGATTGCCGAACTGAATCGCTTCAACGCTGCGGTGGCGGAAAAATCCAATGGCATCAAGCAAATCCAGGATCGCCTGAAAAAAGAAAAGCGAGAGGCCAGTGAGCAGGAGAAGAAGGAGCTTGCGGAACTGGAAGCCGCCCGGAAAAATATCCAGCAGAACATCCCTCCTTCCATCCCGATGCCGGTTCCCACGGTCCACACGCTCGGCGAGGCCGGCAACAAGGACATGCCGGTCGCCTTGCGGGGCAACCCACGCAAACCCGGGCCGATCGCCCCACGCCGGTTCCTGCGAATCGTGGCAGGCGCCGACCCACCCGTTTTCCAGAAGGGAAGCGGCCGGCTTGAACTGGCGAACGCCATTACAGCCCCCGACAACCCACTCACCTCACGAGTCATCGTAAACC
>CAYYZW010000265.1:0-9279 GCA_964476375.1 uncultured Pirellulaceae bacterium
ACCCATACCGCCGCTCATGTCACCACCACCACCAGCCGAAGAATTACTCTTTGCTGGAGCCTGGGATACCGACTGGCTTTCATCACCACAGCCGAGCGTGAATAGTAAAAGAGACGCGATCGCTGTAAGCAGGGTCAAATAACGCATCGCTGATCCTCACGGTTATCAGGACGTTCTGGTTCTCAGATCACGGGAATAACTTTTCCTTCCGCGCAAAGACCAATCTCTACGGTATGATCATGCGGGAAAAGGCTCGTACAAGTGAATTATCGCATGCTTTCTTACAGGTGTCGAGCGAAGAACTATGAAACCCGAAAGCTCTCCTGCATCGCTTGCTCCCAGGCGGTACGTGGCGTCTAATTGTCCGGTATAACCGGTTCAGGTTTCCATGAAAGGCTCATGTCCCCGGACTATTTTATTTACTCCACGACGAAACAGGAATTATTGTGATGGGAAAACTCGCTGGTAAAAACGCTCTTGTAACAGGAGCCGGACGGGGAATTGGCAAGGGAATCGCACTCGCTTTTGCACGTGAGGGCGCCGACCTTTTAATTTCTTCACGCACCCGCAGCGAACTGGATGCAGTTGCTGCGGAAGTGGCAGAACTGGGTGTCCGTGTCGTGGTCCAGGAAGGAGACATTGGCAAGGAAGCGGACGTCCAGGCGATCTTCGACTGTTTCACGTCCGAGTTCGAATGTATCGATCTGCTGGTCAACAATGCCGGCGCTTTTAACGGCGGCCCACTGGACGAACTGGCCCTGGAAGACTGGGACCATGTGATCAACACCAACCTGCGTGGACCATTCATGTGTACCCAGCGGGCCATGCAAATGATGAAACCACGAGGAACTGGCAGGATCATCAACATTGCATCGATTTCTGCCAAGCGTGTCCGTTTCAACTCGGCACCCTATTCCACGTCCAAGCATGGTCTCTGGGGACTCACCCAGGTGACAGCGTTGGAAGGGCGAGAACATGGCATCACCTGCTGCTGCCTGAACCCGGGCAACATTCTCACCGAGCGGCGGGATGCGAGCGAGCAGGTCGTCGATCAGGAGCCGATGATCAACGTGGAGGATATCAGCGAGGTCGCCTTGTTGATGGCAACATTACCGGACCAGGTCGAGATGCTCGAAGCGACCGTGCTGCCGCATCGGCAGCTCTACGTGGGCCGCGGTTAGGGACAAACCCTCAATCCCGCAGCGCGAGTGTCATGCTGTAGGCACAGGGAGCAAACACCAGCAGCGGTATCCAGGCGGCCATCACGGGGCTAAGCAGGTAACCGTTGTTTCCCATCGCCTGGCAGACCAGGGTGACACCATAAAAGACAAGCACCGCAGCACCACAGAGCCCGGCTGTCACGAAAATGTCCCTGTTCCTGTGAGAAAGGACCAGCGAGACCCCCATCAGAAACAGTGTCAGATCCAACAATGGCCGCACAATTCGAGAGTGCAGGGTCACTCTCATCACCGAACGGTAATCCAGCCGCTCACTGGCCAGATTACGGATTAACTGGCGGGACGACTGGTACTGGTAACCTGAACCGGCCCGGTGGAGCCTGTCAAAATCAATCTCGCTGGCCACGAAACACTGTTTGGTTGTTAACCAGGGAGTGTCGCTGGGACTCAAGATGACCGGATCTCGCTCACGGAAAACAGAATCGTATTCATGAAGATTTCGTGGCTTGGTCACATCCTCCAGAAGGTAACCTGCTGGATGATCTCCATTGGCTGGCAGCCAGCTGGCAAGCCGGGCCACGATAGGCCGGTTAAACGGGCCAATCGGTTTATGCAATCGAAAAACCGGTTCCACGATCTGGCGCTGGGCCCGGAAAGTCCAGCGACCGCCGATGAGGATTTCTGTGCTCTCATCATGCTGGGGCCGGAATGGTTCCTTTTTTGTTCCATCCCAGTTGTGCGCCGTACGGGTAAGCCGGTCGTGGAAACGAGGAATCAGCAGCTCCCGGCTGCAGAGGGATACCAGGCTTACGGCGACGGCAGCAAAAACAAGAGGCTTCAGGACTCGTAGTGGCCCGGTCCCGGTCGCCTGGATGGCGGTCAGTTCATTCCGGTGACGCATCCAGACCAGCACTGCAACAGCAGCGATCAAGGCCAGCGGGGCACTGATATTGTCGAAGAGCAAGAGAATCCGTGCGCCATAAAACTCAAACAGGATCGTACGAACATTCCCCTGGGATGCCCCCTGGGCTGTCAGATCGTCGAGCTTGCCGACAAGGTCAATAATCACGTACAGGCCGATCATGCCCGTTCCGGCAACCAGCAGGATCTTGAGAAAGAGCCGGGTGATATAACGATCAATGATCAACATGGAAGATGTCCGTTTCTTCCTCGAATGGACAGCCTTAACCTAGCGTCCGGTGGATCGCCCGGGCCAGGGCCGCGATTCCCTTGTCAATGCGCTCCGGAGACTGAACGCCATAACTAAGTCGAATGTAATTGTAACGAACTCCCGTGTCCCCGGACGGAAAACAATACTGCCCTGGAACGTAGAACATGCCTTCGTCGATGGCCGACAGCCAGAGCTTTCCACCCGGCCCGCTATCGAGTCCCTCCGGGAGCTCCAGCCAGACATAAAGTCCCCCGCATGGACGATGCCAGCGGGCACCGGGGATCGAGGACAAGTGTTCGGCAGCGGCAGCAAGCATGGCATCCCGTTTCTGCCTGTAGGCCTCCCGGATTGTTGCTACATGCTCCGGGTACTGATCTGACAAAACCACGTCCCGCATGACCCGCTGGTTAAAATAGGGGGAGCCGAAGTCGATATTCCCTTTTTGATCCAGCACCGGTTCCACCAGGTGACCAGGGAGAATTCCCCAGCCAACTCGTATGCCGGGGGAAAATGACTTGGAAAATGTCCCCGCCACGATCACGGTCTGCCCGTCGTGGTCGAGCGAGCGAATACTGGGGACATCCTCTCCCTCGTATCGAAGCGACCGGTAGGCTTCATCGACAATGATATGGATACGGTGGTCTCCAGACCGGCGCTGGACCACCTCCAGGATCTCTCCTCCACGCTGGATCGACATCGTGATCCCGGCCGGGTTGTCAAAGTAAGGCACCAGGTAGACCGCCTTGACGCGATCCAGGTCTCCTGTCCGCTCCAGCTGCTGCAGTGTCTCATCCAGCTGGCCAGTGAGCATCCCCTCGGCATCCACATCCACCCCCACGGCACGGACGCCCAGGTAGTCAAGAATCCCCAGAAAGACAAAGTAGCTGGGATTGGCACAGATCACGATGTCGCCCGGATCCAGCAGGCTTTCGGCAACCAGGTGCAGAAGCTGGTTGCTGCCCGCGGTAAGAACCACCTGGTCGACAGTCGGAGAATGGCCCGCGCCCACCTGACCGTCGGCCAGGAGCGTCATTTCCAGGATGGCGCGGCGAAGCGGTTCGTCCCCGCAGGTTGTCCCGTACTGCAGTGCCTGGCATGCCGTGACATCATCCGCCAGGATCTTCTGGACCGCCACTCGCACTGGCTCGACAGGAAGGCTTCCCTGGTCCACGAAACCCGCGGCAAGGGAAATCAGATCCTGGTTGGCCAGGGCCTGGGCCATTAACTCGCTCACCGGCTGCCCACGGGCCTGAATTGCTCTTTGACTCGGTGAGAGGCCAGCCGTCATTGGACACCCAGGTGACAGGAAAAGACCAGAAAAAAATGACCGGAACGCAGTACGATAAGAAAGGGAGCTGTTCGTCGTCAAGACAGTTCCGGAAAGGGAAGGAAGACCCGCTTGTTCGCAGCACGACTTTTCGATCTTGTTTGTCCGGGCTATTGCCTTGTCTGCGGTGAATCGGAGCAGAACTCGACAATCTGCCAGCCATGCAGGACGAGGTTCCAGGCACTGCTGTACCAGGCCTGTCCGCACTGCGCCGCCCCGGCAGCCCCGGGCGGCCTTCCCTGCCCGTTCTGCCGGGAGGAACACTATTCTTTTCGCCGCGCCTCTGCCCTGGGCATTTACCAGGGTTTTCTGCGCGACGTTGTGCTTTCTACCAAGAGACCGGGGGGAGGACTGCTGGCATACAGGATCGGCCAAATGCTCGGTGACCTGTTCGCCGGCCAGTTGTCCAGAGAGCACTATTCCCTGCTCACGGCAGCTCCGGTCCACTGGCGCCGCCGATGGCGGAGGGGTTTTAACGGCACCGAGCTGATGATCCACGGCCTGCAAACACGGCTGGCCGTGCCGACAGGGCCCAGGCTCCTGGTCCATCAGCGTCCGACACGTAAACAGGCAATGCTCTCATCCCGGCAGCGCAGCAGGAATGTCAAAGGAGCATACCGGCTCCGACCCGGCCACAAACTGGTCGGCCAACAGGTCCTGCTCCTTGACGATGTCATGACCACCGGCAAGACAGCCGGCGAACTGTCTCACGTTCTCAAAAAAGCCGGGGCAGAACACGTGGACCTGCTCGTGCTGGCTCGCGGACTACCCCACAGGTAGGCAAAGAACCACTGGAGCTTCACATGGATGCGAGCGGACTCCCTTGCACGCAATGACTTTAGGGGAAAGAATGTGTCGGATGGGCGAAGCAAATGCCTGACAACCCCTCCGTTCGAAGGTACCCGTTGGATCCCCCATGATGGCCACCAAGAAAACCTCCACCGATAAGCCTCAGCGTCCCCGCCCGTTCCGCAAGGCGGTGCTGCGTGGCTTGGCGGTCATCCTGCCCCCACTCCTGACACTTGCCTTCTTCCTCTGGGCCTGGTCGCTGGTCCAGAACTACCTCCTGGCCCCGGTGGAATCCGGACTTCAGTATATCCTGGTCGAATCCATCTGGGACGTGGAGGAAATCCCCGAGGATTCCAAGCTGGTGACCGGACCGAATGGGATCAAGCAATTTCCCAATGCGAACAAAGAATTCTACGTTATCCTGCCCCGAAAGAACGAGGCAATTCCCCGCAAGGTCTGGAAGCCGATCTCCTCAAACCTGGATCTGAAAAACACCACTGCCGAGGACTGTTTCAACGCCTATGTCCAGGAAGTCTATTTGCGGCCCACCTACGTGATCCCGATTTTTCTCTGTGTCTTCATCATTGTCCTTTACCTCCTGGGCAAGTTCCTGGCGGCCGGGGCGGGACGTTTCATGTGGGGGCTTATCAACCGGACAATCATGCGGCTCCCGGTGATCCGAAATGTCTATTCCTCCGTCAAGCAGGTGACGGACTTCATCTTCACTGACCGGGAAGTCGAATATACCCAGGTCGTGGCAGTCCAGTACCCACGCAAGGGAGCCTGGTCCATTGGCTTCGTCACCGGTGCAGGAATGCTCTCGGAACGTGAAAAAGTCCAGGAACCGATGCTCAGCGTGCTGATGCCGACCTCCCCGATGCCGGCGACCGGTTTCATCATCACGGTGCCCCGATCCGAGACAATCGACCTGGACATCACCATTGACCAGGCCATCCAGTTCGTCGTCAGCTGTGGCGTGGTGGTGCCGGAGCACCAGCAGCATCCAGACAACCCCAGGAAAATCGGGCAGATGATCGAGCAATCGGTGCAAGCGGAAGACGATCCAGACCAGGATGCAACGACAGAGGATAATCCAGACTCCTGATGATCCGGTCATCCCCTCCCTTCAGGGAGAGGAGAGCCGGCCACCATGCCTGGCAGGCAGAGGCCATATCAACCGATGACACAACGGCCGACACTTCGTATTGGTACCCGCGGGAGCCGGCTGGCACGCTGGCAGGCCGACTGGATCGCAGGCCAGCTTTCCGATCTCGGAATTGATGTCGAGATGGTGTTGATCTCCACCCAGGGAGATCTGCGGGATGGGCCGATCGAGGATCTTGGTGGGCAGGGGGTCTTTACCAGGGAAATCCAGCGAGCCCTGCTGGAGGAGCGGATCGACGTGGCCGTACACAGCCTCAAGGATCTTCCCACGGACCCTGTGGAGGGGCTGGGACTGGCGATCGTTCCGGCACGAGAGAGTGCCGGCGATGTACTGCTCACTACCGACAACGGGGACCTGGAATCCCTGGCCGCCGGCTGCCGTGTGGGCACCGGGAGCCTGCGGCGGCAGGCCCAGCTGCTCCATGCCAATCCGGAACTCGACGTGCAGCCGATCCGGGGCAACGTGGAGACGCGAATCGCCAAGCTGGACAAGGGAGAGTACGGGGCGATCGTGCTTGCCGAGGCCGGGCTCAAACGGCTCCAGCTCGAACACCGGATCAGCCAGGTGATTCCCACCACGATTATTCTCCCGGCGGTCGGGCAGGGTGCCCTGGGACTGGAAACACGTCTCGATGACAACGACACCTGCAGGCTGCTTGCACCGCTCGATCACGCCGAGAGCCACGCGGCAGTGATTGCCGAGCGGACACTGCTTGCCGCGCTCCGTGGCGGCTGCCTGGCACCGATCGGGGCCTGGGGCCGCTGGGATGATCGCCAGCTTGTCCTGGATGCCGTCTGCCTGGATGAAAAAGGGACCCGGCGACTGTCGGCACGCGGCCTATCCGACGGGCAGGATCCTGCCCGGCTCGGAGAACAGGTGGCCCAGGACCTGATCTCCGCTGGAGCCCTGGAGCTGATCGGCCGGTCCTGAAAAATCCGCTCCCGACTGCAAACAGGCTTTTAGGCTGGTGGAAATCGGGATGAATGCCGATGTAACGTGGCAGGAAGGGACCTCGGTATCGGGAGCAGTTCCATGAAAATCCAGACGCACCTTTTTGGGACACAGGACGTGCGCCGCGAACAGATCCTGCACTTCCCGATGGGAGTGATCGGGCTGGAAGAGGACCATCAGTGGATGCTGCTGGGTGACCAGGAGCAGCCGGCACTGGCCTGGCTCCAATCACTCTCCACTCCGGACGCCAACTTCCCGGTGATCAGCCCTCGCCGCTTTTTCTCCGATTACCAGCTCTTCCTGGATTCCTCCTCGCTGGCCCCGCTGCATGTCGCCCCCCAGGACCAGCTCTACGTGCTTGCCCTTGTCAGCCACCTTGAGTCCTGCCTGACCGCCAACCTGCGTGCCCCGATCGTCCTGAATGTCAGCCGGCAACTGGGAAGACAGGTGATCACGGTGGACAACCAGCCGATGCAGGAGGTGATCGGTGAAATGGGAAATGCTGTCCGCAGAAGTGCCTAGCGACCAGGACAAGGCCCCGGCATTCAAGAGCCGTTGATGAAAAGCGGATCCACCAGCTGGGGAATCACGCCCGTCTCATGGCCACGACGCAGTAATGTCGTGACTGCCTCACGGCCACGGTCGCCAAAATCGAGTGTCCAGTCATTCACGTACATGCCGACGAACTCGTCCGCCATTCCCCGGTCCAGGCCGCGCCCGAAACCAAGGGCATAGTCCAGCGCCTCGCCCCGGTGCTCAAGGCCAAACTCAATGCTCTGCTTGAGCAGGCTGGTCACCTCCTGCATCACCTGGTCGCCGAGGTCCTTGCGAATCGCATTGGCTCCAAGTGGTAATGGAAGGCCTGTCTCGTCGTACCACCACTGCCCCAGGTCGACGATCAGTTTCAACTGCTGGCTGGCATAGGTCAGCTGCCCCTCGTGAATGATCAGCCCGGCATCCACCGGCTGGCCCTGGTACTCTCCTGCTTCCACCACGTCCAGGATCTCGTCAAAGGGGACCAGGCAATGCTCAAAGTCCGTTTCCAGGCACATTCGCAGGGCCAGGTAGGCCGTGGTCAGGGTCCCGGGGACGGCGATCCTCATGCCCGCCAGGTCCTCCACCGCGACACTCTCACGGGCCACGACCATGGGACCATACTTGTCTCCCATGCTGGCCCCACAGATGCAGAGGGCATAGATGTCGGAGAGGTGGGCATAAGCATGCAGGCTGACTGCCGTCAGCTCCAGCTCCCCGCTGAAAGCACGTCGATTGAGCGTCTCGATATCGACCAGTTCATGCTCAAAACGGTAACGCCCGGTCTCCACCAGGTCCCTGGCAAGGGCATAGAACATGAAGGCATCATCCGGATCCGGACTGTGGCCAACTCGAATCAACTGCTGTGCATCACTCACAGGTGCTTTTCTCCAGAAAAAAAGCGGCTTTTGTCGCACACGGAACACGGGCCCGGGAACAACGCGAACCGGTCATCATGCAATATGATTCGGGGCGTTGCAATGGGATCAAGAGGACGGCCAGGATCCGTATATTCGACGTCATGTTGGTGTAAACTGGTAGGAGCCATCCTCCGTGCAGCTAACCGCCGGCCATGCCACGGATTAACGGTGCAGGGTGGATCCTCCCTGAAAAGGTCGTCACATCCCGATGAATACCTTCGAGTTCACCAGCAACCAGAAACCGACAGTTGGAATTGAACTGGAGCTGGCCCTGGTCGACAGGGACACCTGGGAGCTGGCCAGCCAGGTGGGAGATGTCCTGGCGCAACTGGATGAAGATTCGGTGTTATCGTTCAAGCCGGAACTGGTGCAGTGCTGCGTGGAGATCAACACCGATGTCTGCAGCACCATCCCGGATGCCCGCCAGGACCTGCGGGGGAAACTGCTTCAACTGCAGTCGCTGGTGGAACCACGGAACCTCGCACTCTGGTGGGGAGCGACTCACCCTTTCTCATTCTGGCGGGATCAGAAGATCACCCCCAATGATCGCTACCAGAAACTGGTCGAACTGCTGCAGGAGATGGCCCGGCGACTGGTCACTTTTGGCCTGCACGTCCATGTCGGCGTGGACTCGGGAGACAAGGCGGTGATGATCTGTGACCGCATGATGCGTCACCTGCCGACCCTGCTGGCCCTGAGCTGCAGCAGCCCCTTCTGGGACAAGCGAGATACCGGGCTCTGTTCCCACCGTTCCAAGATCATGGAGGGACTACCGACCGCCGGGCTCCCCTCGATGATGCGCAACTGGAGCGAGTACGTCTGGCTGGTCAACCACCTGGTTTCCACCGGGTTCATCAACACGATCCGGGAAATCTGGTGGGATATCCGTCCCCATCACAGCTTCGGCACCGTGGAGGTGCGGGTCTGTGACATGCCCGGCGATCTGGAGGACTCCCTGGCTCTTGCTGCCCTGATCCAGTGTCTTGTGCAGGCACTCTCTGATGAAATTGACAGTGGGACTTACCAGCACGACTACCATCCGATGATGGTCCGGCAGAACAAGTGGCGGGCATGCCGTTTTGGCACCGATGCCCAGCTGGTGAATTCCGTCAACTACGAGGTGGAGCCGCTCCAAACGGTCGTCGACGGGCTGGTCGAGCAACTGCGGCCGATTTCCCAGTCCCTGGGGTGCGAGGATGAACTACTGCAGGTGAGGGAGATCGCCCGGCGGAAGGGCTGGGCAG
>CAYYZW010000266.1:0-2056 GCA_964476375.1 uncultured Pirellulaceae bacterium
ACTCTTTAGCACTCCTCGTCCCTGGAATGCCTGAAACCAGGTGCTTCCATGGCGACCACTCGAGAGAATATCATCGACCCGACCACACGAGAGACGATCATCGCGGCTATCAAGGCCAACCTGGATGGAACGGAAGAGTTCCCCGCGGTGCAATCCCTGGTGAAAGACGCATGCACGAATATCGACCAAGACAAGTTTGGTGAGATTACCGAGGATGACATCCGGCTGATCGCCCTGGTCCTGATCGGCCCTGAGCTGCTTGTGGACTGGGGTGACCACCCCCGAATGGGACATCGAGCCAATCCCTGTTTCCAGATCCTCTGTCCCGGTTTCAATTCCACCCCGCGGATCTCCGCGGACATTGACCGCCACCTGGACCATGACCCACCGGACATCTTCCCCCAGTCCAAGGAGGAGGGGCTCTTCGAGTTCTTTCTTCCCTTCAGGCTGACAACCAATGACGAAGACTGCCGGCCCGGACTCTACACGATCCGCCTTGACCTCTGGTTCCCGGACTCCCCCAGTACAGTCATTCCTCGCTTTTACCATTGTGATATTCGTCTGAATATCAAGAGCATGGTACCGGGCCAGGAACCGGTCCTGGAAATCGACGGGGATGGACAGTCCGTGATTGACCTGGAGGGCTTTGACCTGACCCAGTACAGCAAGGTCAAACTCAAGGCGGGAGACGGAGCGGTGATCACCTCGACCGAGAAAGTGACCCTGCCATCTCACGAGGAGCCCGCTCCTGCACCCGAGAAAGCGGTCACGTTCAAGTATGAGCTCAAGATCAACCGGAACATGGAGTCCAGAAGTCTTCATGTTTCATCCCAATTCGCCAGGCGGCCGCATCTGGAAAAGGCAATGATTGTCGACGATGAGGAGGACCGGCAGATCATCCTCGTCGCCAAGCGGGTCACGCTCTTTGGCCGGAACCCCCAGAACGATGTGGTGGTCCTTTTCCTGCCACGGAATGAAAGCAATGACCTACAATCACTGAATATCTCTCGAAAACACATGATGTTGGAAATCAATAGAGAGGGGCTGTTGATTCACGATAGCTCGTCAAAGGGAATTGGACTCGGTCACCATGTCGTGGAAAACACTCACCTGATGACAACCGACGAGGTCGACGATGAACTGCCACTCTGCTTTGGCACTAATTTCCTGGAAAACCGTTTCGAATTCGAACTGCAGCTTTTCGGGCCCGAGCGAAATCCGCATGCCCAGCGGGACCTGCTGCGCAAGGATGACCTGTTCGCCGACGATTCCGGACAGCGTTTTGACCGGGCTGGACAACTGGCACGAAACTGTGAGATCAATGCCGCCCGCCTGCGGCGGACGTCCAACCTCAGCAACGAAGAATACGTGCTTGTCTACCGTCACGTTTATATCGGAAGTTCTCGAACCGAGCGTGCCGTGACGATCTACGACCACACGCTCAAGCCACGGCACGCACGGATCGTCTACCTGAGTAATACCTTCTGGCTCGAGAATCTACAAAACTATGGGGCGGTACAGGTCAATGGAGAGTCGATCGCGCCGCGGGAAATGGTCCCCCTGGAACCTGGCATGGAAATACAGCTCGGTGAAAAAATCGTCCGGTTCGAGTCCGCAAAACAGAAAGAGCTGGAAAACTGACCCGAAAAAAGGGGAGATCCTGAAACAGGGCCTTTATCGTTGGCCCGAAAGAAGGTAGCGGGGTAAACTACCTGAAAGAGTGATTAGCTCGCGACCCATTCCATCCCATTATCCCTGCACGGCGGGAACCTGAAGGAAGTACCAATGGACGAAACACTACTGTCACAATGCCCAGCCTGTGGTCTTCAACTGGAAGTCAAGCTCGCCTGGATCGGTCGAAGCGGAACCTGTAAATGCGGTGAAAAATTCTATATCGAACCAAGTGTTGCGCTCAAGGAACCGTCGCAGGAGACCAGTGCGGATGAGCAGGCTGACGCCAGTATCCATGTCGTGAGTTCCGAAGACATCTTCGGTGGTGAGGACCTGAGTCCCGAGGAGAACCTGCGCCGAACGATCCGGCTTGCCCTCCAGGACG
>CAYYZW010000267.1:0-11741 GCA_964476375.1 uncultured Pirellulaceae bacterium
CGTGATTTACTCCTCCGACCAGGGTTTTTACCTGGGAGAACACGGATGGTATGACAAGCGCTGGATGTTTGAAGAATCGTTACGGATGCCGTTCCTGATCCGCTGGCCCGGGGTCATCACGCCCGGCTCCCGGCCCACCGAGCTGATTCAGAATATCGATTACGCCCCCACTTTCCTGGAAATGGCCGGTCTGCCCATTCCAGACGACATCCAGGGGGAATCATTGCTGCCGGTCTTTACCGGCAAGGCACGAGGCTGGCGAACGTCGATCTATTTTTCGTACTACGAGTTTGGTGAACACGCCGTGCCCCCCCATTTTGGTGTTCGCACCCGGACCCACAAGCTGATCCATTTCCCATGGACCAATGAATGGAACCTGTTTGACCTTGCCGCCGACCCCGGCGAGATGCGCAGCGTGTACGACGATCCGCAGTACCGTAAACTGCGAAAATCCCTGACAGCGGAATACGATCGCCTGCGGACGTTCTACCAGGCACCGCCCCCCACGGCCAAGTGAACTCGACCTGCCGGCATCCTTCCCCACCGCCCCTCTCTCAACAGGCGGACCCGGTTTGTCCTCATCCGCAGCGAGTCGCTAGAATGTGACCACGGGTTCCAGACAACGAGAGATCCATGAAAACTATTTCACGATCCATCACCTGCCTGCTATTGATTCTCGGAGGGTTCCTTCTCCCGGCAGCCGCCACCGCCGCAGACAAGCCAAACATCATCTTCATCTTCGTGGACGACCAGGGTTATTACGACCTCGGGTGCTACGGCGCAGGCGAAATAGAAACACCGCACATTGACGCCATGGCGAACTCGGGGATGCGTTTCACCGATTACTATGCCGCGGCCCCCATCTGCAGCCCCTCTCGAGCCGGCCTCTTGACCGGTTGTTATCCACGCCGCGTGGGAATGGAAACATGGGTCCAGCGAGCCGATTCAACCCAGGGAATCCACCCGGATGAACTGACCCTGGCCGAGCTCTTCAAGGACAACGGATATGCCACCGCCTGCATCGGCAAATGGCATCTCGGCTTCCACCCGCCGTTCCTTCCGCGCAGCCAGGGGTTCGACCACTATTTCGGACTGTTGCACAATCTCGACCCGGTGGAGATTGTCTATTTCGAGGATCAGGGAGGCGTCCCCCTGATCCGTAACGGAACGGTTGTCCAGCGCCCGCCCGATCCTGCCCGGTTGACCAGCCTCTACACCGACGAGGCGATCGCATTTATCGAGAAGAACAAGGAAAAGCCCTTCTTTCTCTACCTTCCGCATACCATGCTGCACACGCCCCTCGGCGTGAGTGAAGAATTCAAGGGCAGCTCCAGCTGGGGTGAATATGGCGACGCCATCCAGGAACTGGACCACCACGTCGGCCGCCTTTTTACGTCACTCAAGCAGCAGAACATCGACGACAATACGATCGTCATCTATGCCTCCGACAATGGTCGCGGTCCGGGCCGGACGCCGGCGCAGAAGATTCGCGGCCGCAAGCTCTCCACCTACGAGGGGGGCATTCGCGTCCCGGCGATCGCCTGGGGGCCAGGACTGGGACTGCAGGCCGGCACGGAATCGGCGGCCGTCGTGCGAGCGATGGACTGGTACCCGACACTCGCCACCTTCGCCGGGATTTCCATTCCCGTGGGCCGCGTCATCGACGGCCGGGACATCAGCCCTCTTTTGAAAGGCGAGACCCAGGTCGTGCCTGCTCCGGGACTGAAAAAGTCGCTCAACGCATCGGTGCCACTTCGCCGCCGCTGGAACCCGCCGGGCGAATGGGCCCCCCTGATCCACCGCCACGAATACAATGACGCCTTTTTCTATCATGGCAGCCACGGAGCGCTGGCCGCCGTCCGCTGGCGGAACTGGAAACTCTACCTCAACCCAAGTCTCCAGCTGTATGCCCTCGCGAACGCCCCCGGGGAATCCAAGCCGCTACGCACCCCCGCCATTGCCCGCACGCTGCGCGGCATGGCCATCCTGTTCCAAGAGGAAATGCGGCTGGACGCCCGGCTGGCTGGAAGAGTCTCCGTCACGGAATAAAAACCGCCTCACTCCCCTGGAAACCCAGGAACCCGTGCAGATCACTATTCGTAACCTGGAGAAAAAAGATGTCGATTTTAAGAAAAGCGTTTACCCTCGCCTGCTGTCTCACCTTCTCGGTCATGCTGGCCGCATCGATCGGGTGCCAGACCAAGAAGGAACCAACCGAGGCCGAGATCGAAGAAGCCCTGGAAGAATTCAGTGACGCTCTTGAAGAAGCCGTCAAGGAAATGGAAGACCTGGAATTCGACGAATGATTCCTCAGGCGACGATCGCGTTATCACGCAAAACGGGGTTCATGGTGTGATCACTGTGAACCCCTTTTTTTATCTCATCCTTTATCCGAGATAGGAGGAATCGCTGACAAACCGTTCCGCCGTCTCCGGGGAAATCTGACCGGATTCCAGTAATCGCTTGACCGACTCGTCGAGAGTGACCATCCCCTGGTCCCGGCCGGAAAGAATGTAATTGTCGATCGACAGTAGCTTGTTGGCGCGAATCCCCTGCGCGATGGGGTTGTTGTTAAAGAGGATCTCCAGGGCCAGGACACGCTTCTCCGCCCCCTGGCTACTGGGCAACAGGTGCTGGCTGATGATCGCCCGCAGGCTGCTCGCCAGTTGGGAACGGACCTGGGCCTGCACATTCTGTGGAAACAGGTCGGCATAACGGGATATGGCCCCCTTCACATCCCGTGTGTGAATCGTTGAAAAGACCAGGTGGCCCGTTTCGGCGGCACTCAGCGCCATCTGCGCCGTCTGGCGGTCGCGGATTTCACCCACCAGGATCACGTCCGGATCCTGCCGCAGGCCATACTTCAGGCCATCGGCAAAAGTCAGTACATCCTCGCCCAGTTCCCGCTGCGTGACGATCGATCCGGCAACCTTGGGGTAGAGATACTCGACCGGTTCCTCGACCGTGACGATCCGCCGACCTCCCAGCTGGTTGATCAGGTTGATGATCATCGCCAGGGTGGTCGTCTTGCCCGCCCCGGTGACCCCTGTTAACAGCACCAGGCCGTTCCGGAACCCCGCCAGCCGCTCGGCGACATGCCGTGGGAATCCGGCCCACTCGAAATCCGGGATGACCGAGGGGATCAAGCGAAAACAGGCCCCCATCTGCCCGCCACTGAGAAAGTAGTTGGTGCGAAAACGCATGGGAATGTCGTTCAGCACCAGTTCCAGGCAGAAGTCCGCATTTTTTTCCGTCTGGAAGTCGTCACGGGTCCGTGGCGAGCAGATGGCAAGCAGCATCTCCCGAAGTTCCCCGGCCTCGAGGAGCGAATTTCCAAGTTCCCGCACCTCGCCATGGATTCGAAGGGCTGGAGGGTAGCCGGCGACCAGGTGCAGTTCCGAGGCCTCGGACGGGGCCGCCTGCGGCATCCTCTCGCGATTCTTGGCGGGGCATTCCATGGTTCACCCGTTATTGGTGGGCAGATTGGTCCCGGTGGGGCCGGGTGGTCACGACATTTCTCGCCCCGGCCCTATCGCCACTAGGTCCCCGGCGATTGCTGGTTCGGGGAGTGAGGTGGCTGCTCTGGGGGCTGGCCCGGTGGCGGTTGCTGATACTGCGGCGGCTGGCCCTGCACGGGCGGTGAATACTGTGGCGGTTGCTGATACTGGGGTGCCTGGCCCTGTGGAGGTTGCGGATACTGCGGCGGCTGGCCCTGGTGGGGCGGTGGATACTGCGGCGGCTGGCCCTGGTGGGGTGGTGGATACTGCGGCGGCTGGCCCTGGTGAGGGGTGCCAGAACTTGATCGGACCGCCACCACCACGGCAATGATGCCCCCGATAATCACCGCCAGGATCAGCATTTCCGGAATCCCCGGCATCCCCAGACCAATGACAGACATTCGACACCCCCAATACTTTACCTAGTGCTTGTCACCCATTTCACTGGCGGCGATGCTATCACATTCACCGAGGATCTGCACCTCGCTTGCAGTTTATCTCCCGCCCGTTCCCTTTTTCAGGCTGGGAAGAGGCGGCAGGTTATCGCCGGGCTGGTTCCACAACCGGTAGGGATCATCCAGCCGCCGCATCTCGGCCAGCAGCCGCTGTTCCATCTCGGCAAGCTTCGCGGCATATTCCGGATTTCCCGCCAGGTTGAGTTGCCCCGCCGCAGGAGCGGTCCCGCTCAGGGACGTGACCCTCGGATCATGGTGCTGCTTGAGCAGCTCGTGCGGATTCTCCGCGAGGTTAAAAAGCTGCGTTTCATGGACTTCCCCCCTCACCCCATCGTACTTGATCAGCTTCCAGTCACCGTGCTTAACGCATCGCATGCCCGGCTTCGACCCGCCACAGTAAGCGCCGTAGAGCGTCTCACGGATGGTATCCACCTTCCCCTCCAGGACGGGCCTGAAACTGGTCCCCTCGCAGGTACCAGGTTTTTCGATTCCTGCCAGGTCCGCAACCGTGGCCAAAACGTCCAGCAGGTAGATATTGCCCAGCGCCCGAGAGCCTGGCGTGATCCCCGGCCCGGAGACGATAAACGGAACTCGAAACGTATGCTCGTAAAGATTCTGTTTCCCCTGGAGGCCATGGCGTCCGATCGCCATGCCATGGTCCGCCGTGTAAAAGATGTACGTATTCTGCAACTCCCCCATCGCCTCGAGCTTCTCAAGCACGCGGCCGATCTGCCTGTCAATGTTCTCACTGCAGGCATACTCACGCCCCAGCTCATTTCGAATCGTGCGGGGATCGCGATTCTTCCAGACGCCACTGACCCCCACCTCGTCCCGCACCGACATGTGCGTGTTCGGAAAGGGATGAGCCGGGAGGTAATTTGGCGGCAGTCGCGGCTGCCGAGGGTTGGCCGGCGGAAGCGAGTTTTTGTCGGTGTGATTGACCGCCCCGTACTTTTTTAACAGCGCGGGTTTTCCGTCGCGCGTATCGTGAGGATGTGAAAAGCCAAAGTAGATAAGGAACGGTTTCTTGTCACCGGTCGTCTGCCGCTGCTGAAGATAGTGAAGCAGCTGGTCCGCATGCCAGGCACTTCCCGTCTCGTCCGTCCCCCCGCGCTTGGTGGCAGCACTGCGCACCGTGAACAGCTGGTTGGCGGCATCGTAACTATTTCCTCGCTTGCAGGTCCTGACCGTGACATAACCGGCGTCGTTCATCACCGCTGGAAGGGTAAAGCGGGGAAGGTCGGGAGGAACCAGTTTCGGATTGGTGACGTGCGGGTTATTGAGACGCCCGGGCTTATCCGGAATATGCCAGAGCGTTCGGCCGGACATCACCATGTGCCTGGAAGCCGTGCAGACCCCTCCCACCCAGGACCCCATCTGGTGGGCCCCGTCCAGGACCATCCCGCGGGCCGCCAGCCGGTCAATATTCGGCGTCTGCAGGGTCGATGCAGGGTTATAAACCTTCAGGTCAAATGGCGACTGGTCATCGGCGATAATGAAGAGGATATTGGGACCTCCTGCTGCCTGGATGCGGGCCCCTCCCAGGGACAACAGCAGGCCGGCACAGATAATAGCCAGCAGGTTTTTATCGTGATTTTTCATGGTCTCCAGTTCCTTCGTCGCGTGTGTGCCTGATTATTTTTTCTTGTCACCAAAGAGCGAGATCTGGAAATCATTGTCCTGGGCCGGTCCCGGTGTACTCCGGCCACGGTCGATGTATTCCTGCATCCGTGCGGTCATGTTTTTCACCACCTGTGGCTGGTCGGCGAAACAGTTCGCCGTCTCCCCCACGTCCAGCTGGAGATTGAAAAGCTCCCGCTCCCCACTCCGGTGAAAGACCAGTTTCCAGGGCCCCTGCCGGATAGCAAGCCCCCCCGGTGCCTGGTGCACGGTCGCCTCGCGAACCGGCCCATCCTGCTGGCCTCGCAGGACAGAAAGGAAACTCACACTATCCTCTGCCGCATCGGCCGGGACCGCCTGGCCAAGAATCTCTGCGCAGGTGGCAAACAGGTCATTCAGACAGATTGTCTGCTGGCTGACGGACCCCGGTTCTATGTCCCCCGGCCAGCGGGCCACAAACGGTTCACGGTGGCCTCCTTCATAGATACTGCTCTTGGCCTCCCGCAGTGGCGCGTAGGGCCTTTTTGCCGCCCCGTTGTCCCCCGTCGCGATCACCAGTGTTCTGCCAGCCTGGCCGGTGCGATCGAGCGCGGCCAGGATCTGGCCCAGCATGTGATCCCCCTGGTAGATCCAGTCCCCGTAACGCCCCTCTTTCCCGTTCACCCCGCTCTTGCCCGCAAATGTCGCCGCCGGTGCAATCGGAGTATGTGGCGGACACATGGGAAAGTAGAGGAAAAACGGCTGGTTCTTTGCCGAACGCTGCTCGATGTAATCGATGGCCTTGTGAATCATCAGGGGCTGATTCTCAACCGGCTCCACATGGGCCACAACCCGCTGCTGTTCAATCACCGACCCGATATTCCTGGCGTGTGTGAATCCATAAAAGTAATCGAATCCAACCGCATTTGGACCGTCCGTGAGCTGCGCGCCGATCGGAAGCTGATCCTCGGTGCCGGGCTTGCCGTCGACCCAGTTCATCCCCAGGTGCCACTTGCCGATACATGCCGTGTGATAACCCTGCTTTTTTAAAAAAGAAGCCACCGTCATCCTTTGCCTTGGAATGATCGGCGGCGAATAAGTTTTCAGAACGCGAAACTGGCCAATCCGGCATGGATAACGCCCGGTCAACACGCCGTAACGTGTGGGCGTGCAATTCGAGGCAGCCGAATGTGCATCGGTAAAACGCATGCCTTCTCGGGCAAGCCGGTCCATGTTTGGAGTCTTGAATACGGACTCCTCGCGGTAGCAGGGTGGCTGCCCATACCCAAAATCATCAAAGAGCACGAAGACAATATTCGGCGCCTCGGCCCCCCGGGCGATCCCGGACGGCAGGACCGCACAAAGGAGACCCCGGGCCGCCGCGAAAGTCAGGAATTGCCGCGCCGCTCCCCTTCGCGCCGTCGCACGATCTCTCGGCGACGGTATTCTGTGAATCCGTCCTACCATGCCTGGCTGTTTTCCGTTCGACAAGTTCCCGGCCGCCCTCCTCCCCGGACATCTCCACTGGACCTGCCAGCATACCACGCTCAGGGACCTCTTATGTGCCCCGGCCTCTCCCCTGCCCTCCCTATTGGCCTGTTTGTTTTTCCAGCACAGTGTCATACTCGCCCCTTCCCCTGTGCTCACCTCCCGCCCCTGGTCGTCGCATGCCCTCCGATTTAATCCCGCCTGCTCCTTCCCCGAACACCCCCGGCCGCCCCGCCCTCCGGCTGCGACACTACGGGGTGGTGATCATTGGTTTTGCGGCGCTCTCCACGTTCATGTCCGCTCCCGGCCAGACGCATTCGATGGCCTCCTTCGTGGATCCCATGGTGGAGGACCTGGGGATCCAACAGACCTCTTACTCGCTGGCCTACCTGATTGCCACGGCGCTGGCCGCCTTGACTTATTCCCTGCAGGGCCGGATCATCGACCGCCATGGTGCCCGCAGCCTGATGTCTTTCGCCGCCGCCGCTCTGGGCGGCGCCTGCTGCCTGATGAGTGCGGTACCGGCAGACTTTATCTTTTTGCTCTACATCGGCATGTTTCTTGTCCGCCTGCTCGGGCAGGGGATGATGTATCTCGTCTCCACCTGGCTGGTCGGAGAGTGGTTCGAAAAACGCCGTGGGCTGGCAATGGGACTGGTGGGGATGGGCGGGTCCGCCTCCGTGATGGTGGCGGCGGGCTTCAATAACACGATGATCGAAATGCATGGATGGCGGCAGGCCTGGCTGGTCCTTGCCGGAATTCTCTGGCTCACAACCGTTCTCCCCCCGCTCTTTTTCGTCCGCAACCGCCCCGAGGAGATAGGCCTTCTTCCAGACCTTCGACGCCCCGGGGATCCGGAGGTGCGACATACCCGCCATGCCAGTCAGCAGCTTTCTGCCGAGATTACCAGGGACAGCTGGACCGTCCGGGAGGCAATGCACCACCCCACCTTCTGGAAACTTATCGCCGGCATGTCTACCTGGGCCATGATCGGCACTGGCCTCGCTTTCTACCAGGCAGGCCTGCTTAAACCGGTCGGGGTCCCCCGTACTTATGCCCTCTGGCTGTTTGCTGTCCAGGCTGTTTCCGCCACGATCTCCTCCCTGGTGGCTGGTTACTACACGGGACGGATTGCCACCCGTTACCTCTTGTGCATCAGCGTCTCCGGGCTTGCACTCGCCGTCCTGCTCCTCCTGGCCATGCAAAGCCCATGGCTGGCGGTCCTCTATTCCATGCTGCTGGGTGTCAACGGGGGAATTCTTCGCAGTACCGGTGCGGTTGTCTGGGTGAACTATTTTGGCCGACGTCACCAGGGGGCTATTACGGGAACCGCCATGAGCATCTCCGCGATTGCCTCCGCATTTGGCCCCCTGCCCCTGGCCCTGTCGTACGATCACCTCGGTTCCCACCAGGCAGCGTTGATCTGTTACCTGATCCTCCCAGTCCTTTCAGCCGCCATAATATTCACAGCCCGGCCGCCACAAAAATAGTCCCACCTACCTTTCGAGATGTTCCTGGGTCGGCAAACTTCTCCGCACACCACACACAGTGGAAGCTATAATCAGGGTGTATGACTTTTCTTCCCTGGCTGGCCACAAGGTCTCACCATGAGTCGCCTGCTCTGCTTCCTGTTGTTGTTACCGGCGCTGCCCGCCTGTAACTCCTCGTCGACGGAATCGCCAGTCGGGCCACTGAACGACAGGGAACGAACGCTTCAGACCCTGGCCGCGAACCACCTGGACAGCCAGGAGGATCACCCGCATTTCGGCCGGGGAATGTTCGACCGGACCGTGCAGCAGCTGGAAGCAATCCCCAATTCGACCGCTGCAGTACGCTACGACCTGAACCGGACCATTGGGGAGCGGGGCTTGTTCATTGGAGAGAACCTGCGATCCTCCGAGGCATACGAGGAAGCACTCCGATTGTTGCCGGAGGTGTCCGGTATGCAGGGGCAGGAATCCACGCTCCTGCTGGACCTGGCGGTTGCCTGGCTTCGCGTGGGGGAAACGGACAATTGCATCCACTGCCAGAATTGTGAAAGCTGCCTCTTCCCCATCTCGGCCGCTGCAGTTCACCAGAAACGAAAGGGCTCGGAAGAAGCGATTGTCTACCTGAATATTCTGCTGGAGAAGGAACCGGACCATATTATTGCCCGCTGGCTGTTGAATATTGCTCACATGACGCTGGGACATCCTCAGGAAATGATTGCCGAGCAGTTCCGTTTACCGCCATCGGTCCTGGAATCCGGCGACTCCTTTCCCCGTTTTCCCAACGTCGCCACCAGTGCGCTTGTGGACGAGGTCTCGCTCGCCGGCAGCGTGATCGCCGATGATTTTGACAATGACCGGTTGCTCGACATGGTCGTCTCCAACTGGAACAGTAACGGCCAGTTGCGTTTCTTCCACAACAAGGGGGACGGCACCTTTGAAGACCGTACGGAGGCGGCAGGGCTGGCAGGTTTTTTTGCAGGGTTGAACCTGGTGCAGGCAGATTATGACAATGACGGCGACCTGGACGTGCTGGTCTTGCGGGGCGGCTGGGGGCCACCGACCCCCGACGCTGACCATATCCCCAATACCCAGCTCCAAAATGATGGAGAGGGCCACTTCACCGAGGTCCTCTACCAGTCCGGCCTCGGAAACCACCACTATGCCACCCAGACAGCAACATGGCTTGACTATGACCTGGACGGCGATCTGGACCTCTACATCGGAAACGAGAACGCCCCCTGCCAGTTGTTTCAGAATGACGGAACCGGCCATTTTGTCGACGTGGCCGGCCAGGCCGGCGTCCAGGATGGGGGTATGGCCAAGGGTGTGGCTTCCGGCGATTACGACGGGGACGGCGACACGGACCTGTATGTCTCCAACCTGGCCGGAGATAACCGGCTGTTTCGTAACAACGGCGCTGGGGTGTTTACCAACGTGGCGGAAGAACTGGGTGCCACCGGCCCCCTGCGAGGGTTCCCCACCTGGTTCTGGGATGTGAACAACGACGGGGTTCTGGACATCTTTGCCGCATCCTATGCGGGAGGGGTCGAGGATATTGCCACCAGCTACTTCTTTCCCGACAAAGCTCCCACTGCCGAACTGGATCAACTTCTGCTCGGAGACGGGCAAGGGGGATTTCGCGAGGTCGGCGTGGAATACGGACTCACCCGTCCCACCCTGGTGATGGGCGCGAATTACGGTGACCTGGATAACGACGGATACCTCGACTTCTACCTTGGTACCGGGATCTGGGAATACTACGGCTTGATGCCCAACCTGATGTTCCACAATCGCACGGGGGAAGCCTTTGCGGATGTGACCACCTCCGGTGGATTTGGCCACCTGCAAAAAGGACATGGAATCGCCTTCTTTGATTACGACCATGACGGAGACGAGGATGTCTTTGCCGAACTGGGAGGCGCTTACGTCGGTGACGTGTTCCAGAACGCCCTCTTCGAGAATCCGGGGTCCGGTAATCACTGGATCAAGATCCGGCTTTCAGGCACCGAGTCCAACCGTTATGGCATCGGTGCACGCATTCGCATCGACCTGGAAACAGACACGGGCGGTCGTTCGATCTACCGCTGGGTAGGAAATGGAAGCAGCTTCGGCGCCAATTCCCTCCGGCAGCATATCGGCCTCGGAAAGGCCACCCGCATTGCCCGCCTGGAGGTAACCTGGCCGGCGAGCAAGACAACCCAGGTTTTCAAAGACGTCCCGGCCGGGTCCCTGATCGAGAGCAGCGAGGATGCTGACCGGTTCAAGACGATTCCGCTCCCGGAGGTTCAAAAGGACAACTCACCGGTCGCGCCTGCTGCGGTTTCTGCGGAACTCCCATGAACACTTCCATCCCGTCATGGTTTGAATCCCTCATCACGTGCAGGTATGCTCCTAATTACCAGCTCCCGTCCACCGCTGGGCGTCCTCTTCTCACGGTCAACATCGATTCAGCAAGGTCCGACCCATGAGCACAACGCACCGCCTGCCTCTCCTCCCTCTCCTGGCGATCGCCATCACGGCAGCACCCCTCTGGGGGGCCAACAAGGGCACGTCCGCACCGGTGGATTTCGCCCGCCAGATTCTCCCCCTTCTTTCGAACAAGTGTTTTGTCTGCCATGGCCCCGCCGGCGAAGCCAGGGATTCGCTCCGGCTCGATTCCTTCGCTGAAGCCACCCGCGATCTCGATGGACATCGCGCGATTGACCCGGCCAATCCCCACAAAAGTGAAATGATCGTGCGACTCGAGTCCAGCGATGATCCGATGCCCCCAGCCGATGCCGAGAGGCAGCTCACCAGAAGCGAGCGAGACCTGCTCATTCGCTGGGTTCGGGAGGGCGGCACTTATGCCGCACACTGGGCATTTTCCCAGCCCAGAAAGACGGGCGCGGTATCCCGGGATCATACCAGCCAGGCGATTGATGCCCTCGTCCAGGCGCGGCTGCGTGAGGCAGGCCTGCGTTTTTCCCCCGCCGCCGACCGGGAAACTCTTGCCCGCCGTGTCTCCCTGGTTCTTACCGGCCTCCCCCCGGAGCCCGGAACCCTTGCTGCTTTCCTGGCCGACAAGCGAAAGGGGGCCTACCAGCGACTGGTGGACGAACTCCTGGAAAGCCCTCGTTACGGCGAGCACCAGGCGCGTTACTGGCTGGATGCCGTTCGTTACGGCGACACCCATGGACTGCACCTGGACAACCGCCGCGGCATCTTCCCCTATC
>CAYYZW010000268.1:0-23044 GCA_964476375.1 uncultured Pirellulaceae bacterium
TTTTCTATTTTAACCTTTTCCTGCCTGCGGCCTGTTCCTCGTCCTCCTGGGGCTTTTCCCCTGTTCCACTCGTTTCTGGGTTTTGTGCCTGCTTTTTCGTGGCCCCCCACTATCATCCCGCGACTCGAAATCGTTCTGCAACCTGGAAAGAGGACAACTATGTTTTCATCGCTCGGCAATATCTTCTCCGCCGTTCGCAAGGCCCAGGAAATGGGTGGCAAGATGCAGGAATTCAATGACCAGTTGCGCAGACAACGTATCACGGGTACGGCAGGGGGAGGACTGGTGACGGTTGAGGCCAATGGCCTGGGAGAGATACTCACGCTGAAGATCGACCCCATGCTCATGGAACGGCACGATCGCGAGATGATTGAAGACCTTGTGCCCGCAGCAGTCAACCAGGCAAAAGAAAAAGCTCAACAGCTCCACGCCGCGGCCATGAAGGAAGTCGTCTCCGACATGAACATGCCAGGTCTGGAAGATGCGATCAGCCGGTTTTCCACGGGTGGGCCACCAGAGGCTCCGGACGCGGGTGACCAGGCACCCCATGAGGAGGGAGGATTCGAGGGATGACAGAGATCAGTGAATCCGTCTCCCACTTGATCGACCAGCTTTCCAGGCTGCCTGGCATTGGCCGCAAGTCTGCCGAGAGACTTGCTTACCACCTGCTCCGCATTCATGAGAGCGAGGCCATGGAACTTGCCACAGCGATCCAGGGAATGCGTGAAAACGTCCACTATTGCGAGGTTTGTTTTAATCTGGCAGAGCAGGCCAAGTGCCAGGTCTGCCTCGATTCACGGCGCAACACCAGCCTGCTCTGTGTCGTGGAGCAACCTCGCGACGTTATCTCGTTGGAACAGGCAGCCGTCTACGACGGCCTTTACCACGTCCTGCTGGGGCGGATTGCCCCGCTGGAGGGGATCGGCCCGGAACACCTGATGATTGAACAACTCATCACCCGTGTTCGTGAGGGGACGTTCACGGAAATCATCCTGGCCACCAACCCCACGGTCGAAGGGGATGGTACCGCGCTCTACATTTCGAACCTTCTCGGTGAGATGCCAGTCCAGATTACCAAGCTGGCGCGAGGAATAACCACGGGCAGCATCCTGGAATATACGAACAAGGAAATCCTTGCGGACGCGATCAGTGGCCGGCGTGATTACTAAGCAAGGCAAGGGTGTTTTCCCATGCGGATGTCCTTCGGACTCGAAACTCGCCAAAAGCAGGAGCAGAGACTGTCTCCGCGGATGATCCAGTCCATGGAGGTTCTGCAGATGGGGGAGATCGAACTGCAGGAGCGAGTGGAAAAAGAAATCTCCGAGAATCCCACGCTGGAGGTGGACGTGGTCGACCCCACGCTTCCGGATGAACAGCAGGAACCGGTTGATTCGGATCAGCCCACGGACAACGAGACGGAACTGGTTGTCGATACCGACAACAATGCGAGCGATGATTTCGAACGTCTGTTGAACATGGACCAGGAATTCCCTGATTATTTCAACGATGGCCCACGTCCCTCCACCAACCGCATCGAACAGCTCTCGGACCGCCGGCACGACACGATCAGCAACATCGCCTCACGGCCAACGTCGCTCAACGACGACCTGTTGCGACAACTTGGCGAACTACAACTCGACCCACGGATACGAACAATTGCAGAGCTGATCATCTCCAGCCTGGCAGCCGAGGATGGAGGCTACTTCCGCACCAGCCTGGTGGACCTCTTGCCGGCTGACACACCGGCCGAGCAGCTCGCCACCGCCGAACAGGCGCTGGCGGTTGTCCAGCGGCTCCATCCACGGGGAATTGCTGCCCGTGACCTCTCCGAGTGCCTCCTGGCGCAGGTGGATGCGGACCATCCGGACCGGAAGGATATCAGCACCCTGATCCATAACCACCTTGACGACCTTCGAGACAATCGATTGCCCCAGATCGCCCGTGCCACGGGCATGACTCTCGAACGTATCCAGCAGGTCACCGCGGAACTGAGCAAACTGAATCCCAAGCCTGGCGCCACCTTCGTCGATCATAATGCACCGGTGGTCAAGCCCGACATCCAGCTGGAGCAGCAGGAGGATGGCAGTTACCTGGTGGTCATTCTCGATACCTGGCTCCCTCGTCTCTCGATCAGTAAATATTACCGGCAGCGACTGGAGGATCCAGAGGCCAGTCGGGAAGAGAAGGACTATATCAAGAAGAAGATCATGGGTTCGCAATGGCTGATCGAAGCGATTGAACAACGGCGAACCACTCTCAAGCGTGTGGCCCAGGCGATCGTGGATTACCAGCAGGATTTCCTGGATCACGGTCCGGAGCATATTAACCCGCTCAAGATGCAACAGATTGCAGACATGGTGGGCCGGCACGTGACCACGGTCAGCCGGGCGGTGGATGACAAGTGGATGCAGACGCCGCGAGGCATTTTCTCGCTGAAGCGGTTTTTCGGCGGGGGCACGGTGAGTGCCGACGGCGAGGACGTGGCCTATGACCGGATTCGCATCAAGCTCCAGGAGATTGTGGATGCGGAAGACAAGTCGAAGCCCCACAGCGATGATGAACTGGTTCGCCAGCTGGCCAGCCACGGGATGAAGGTCGCACGCAGAACGATTACCAAGTACCGGAAAAAGATGGGAATTCCCAGTTCCAGGCAAAGGAAGGACTGGACAGCTCCGAAGCAGAATCCCTAACATGGGGGAAATTCCCATGGTACCGGGATCGACCCGTGCCATCTTTCCTGTCGATGCGAACATGGATCCGTCAGCATGCGATGTCCCTTCTGCCAGGCCGACAATGATCGAGTCATCGACTCGAGAACCACCTCCGACGGTTATTCCATTCGCCGCCGTCGCGAATGCCTCGAGTGCAAGCGGCGTTACACCACCTACGAGCGGCTGGAAGAACTGACGATCAAGGTGATCAAAAAGGATGATGTGCGCGAACCATTTAATCGCGAAAAAATCCGCCAGGGAATCCTCAAAGCATGCTGGAAACGGCCTATCAGCGACGAGATCGTGGATACCATGATCGCCGAGATCGAGAGTGACATTTATGCGGATTTCGAATCCGAGATCGAATCAAGGGTCGTTGGCGGAATGGTCATGCATCAACTGAGCAAGGTCGACCAGGTGGCCTATGTTCGCTTCGCGAGCGTTTACCGCGAATTCAAGGACGTGCAGGACTTCGTCGAAGAACTCCAGCCGATCCTACAAGATCATTATGATCGATCCCGTCCTTGACCGGGATCGGCGAACGCCATGCAGGAACCCATCAGTCCCCATCGCGGACAAAGTGTCCACTTCGCCCACCCTTCTTTTCCAGCAGTCGAATGGTCTCGATCGTCATGGCCCGGTCGATCGATTTGCACATGTCGTAAACGGTCAGGGCGGCCACCGAGACCGCTGTGAGTGCTTCCATTTCCACCCCTGTGCGGGCCGTTACAGCCACAGTGCATTCAATCCGCAGACAGGTCCCTCCGGCTGCTTCCAGAAGAAGTTCGGCAGAGTTCAATTCCAGTGGATGGCAGAGAGGAATCAGGGTGGAGGTGCGTTTGGCGGCCATGATTCCCGCCAGCCTGGCAACTTCCAGCACGTCCCCCTTGGCCAGGTCCCGGTCCAGAATCCGGCAGAGTGTATCCGGCTGCATGCGGATCGTGGCTTCCGCACGCGCACGGCGCTCGGTCACCTCTTTTCCCCCAACATCCACCATCCGGCTGCTGCCGTCGGAATCGAAATGGGTAAGATCATTCATCCCAGGTTATCCTGGATAGATTGGACGGAGGCATGTGAAATATTCATCTTAACGCTCCTGGCAGTCACCCGTCGAGTAGCCACGCCATTGGAGAGATGTGGATTTCCGGCATACCACAAAAAAACCCGGGTCCCTGAGGGACCCGGGCATGACTGTTGTTGAGGAAGTTCCTCGTCAGCAACCGAGGCTAGACAAGTTCCTTCTTGGCACCGATAAGCGTTCGCAGTCGTTCCGCCAGAAGCTTGGCATCGAACGGCTTCTTGAACGTCTCATTGATGCTCGAGCGATCAAAGCTCGCCGGACTCCCAACGTCTGGCAGCAGGGCAATCAGAATCGTGTCGCCAAAATCATCATTTCGACGCAAATTCTGACAGATCTGCAACGCCTCGACTTCCCCGATGGAGAAATCAACGATGATGCAGTCCGGGTTAAAGCTCTCTGCCTGGATACCCGCTTCAAAGCCACTCGCAGCAACGGCGACCTTGAAAGAGCGTTCCTCCGGCAGTTCGCGTTTCATGTTCTCAATCAGGACCTGGTCCTGGGCGACGATCAAGACCTTGGCCATTGCCTCGTCTTCCAGGTCACCAAGTGGCATTCCGTGTTCCTTGAGAAACTTGATCAGGGAATCACGCGGAATGCGACGGTCCTGCGAGCCAGGAATCCGGTAGCCATTGAGGCGACCCGAATCGAACCATTTACTCACAGTGCGTGGCGCTACTTTGCAGATCTTTGCGACCTGTCCAGTGGTGAAGACCTTCATTACTCAGGTTCTCCATTACTCTCGTTTAATATAAATCGACGAGATGCACCGCATCTCATCTAAACCCTTTTCACATGCGTTTCATCGCCGATTGCGAATAACCTGGCGGATGTGGGGTCCGTCGGGCCGCATGATCTCTGGGATGGGGTTTAAAAATACACTTCCATAATCGTGTAAGCTGACATTCGGTCCATCGAACACCAGCTCACCTGCACGTGTCCGCTTGAATACCACCAGGCCCTGCCTGTTCCAGTCCATTGGCACAGGCAAACTGTTGATATTCCTACGCTCGGCGTCGCGTAAGCCGTTTTGTGGGAGAAATCCACTGAATGGTCCGTGCATAGGGTCTTATGCACAGCCCAACCCGAAGCACCTCCATTCGAGGTTGCTTTTCGTGCGGGTCCCCCCCTGTATGGATGGCCCGTTTCCAAGGAAACAAAACCTTCCACATTAATTTTCGATTCGAAGGCGGGTAGGACTTTAGAAAGTTCCGCGGTTAATAACGACCGGGAGGAGCCTGTCAATTGGAGAGGGTGCGACAGGGGGCTGGTAGCATATTCTCTGATTGTCGTAAGTGGTTGTATCGCTTGTACTAATGCCAACAGGGATACGAGACCTACCGGTCACACGGCTCGCAGAATTAGCGCCGTGTTTTTTATGTGCGCAATCATACCGGAACACGAATTGGTGGTAAGAGAGGTAATTTTTAAGGAAAAAGCGGGCTATCCGGTTTCTCAGGCAACTCGACGTTGCTCGTCCCCGGCTGCATCATCGGGTTGGCGACCAAGCGCCTCTTTTCGGATATGCCCGTCCTGGGTCACGTCATCAAAGCGGACCGAGACCTGTTTTGAAACACCGGATTCCTGCATCGTAATCCCATAGAGTGTATCCGCAGCAGTCATGGTCTTCTTGGAATGGGTCACCACAACAAAACGGGTCCACTGCAGGAATTCCTTCAACACGTTCACGAACCGGGCGATATTGGCCTCGTCAAAGGGTGCATCGACTTCATCCAGGACACAGAATGGACTGGGGCGGAACTGGAAAATGGCAAGCAGGAGTGTCACCGCGGTCAATGCCCTTTCCCCTCCACTTAACAACGAGATGTGGATCTCCGGTTTCCCTGGCGGCTTTGTGACGATTTCCACGCCACCGTCGAGGACGTCGGCCCCTTCCTCCAGCACGATATCCGCTTCTCCCCCGCCAAAGGCTTTCCGGTAGAGCACCTTGAAGTTCTCCCGGATATGGTCGAGTGTCTCGGTAAAGAGCCTCCGGCTATCCTTGTTGATGCGACTGATGATCCGTTGCAGGGAATCCTTTGCCTGGGTGAGATCCTGGAACTGCGAAGACAGAGCCTCAAAACGCGCCTCCAGCTCCTCCAGTTCCTCCAGCGCTTCCATGTTCACCGCACCGATATTCCCAATCTTTCGCCGTAGTCCAGAGATCTCCTCATCCACCTGTTCACGCTCTTCTGTCTCTGTCTCTTCCTCCAGTTTTGCCTCGGCAATCTCGATGTCATAATCATCTCGCAATCGCTGTTCGAGCGCCTCTCGTTGCAAGCGATACTCACCGGCCGCAAGTTCTTTCTTGTGGCTTCGTTGTTCAAGCTGCTGGAGCTGCTGGCGAGCCACCTGCACCTGGCCGGCCAGCAGTTCTTTTTCGCCTGTGGCCTGCTGTCTCTCCCGTGACAACTCGATTGTGCGGTGCTGAAGTCGTTCCTTTTCCAGGTAAAGCTCTGCCAGCGTGACGCTGGACTGGAGGATCTCTGCCGTATCATCTCCAATTCGTCTGTGAAGATTCTTCAACTGCAGGTCGACCTCCTCCAGCCGTCCCTTGCGCTCTTCATGGTCCTGCTGGAACTGTGCCTGCCTGACCCGTAGCGTGGCGAGGTGCTGGTCGTTGGTTGCCAGCTGCACCTTGACGGTAAGAACCTTCTCGTTTTCCTCATCTCGCTCTTTTTCGACCTGTTTGAGCGACACCAGTATGCTGTCGATATTCTCCTGCAAGCCATGACACTCGGACTGCAGCTGCTGGTGCTGGTCTGCAACAGTCGTTCTTTGCTTCTGATCGGACTGCTGGCGACTGAGCAGATCTCGCAGCGAGGATTGTTCTTCCCCCTGCTGTTTCTCCAGTCGTGCCAGGGACTGCTTGTGCGTCTGCGTCTGAACCCGCAAGTCAAGGAGTTCTGAATCCCAGCCCCGGCGATGTTCATGCAGACTATGGATCTGTTGATCCTGTTTCTCAATTTCCTTTTCCGTCTGCTTCAGTTCTTCCTGGGCCAGATCGACCTGTTGCTGCAGGATAATCTTTTCCTGCTGCAGGGCTCGTAATTCACTGCGACGCGAGATCAGGCCTCCAGCCGTTTCGGTCGTACCCGAATGAATTGTCCCATCGGCTCGAACCAGTTCACCTGCAAGCGTGACAAGCTGAACCTTTCCTCGCAGCCGCCCTGCGAGGCGTCGTGCATCAACGAGTGTTTCGACGATCCAGGTGCTGGCCAGCATGTGTGTGGCGAGTTTTTCAAAACCGGGCTGGACATTCACCACCCGGTCGGCCCGTTCGACAATTCCCGTTTCTCCGGCCAGGTCCACCGCCGGAAGCCAGTTGTACATGGAATCCAGCTGGACCATGCCGATACGGCCAGCGATCCTGACCTGCTGTTTCTCCAGTTCCCCGGCCAACAAGGATCCACGCATCACCACCAGTTGTGCCCGCGCCCCCAGCACGACATCAATCAGCGAGGCACTTTCCAATGGCGCTTCGATCAGGTCCGCGACAAGGCCACAGTATTCACGAAAGACCCCCTGTGGGTCCTGTTCCGCCTGCTCCATCACATGCCGTACTCCCAGGGCCACGCCATCGTGATTTTCTTCCAGCTGGCGAAGCAAGTCGAGTCGCTCGGTCACACCGCTCAGGCGGCTCTGGTGGTCACCCAGTTCTTCCTGCCGGCGTGAAAGAGAACGTCGCATCTCGGCAACTTCCGCTTCCGCCGCGTCCATCACGGCCGCCTGCTTATCAATTCTCTCCGCGAGAATCTGTTCCTCACTGACAAGCTCGTTGAGTTGTTCATGGCCGTCTCGCAGTTTATCGGCAATCTGCACCAGTTCCTGGCGGATAGCAGCGATACGGACACGTGTCGGTTCCTGGTCTTCCACCAGGCTATCGAGCTGGCTCCTGACAGCCGCTGCCTGACCAGTCTTGTCAAGCAATTCATTACGACAGCTGTCCATCTGGGCCTGAAGCTGCTGGCCCTGCTGATCCAGCTTCTGGGCAATCTCCCGGTATCCTTCCAGCCGGGAAGAAATCTGCCGGGCTTCCGCTTCCCAATGCTCCAGGTCCGCCACGGCTTCTTCGAGTTGTCCCTGCACATCAACCGCCCTGGAACCAAGAATCGCCCTCTGGGTTTTCAGTTGGTTGACCTGCTGTTGCAATTCCAGCAGGCGTTCTCGTTTCTGTGAAACAACCGATTCGAGCGAGGCAATCTGCTCACGGGTCGAGGAACTATCCATCTCGACCTGCAGGATTTCCTCACCAGCATCCTGGAAAACGGTCTCCAGGTGCTGCAATCGCTTTTCTTCCTCCTGCTGCTTCTGCTGCAGTGCTTGCTTTTCTTTTGCCAGCTCTGCATGCTGCTGTTCGATCTCGGCAAGCTGGTCGCTCAAGCGTCGCCAGTCGACCAGGCCAACCTGGGTGCGAAGTTGCTGGAGCCGATCATTGTATTCTCGGAATCTGCGGGCCTTGCCTGCCTGGTTCCGTACACTTCGCAGCCGTCCATCGACTTCATCCACGATATCCGAGAGCCGGACCAGGTTCTGGTCCACCCGTTCAAGTCGACGCTCCGCTTCCACTTTCTTCGCCTTGAACCGGCTTATCCCGGCCGCCTCCTCGAAGATCGCCCGGCGGGCCCGGGGAGACGCCATCAGCAGCTCGTCCACCTTCCCCTGTTCAATCAAGCTGTATGCGTCGGCACCCACACCTGTCCCACGAAACAGGTCCCGGATGTCTTTCAACCGGCAGGGCTGCCGGTTGATCATGTACTCCCCTTCACCGCTACGGTAAACGCGACGTGTCACCTCGACTTCATCCGTCTCCACCGGGAGCGTGCCATCACTATTGTCAAAGATAATCGTCGCCTCGGCAGTATTCACATGCCGACGGACGGAGTTTCCAGAGGACTTGAAGATGACATCCGCCATCTCCTTGCCTCTCAGGCTCTTGGCACTCTGTTCCCCAAGCACCCACTTGATCGCATCCACCACATTGGATTTGCCGGAACCATTGGGGCCCACGACCACGGTGATCCCTGGCGGGAACTCAAAACGCGTAGTATCGGCGAAGCTCTTAAAGCCGATCAATTCCAGTGCCTTGAGCATGTCACTGTCCGCGAATCGAGAGGTGGTGAGGGGACGACGAGAAAAAAACGAGGGACATTGGCTGGGGTTCGGCGGCCGACAACGCTTGTCGGCCAGTGAGGGGGCATTACTGGGACTCCTCAATGACACCGGATCCTGCCGCGGGGGGATCGACCTTGCGTGGTGGTTCTGCGGCGTCACGCCCCCAGAGAAGCCGGTTACTGAACAGGTCCGGAAGCGGATTCACGATCTGGAAGGAACTTTCCTGGCCCACCGGGTCCTGGCTTCCCTCCAGTGGCTGGTCACGGAAATAACTGCGGCCCGGCCGGGGCCGGGCACCTACCAGGACACGGGCATTAATCGCCTTGCTTTCACTGGCAGCATGCAGGCACTGGAGCACCTCGCCATAACCACCCCCAACCTGGACAATTGCCTCAAGCAGGTCAGGCAGGGAGGTGGAACATGTCGCGTAACGGTCTGACTGGCCGGCCGCAAATCGACTGACCTGCAACTGCCCCTCCTCCCCGGGGCGGATCAGGATTTCCTTGCCGGCATAGATAAAGCTGGAAGGCCGGACATGGATATCTGTCCCAAACACAACGACATCGGGATGACGGGAGATCGAGAAATGGACAACCTGGGACTGGGTGGTTGGAATCACGTGGAAAGAAAAGTCAGCGATTTTTCGTCCCTGGACAAGCGGGGCATCGGGGGTTCTTTCCCGTAGTGCCCGGAAAGCTCCAAAACGTGTTTCCGCACTGGTCACATCCATCAGATCAGAGAGTGCATCGAGCGCCGCCACATGATCCATGGCGGACAGTGCAGCCAGGGCATGCCAGCGGAATGCCTGATAATGAGATGCCAGCTCCGCAAGCACCGGTGCTGCCGAGGATTCATCCAGGTAAGCCAGTGCCTCTGCCGAATAGAAACGAACTTCTGGATCGCCACTCGCCAACCCCTGTTGAAGATTGGAAATTGCCGGGTTCCCAATCGCTTCGAGTTGAAGGCATGCCTCGGCTGCGGTTGTTGGCTCGAGCAGCTTGCGGGTCAGCATCTCCATCCGATCTTGCTGCTGCAGCGGCGTTTCCCAGATCACGATGGCGTTAATCACCTGGATGTACCGGGCCACGTTGGACTTGTAACGAGGATGCAGGGAAAGCTGCACGTAATTATCCCGCATCGGCCGCGCCACTCCTGCCTGCGTCCCCCCTCCTGCCTGATAGAACCGCTTATTGATGGCTGTCCCCACGCGTGAACTGGTTCGAACTGAACTGTGCTCGTTTCGAACTACCAGGCCCAACGGACGGTCCATCCGGGAAAGCCCGCCACCAAGGACCAGCCCACTGAGCTGGTCGGTCCTGTCATCACTACCGCGAAAAAGTGACTGGACCAGCACCGGCCCCTCGGCCAGGGCAGCAACATGCCCGCTATGCACTGCATGGTTGACCAGGGCAACTTCCCTGAGTCGGCTGCGCAGAAGCCAGCCATGGACCAGGCTGCTGGTGACCGATGCCGAGGGGGAAATCACCTCGATGTCAAAACGGTCTCCCTTGCGGACGCCCGGTGGGAGGAAACCCCGCACCACGACGACCGACGTATTTGGTGACGCCATGATCCCATTAGGATCCTCTACCTTGTGACTTTGCATCTCGGACAGCAGGGTCGATCGTTGCATGCCCGGAGGCGGATCGCTCCCGGTGCCGTCCAGTCCCGTCACCAGGGCCACGCTTTCGATCTTGAGATGGTTTGTTCCGATCGGGACCGTCAGACTTCCGACCGTCAGCGGAGCATCCTCTTCCTCCTCAAGCACCTGGCCCAGGTCTGCCACCTCGTTGAGGAATGGCTTCCAGCACCCCACCATGGAAAGCATGGTGGTGGCCATCGAAACGGCCGCGAGGAAACGAACTGGAGAGAGTTTGAAGCTGTCATTTCTCATCGGCATCCTGCCATTTCTTCGATTGGGATCACCCCGGTTCCATGGCATCCATGCCATGGGTGCATTTCCGGCGTGGTCCGGCGGTGCAGCGCGCACCGGGACTGTCCGAAACGGGTGGAAAAGTAACTTTCCCTGCAGAAAACGTCAAGATCGGTTAGCTAGGAAAGAGAGAACAGGCAGGATATCCACGACCCAGTATCAGGGCGGGTCGTGACCGCCCGGGTTCCATGGATGGCAACGGCAGATTCTCCAGGCGCCACGACAGCTTCCTCGAAACGGCCCATATTTCTTTACCGCCCCGATAAAATAGTGGCTACAGGAAGGCTGGAAGCGACAGCGAGCTCCCAGCAGGGGACTGAGTACCAGCTGGTAAAGCCGGACCATGCCGATCAACAGGGCCGAAAGGGAATGTGAAAGCAGTTTCCAGGGCCAGAAAATCCACTGCATGACTTCATTCACACTTCCCCGTCCCGCTCGCCGCCGGCGGTCCGTTTCTGGTGCTTGCGGGACACCCGGGCGGCCAGGCTTGGCAGGGAACCCTGGATCGCTGTTGTCGAAAGGACCGCCCCGCGCCGGGGCCGGACCACCAGGTCCCAGCCGGTGGGAATCTGGTCTCGATGCCGACGAAAGACCTCTCGCATACGCCGTTTCCATCGATTTCGAACGACCGCATTCCCGACCCTGCGGGAGACCACAACTCCCAGCCGGCTATACTGCAAGCCATTGCGGCAGGCGATGACAACCAGCACACTATCCGCCGCAGAGACCCCGTCCCGGTAGACCCTGGAAAAATCTGCCTGCCGGCGGATTCGATCGCTCGAGGAAAACGTTTCATTCACCATAACGTGCCCAGCCCATCCCGGTGGCCCGGTACCCTATTGCCAGCAAATACCATCCCGTGGACTGTCTCGATAATAATCCTCCAGGTTTTCAAGTATGTCACTCTCCACCCTGTCTATATCCGGGGGAAGCTGGATCTGGACCACCGCGTAAAGATGCCCACTGGAGGACTCCATGCGGATACCATGATCCTTGATCCGAAGTCGTTTCCCGCTGGACGTTCCGGCAGGAACCTTGAGCGTGATCGTACCATAGGGCGTGGGAACATCGATCGAGGCACCCTGTATCGCCTCGCTGATCGTGAGAGGAAGATCCAGCTCCAGGTCCCTGCCTCGCCGTCGGAAATAGGGATGCCCCACGACGCGGACCTTGATCAGCAGGTCACCCGGTGCACCTCCTCCAGGCCCCGGCTGTCCCTTGCCCCCGACACGCACTTTCTTTCCGTTCTCGATGCCGGCGGGGATCTTTACCTTGATCCGTTCCAGCTTATCGCCTTTCCCGGGCAGGGAGACCTGGACCTCTCCGCCAAGCACCGCCATGTGAAGGGGGATATCCAGTTCATGCTGCAGGTGGCTGCCCTGTCGTGGGGTGGACGCGTGAGGCCCGGCAGTGAACTGCCGAAAGATATCCTGCATGTTAAAACCGGCACCTCCGCCACCCAGGATCTGTTCCAGGTCCATGCCGTCAAAACTGGGCCCGCCCGCTCCCGCCATGTTTTCAAAATCACTTCCGAAACGATCGTAGCGGGATCTCTTGCCCTCGTCACTGAGCACATCAAAGGCGCCCTGGATCTTCTGGAACCGCTCCTTGGCCCCTGCATCCCCCTGGTTCGCATCCGGATGATGTTTGCGGGCCTTTTTCCGGTACGCCTTGGAAATCTCATCCTGAGATGCGTTGCGGGAGACACCGAGAATCTGGTAATAGTCGTCACTCATCCAGGGCAATCGGAAAGCAAGGGAGTGGTTTTCTCTGCACAGTGGCATTGTAGAAGGGAAATCCCGGTTGCTACAACCTCGCTGAAATCATCCCCCCGGCATAAAGATGCCGATAAGAAAGAAGCGAAAGACCGAGTCGGGTTAGACACGCGTCCTGATGGAGAACACAAGCATGGTCCTCTTGCACCGCCTGGTCCCGGTTTCCCTGCTGATCGCCCTGTTTTCACTGCCGGGCAGTCGGTCATTACAGGCGGTCGTCGGGGGGGTCGTGGAAATCCGCGTCACGGACCAGGATTCCGGGGAACCGGTCGCCGTCCGCATGCACCTGAAGAATCAGCGAGGCCAGCCGATCAAGCCTGCCGGGCACCCTTTCTGGAAGGACCATTTCGTTTTCGACGGAAAAGTAGAGCTCAAGCTGCCCCCCGGCAATTACACCTTCGAGATGGAACGTGGCACGGAGTACCGGATCCGTAGTGGTAATTTCACCATCCAGCCAAACGCGTCGGACAATGAACAGGTCACCCTGCATCGCTTCGTGGACATGAAAAAAGAGGGCTGGTGGGCAGGGGATCTCCATATCCACCGGCCACCGAAGGATATCCGTCTGCTGATGCTGGCCGAGGACCTGCATGTGGCACCGGTGATTACCTGGTGGAACAAAAAGAACCTGTGGGATGACAAGAAGCTTCCGGATCCTCCCCTGGTGCCGGTCGGCACAGAGCGTTTTTACCACCTGCTGGCCGGGGAGGATGAACGAGGAGGTGGTGCACTGCTTTACTTCAACCTTCCCCGCCCGCTGGCGATCCAGGACGCCGAGCGTGAATATCCCAGCTCGGCTCGTTTCCTCATCGAGTCGCAACAATTTGCCGATGGCCATATCGACGTTGAAAAACCGTTTTGGTGGGATATGCCAATGTGGATTGCAAGTGGCATGGTCGACTCGATCGGCCTCTGCAATAACCACATGCAGCGGACGGGCATGCTCGCGAACGAGGCCTGGGGCAAGCCACGCGAGCAGGCACGATTTCCCGGCGTGCTGGGCAACGGGCTCTGGACCCAGGAGATTTACTATCGGCTGCTGGAAACCGGTCACCGGATTCCTCCCTCGGCCGGAAGTGCGTCGGGAGTACTGCCCAACCCGGTCGGCTACAACCGCGTGTATGTCCACTGCGGTCAGAAGCTGGACTACGACACCTGGTTTGCCGGGCTCCGCAAGGGACAGGTGGTGGTCACCAACGGGCCGCTACTGAGGCCCTACGTGAATGACGAGTTACCAGGACATGTCTTCACGTCCGAAGATGGCAGCAGCCTGAAATTACAGCCACGCCTGAACCTCTCGCTTCGCGACAAGGTGGAATACCTGGAGGTGATCAAGAACGGCAGGGTGGTTCACCAGGTCCGACTGGCAGAGTACGCCCAGATGGGCGGCCACCTTCCGGCAGTTGAATTCAAGAAAAGTGGCTGGCTCCTGGTGCGGGCAGTGACAACCAACCCCAGGACTTACCGTTTCGCCTCGACCGGCCCCTACTACGTGGAAATCGGGGGTGCACGGCGAATCAGCACGTCGGCGGCAACATTTTTCCTGGACTGGGTCAATGAACGGATCGAGATGCTCAAGCTCGAAGATCCGCAAAAACAGGAACAGGTCCTGCAATACCATCGTGCGGCACGAACTTACTGGCAACAGGTTGTCAGTGGCGCCAACGTCGACTGACCTGACCAGCCTGCTGGTCTCTCCCCTGCCATCCAGCTATACTCGCGCCGATCCGGTCGGACACCGGCGGGACTCCCAGGCAACCCTGACATGCAGTGGTGGATGGTCGATACAGCACGCTGGCGCGAAGAATACCCTTTTGATAGCCACTTTATGGAGGTGGAGGGATCGCGTTATCATTTCCTCGACGAGGGAACAGGCCGCCCGCTGCTGATGGTGCACGGAAATCCCACCTGGTCTTTCTACTGGCGGCACCTGGTCACTACCCTCCGCCCCCACCTGCGGACCATTGCGGTGGACCACCTGGGGTGTGGCCTGAGCGACAAGCCGGGTCATTATCGTTACCGGCTGTCGGACCATGTGAACAACCTGGTGCGATTGATCGAGTACCTGGATCTGGACGACATCACGATGGTGGTCCATGACTGGGGAGGACCGATCGGGCTCTCCGCAGCCGTACAGCTTCAAGAACGGATCAGCGGGCTGGTGATTCTCAACACGGGGGCTTTCCCTCCACCATCGATTCCCCTGCGAATTCGCAGTTGTCGAATTCCCCTGCTCGGCAGTTTTCTCGTCCGCCGGCTGAACCTGTTTGCCCGTCTCGCGCTGAGCATGGCGACCTATCGCAGGCCTCTTACAGAACCAGCCCGGACGGGCCTGCTGGCGCCTTATGACAGCCATGCAAACCGGATTGCCATCGCCCGTTTCATCCAGGATATCCCCGCCTCCCCACGTCATCCCACATGGCAACTTCTTTCCTCCCTTGCGGAGGACCTGTCCCAGCTCTCCGGCTGCCCAACACGGATCCTCTGGGGTATGCGGGACTGGTGTTTCACGCCCCACTGCCTTGAGATGCTGGTTGATATTTTCCCACACGCCGATGTAACCCGACTGGAAGATGTGGGACACTATGTCATGGAAGATGCCCCAGACACGGTCGTTCAAGTCGTGTCAGAACTCATGCAACTGCAGCCGGATGGCTGCCCACCCAGTGGACCTGGAAATGGAAGTGAAGCCGGCAGATAGCGACAACGGGGATCTCTCGACAGGCCAGTTGGCCAGCATCGCCTGCCTGCTGGAAGTTTCCGCAGCCAAGCCAGGCAATGTACACCGCTCGGCAGACTTTGCGGACATGACTTTCCATGACTTTCAGCTCAGCGCCGTGGCTGTTGGCCCGGTGCTGGACCGTGCCTGTAGCGAGGGAGTGGGAGCCGCCGTCCTGGGTTCCATTGAAGCGACCCGCCGTGTGACATCCGCCAACACCAACCTGGGTCTTGTGCTGCTGCTTGCCCCGCTGGCTGCTGTCCCCCGGGACGAGCCCCTCTCGGAGGGAATATCGGGACTGCTGGGAAAAATGACCGCCAAGGACGCCAGCCGTGTTTACCGGGCCATTCGCCTGGCCCGGCCCGGTGGCCTGGGGGAGGTCGACGAGATGGACGTGAATGATGAACCCCCACCGCAGCTCCTGGCCGCCATGCAGCAGGCACGCGACAGGGACATGATCGCCCGCCAGTACTGCAACAACTTCCAGGATGTACTCGAACAGTTCCTTCCCTGGCTGGTCGAGGAACTTTCATCAACACGTCCCACACTCGAGAGCATCGTCCGGCTCCACGTCCGTATCATGGCCGATTTCCCGGACAGCTTGATCGCTCGCAAGTGTGGTCGGGAGACCGCCTGCCAGGCCGCTTCCCTGGCCGCCCGGGTCCTCGAGTGCCAGGACGCACAGCAGTACCAGGAAAAACTCTCCGACCTCGACTTCTGGCTGCGGAGCGATCATCATAAACGTAATCCGGGAACCACGGCCGACCTGGTCGGAGCGACACTCTTTGCCGCCCTGCGGGAGGGTCACCTCCGGATTCCCCTGGATACCCTCGACCTGGCAGGAGTGGTGTAAGCAATGGCTGACAAGTTCCACGTGCGACTGGAAAAGGAGCAGCTGATATTCAGCGCCGCGCACTTTATTACTTTCAACGGCGATATCTGTGAACGGCTGCACGGGCATAACTACCGGGTGATGGCAGAAGTACGCGGCCAGCTCGACAACAACCAATACGTTATTGATTTTATCGCCCTGCGTGACACGCTCCAGGAAATCACCACCGAGCTGGACCACCACATGCTCCTGCCGACCGGCCATCCGCAGATCAAGGTCGTTGCAGACGACAGCGAGGTAAACGTCTCTTTCCAGGACCGTCGCTGGGTTTTTCCGCTGGACGACTGTGTCCTGCTCCCGGTGGCCAATACCACGGCAGAGTTACTTGCCCAGCATATCGGTCGACAACTCGTCGAGCGGCTCGAAAAACGATCCGGAGTGGTCCTTGAGCATGTCACCCTGGGAGTCGACGAAAACGAGGGGCAGTGGGGAATCTGCGAGCTGGACCTGACATCGGACTGACACATTCCGCTGCTAGTCGCCTGATCCACCTTGCCGGTCAAGGGACGCTTCCAGCTTCTGCTGCCACTGATGCATCTGCTGGAGCGCTTGCAGTGGTGTCAGCTGGTCAAGATCGAGCTGACGGATCTCGTCCAGCAGGGGATGGTCTGCATATTCAAAGAGGGTCATCTGGAGTGACTCCCGCGAGGACGGAGGCGGACCGCCCTGGGATGGAACCATGTTTTCCATGTGATCTGACTCGAGCCGCAAGAGGATCTCCCGGGCGCGGTCATTCACCTGCCGGGGAATACCAGCCAGCCGGGCGACGTGGATTCCATAACTCTTGTCCGCTGATCCATCCACGATCTTGTGGAGAAAGGCAACCTTGTCGTCCCATTCCTTGACCGCCACGTTGAGGTTCTTGACCAGTCCCAGCGTCGCCTCCAGGTCCGTCAGCTCATGGTAATGGGTGGCGAACAAAGTACGGCAGCCAATCTGGTGGTGAATATGCTCGATAATCGCCCAGGCCAGGGAAACGCCATCATAGGTACTGGTCCCCCGGCCTATCTCATCCAGGATGATCAGGCTCCGCGATGTCGCCGTGTTAAGGATGCGTGCCGTTTCTGTCATCTCCACCATGAAGGTGCTCTGCCCGCGCGACAGCTCGTCACTCGCTCCGACCCGGGCAAAGAGGCGGTCAGCAATGCCGATCGTCGCCTGGCTGGCAGGCACAAAACTCCCCACCTGGGCCATCAGCGTGATCAACGCAACCTGCCGGATGTAGGTGCTCTTGCCGGCCATGTTTGGCCCGGTAATCAGAAGCAGCATCTTGCGATCCGGGGACGCCGCGGTATCGTTGGGGACGAATGTCCCTTCCGGCTCGGTCACATCCAGGACCGGATGTCGGCCATCGCGGATATCCAGTACCGGTTCCTCCGTCATCAAGGGCCGGCAGTAACCACGACGACAGGAAAGCTCTGCCAGGGCTGCGAGGACATCGAGCGTGGCAAGTTGAATGGCCGTCCGCTGGAGTCGACTCCCGGCATCGTGCACGAGCTGGCGGAGCTCCACGAACAACGTGTACTCCAGTTCCCGTGCCTGCTCGTCGGCAGTCAGGACATTCTCTTCATATTCCTTGAGTTCCGGTGTGATATACCGCTCGGCGTTCTTTAACGTCTGCTTGCGGATATACGTCTCCGGCACTCGATCCCGGTGCGTGTTGGTGACTTCCAGGTAATAGCCGAAGACCTTGTTAAACCCGACCTTCAGACTGGAAATACCGGTCTGTTCGATCTCTCCTGCCTGGTACTCGGCAATCCACTTTTTCCCTCCTGCCACCAGCTTCCGCAGTCGATCCAGTTCCTTGCTGTACCCATCACGAATGATCCCCCCGTCACGGGCATGCAGGGGACAGTCGTCAACCAGCGCCACAGCGATCTGGGACTGCAGCTCCGGACAGAGGTCCACCTGCTCGACCAGCTCCTGAAGGAGCGAACAGCGGGGCTTCACCAGCTGCTGCAGGACACCGGGAACCTGGCCAAGCGTCCGTCCCACATGGCTCACATCCCGTGGGCTCGCCCGGCCGGTAGCAATCCTGGCCAGCAGGCGTTCCAGGTCATAAACCCCTCGCAGCTCGTCCCGCAACCGATCCCGCTCGGCTGTTGCCCCGGCCAGTTCTTCCACCGCATCATGGCGAGAAACGATCCCATCTGCGACCGTGAGCGGATTCGCCAGCCAGTCTGAAAGCAGACGAGATCCCATCGCCGTGACCGTTTGATCCATCACCGCCAGGAGAGAACCCTCTCGACGGCCATCCCTCATCGTCCGCGTGATCTCCAGGCTGCGCCAGGTGGCCCCGTCAATATCAACACTCTCTCCCTGGCGGTAGGGGATCAGGCCCTGGAAATGATCAAGCGATCCTCCCTGGGTTTCCTGGAGGTACTGCAGCACCGCTCCAGCCGCCCGGATCGCCGTGCGATCGTGGTTATCATCACCAAAGCCGAATCCTTCCAGGCTGGCCGTGCTGAATTGCCCTGCCAGGACTTTCCTGGCGTCATCCAGTGCAAAGGACCAGGCCGGACGCCGTGTCAGCATGGCAGTCCCCTCGAGGATCGCTGAGAGCTCCCGGTCCTCCTCCTCCAGCAGGCACTCCGATGGGCCAATCCTGGTGAACTGGTCCATCAACTGGGTCCTGGGGAAGCTGGCTGCACTAAAACGCCCCGTGGAAAGATCCGCCCAGGCGAGACCGACAAGGTCCTTGCCACCACTAACCACACTGACGAGGTAATTTGCCTCGCGTGGATCCAGCAGGGCATCGTCCGTGACAGTCCCGGGCGAGACTACCCGTGTGACCTCTCGCCGCACCAGCCCCTTCGCCTCCTTTGGATCCTGGACCTGCTCACAGACCGCTACTCTCAATCCCGCGGCAATCAAGCGAGCCAGGTAACTGTCGAGCTGGTGAAAGGGGAAACCCGCCATCGGGATCGGGTTCTCCCCCTTGTCACGGCTGGTCAGGGCAAGTCCAAGGATCTCCGCCCCCTGCCTCGCATCGTCGTGAAAGAGCTCGTAGAAATCCCCCATGCGAAACAGTAACAGCGCATCGCCACACGTCTGTTTGGCCTCATCATACTGCTGCATCATGGGGGTTTTTGCCATCGGCGGGCAATCTAACACTTTCCGCAACAACTGGCCAGTAGCCAACTTCCTCCTCTCGTGAATCCACTGACAACGGACCCGATTTGGCCACCGATCCGGTATCCTATCAAGCCGATAAGGAAAATAGGAGATTGCGACCCATCTTCCCCAGCCCTGCCAAGAAGACCACATCATGCCCGACGGATCTGAACCTGCCCGAGCTCGACGGCTGCGGATCGTGGCAGCCCTGCTCCTGCTGCCCGCCGGGTGCATTGCCTGGGAATTACTGCGGGCCACCGCCGGCTTCTCCACAGCACGCCTGCTGGCCACGGCAGCCAGCCTGGTGGTGGTCGTCAGCCTGGCTGCGGTTGTCATCGGGCCCACCTGCTGGCGAAGCTATTGTGACCGATTTTTCCTTGCCTGCATCTCCTGGCTCGAGGTCCGACAACCAGTCACCCGCAGAAGGTTCTGCTGGCTGGCAATCCTGATCGCCTGGTCCAGTTTCCTGGTCGCGATCCAGCGGGGAGCTCCACTGCAGGACCTGCAGACAACCGATTCGGCCGCTTTCAGCCGCGAGGCAGCCGAGATTGCCGATCAAGGAGGCCCGCTGGCCCTGGTCGGCACGCTCTATGGAGGCACGTATGACGAGGCAAACCAACATCCGCTACTGATCGGCATCCTCTCAACAACCGACACCGACAGTCTCTCCCACCAGTCGGTGACGACCGGGATCAGCATGGCAGGTTTCATCCTGCTGACACTTCTGGTCATACGGCTGGCCGGACACCAGGTCGGGGCGGTCTTTGCCGCCCTGCTGGGAACCAATGCCACCTTTGGGCATCTCTCGCTCCAGGTCACCTGCGAGTGCCTGTTAATCCCCCTGGTCACTATTTGCTGGTGGACCCTCCAGCGGTGGACACAAAACGGCCAGCGTCCTGCTTCCTGGCGGGTATTCATCGCAACCGGGGCAGTGCTGGGACTTGTCCAGCTGGCAAAGGGGACAGGGCCGATCTTCCTTGCAGGGACACTTGCCTGGCTGCTGTTCCCCGGCTGCGGCCTGGCGCAAGCCCGGCCGGATTCCACAGTTCCCGAACGGGAACCTGCAGGTAAATCGAAACGCGCCGCGATGGCACTGGCACTGCTCGCTGCATGGATCACGATCGCCTCTCCCCTGCTGGTCCGCAACCTGCGGATGTATGGCAATCCGCTCTACAACGTCAACTCCCACTTCCTTTTCATGGACGAATTCGAGAATCCCACAGAGGTCGCCCGCCGCACGACAATTCCCCAGGCAGCAGGCGACTATTTTTCCAGCCATGGCATCCGCGAGATGGTTCAGCGAGAAGCAACCGGACTGGCATGGGAATCATTCAACATGGCCCGGCTGCTTGGCCCCCAACCACTCCAGGATAGCCGGATCCTGCCTGGCATCGTGTTGCTCCTGCTGTCCCTGCTCGGCATCGGGCTCTTTCCCGGGAGGGGATACCTGCTACTTGCCTGCTGGCTCCTTTTCCTGGTTCCACTCTTTGCCTGGTACGACCCGATCGTGCGTTCTGGAGAACGATTCCTGGCACCGGTGATTCCCGCCTTGCTGTTCTATGCCGCCGTGGCTGCCAGCCGGCTGCTCTCTCCGAGCTCCGCGGCTCCTGGATCGAAAACACGGCATCACCTGCTTCCACTGGCCTGCATTGCCTGGTGCCTGGCCTGGAACGGGGCGACATGGATGGGTTACGGGGTGGACCTGCTTTCCCCCTGACTCCCTACTCGATCGGCCGCAGGATCTCCAGCAGGTTGGTGTACCTGTCCGTCCAGAGATGGACTTTCTCGGCATCCGGTCCGGTCGGCTCGCTCGTCGCAAGCAGTACCTGGGGATCCTTGAGGAAATTCTCGCTCTTGGTAAGCAGGATCCAGACAGCATCATCGAGCCAATCGCCATTCCCACTGGAAGCGATTTTCGCATACTGAAACCCCCCATGCCGGGCCAGGGTCGTCACCACCGGGACCAGTCTCAAGTGCCGGTTGCTGACATGGATGGCAATCACACCCCCCGGCTTGAGATGACGCCCGTAAAGGCCGATCGCCTCTGCCGTCAGCAGATGAACGGGGATGGCATCGCTGGAAAACGCATCCAGCACCATGATGTCGTATTCCCGTGGCCGCCCCATCTTCTCCAGCGAGAGCCTGGCATCCCCGGGGTAGATCATCGGCCGGACCGGACAATCCTCCAGGAAAGAAAAGTGACTGCGGGCCAGGCGTATCACATCGGGGTTAATCTCAAAGAAATCTATCTCGTCCCCGTCTTTCCCATAACAGGCGATCGTACCGACCCCCAGTCCGATCGCACCGATCCTCAGCGGTCGACCACGTCGATAACGCTCGATGGCAATCCCCACCCCACTCTGCCTCCCGTAATAGCTTGTCGGCTCGCGGCGACGGCCCGCTGCCATCTGCTGTAAACCATGAAGCGTCTTACCGTTGACCAGCCGACGTTGGTGAAGTTCGGATCTGTTGGTATCCGTCTCACGGACTGCCAGCACACCGTAGAAATTCCTTGTCACGAGGATAGCGTCCCTCTGGTCGATAACTGCCCACTGGGCATTCCCGACAAATCCAAGCACCATCCCAAGCGTCACGGTGACACACACCTGCATGAGGCTGGGGCGTCCAAGGACATCCCGAATCACCATGGCGGCGGCCAACAGGAAGACGATCAGGACGCCGACATTCAGCTCCCAGTAATCCGGAAACAGGAGAGGACAGAGGATACTGACGATCACACCTCCCAACGCACCTCCCACCGAGACGAGCAGATAAAAAGACGTCAGCTGGGAGCTCGGTGGTTTTCGCTTCACCAGTTCACCGTGGCAGAACATGCAGGCCACCAGCAGCAGGGCCAGGTGTGCCACCGTGTTGACTGTCAGGTTTTGTGCCAGCAGGGAAAATTTATGTTCGCTCCCCAGAAGCTTGAAAATCCCGTCAACCACCTCCGCCATGTAGAGAATGCTGACCGCCAGCGTGGCCAGTACAGAGAGATTCATGAACAGGCGGCTACGGTACCAGCCGGGCCGGTCGAAACAGATAATGAAGGTCAAAAGGTAAAGGCTGAGCGGGATGATCCAGAAAAATGGTATGACGGCGACGTCCTGGCAGAGGTAGTTGGTCACCGCCATCAGCATCCAGGTCGCCAGAGCCGGCAGCAGCAGCCAGCTGATCCGTTGCCAGCGGCTTACCTCCCCGGAGACACGTGCCGAAGGGACTCCAGCTCGTTTCCCGGTTTGCTCAGGGGTGACCGATTTCCCCTCGGCGGCTGTTTCTGCAGAAGCCGTTTTCAGGAAGCGGGCGAAAAGGACCGCCAGCAGGACCGCCAGGCTGGCATAAACAACAAACAGAATTGACCAGCTCCAGGCCTGCTGGGACGATGTCATTGCCGGTTCCACCAGGAAGGGGTACGTCAGCAGGGCCCCCAGGGAACCGACGTTGGAAAGAGCGTAGAGTCGATACGGAGAGCGGTCAGGGTAGCGACGGGCAAACCAGGCCTGCACGAGTGGGCCAGTGGCCGACAGCAACAGGTAGGGGACGCCTACCGACACAAACAACAGCACCAGGATACGGAGCATCGGGTACTCGACATCGACGGGCTTCCAGGACTCACCGGGGAGGATGGGAAGCGGCAGCAGCGAAAGCAGAACAAGAATCCCGTGAACCCAGGCCTGCCGGCCGATGGGAACATGGCGGGAAAGCAGGTG
>CAYYZW010000269.1:0-2808 GCA_964476375.1 uncultured Pirellulaceae bacterium
CCCGCCCGCCTGCCTTCGGCACTCGGCAAAAAGGCATTGGAAGCTGGGTCCAGGCAATATGTGCGCAGTCCCTTGTGCCATGTCCACATGGTCGTGGCGGATGAGAATGGAACGGAATCCTACGGATGTTCCGCCGACAGGCTGAGCGTCCGCTGGCTGGACAAGCGCCCGGGCCGCGAGAAGGCACGGAAACTCCGCGACCTGGTGGCATTCATTGAGTACGCAGGAGAGGTCTACCGCAGGTCCGGGATCATGGAGACACCGTTTGCCTGCTGGAAGAAGAACCACCCGCAGATCATGGAATTCGGCGCCAGGCACGACCAGGAGCGGCTGACATCGACTTTTGTCTCGGCGCTCCTCGAGCGGGCCCTGACCGATGCGGTCTGCCGTCTGCGCGGGGTTGGCATTCACAGGGCGCTGCAGCAAAACATCCTGGGGATTCGATTGGACGATCTGGATGAGAGGCTCGGGGGGATGGATGTATCCGCCCTATTCAGGGGGGAGCCGCGGACAAGGATCGAAATCCGGCATACCGTGGGTTCGTTCGACCCACTCACGCACTCGGATATCGCGGAAGATATTGAGGTGGATGACGATTTGCCCGTCACCCTCAAGGAATGCATCGATGTTTATGGCCTGCGATGTTTCAAGGTAAAGATTTCGGGAGATCCCGCGCATGATCTTGAGCGACTGGCACAGATCTGGGAAATTGTGCCGCGAGCGAGGGAACCGATTCTGACACTGGACGCCAACGAAGCTTATTCAGACCTGGGTGCGTTCGAGACCCTGGTCAACGAGTTGGAAAAGAATAACCTGGCCCTCTTTCAGCACATTGCCTTCATAGAACAGCCCTTGCCGCGGAAGCTCGCCCTTTCCGATTCGGTCGGCGACGTCATTCACCGGGTCGCGGCGAAGAAGCCGATTATCATCGACGAATCCGATGACCATCTTGGCGCCTTCCGCACAGCACAGTCACTGGGGTACACGGGGACGTCCCACAAGAATTGCAAGGGGGTTTACAAGTCCGTGTTGCGGCTTGCTCAACTTCAGAGGCTGGCGGAAATGGGCATGGATACGGCATTCAGTGGCGAGGACCTTCAGAACCTCCCCCTTGTTCCGTTACACCAGGATTTCGCCATGGTGGGTTGCCTTCGCCTGCGGCATTGCGAGAGGAATGGCCATCATTACAATCGCGGATTGACCATGCTGTCGCCGAGGGAAAAGCGCAGTGGCGGCCGACACCACCAGGATTTATACACACGATACAAAGGGGAGTGGTACCTTCGGATCGTCGACGGTGCGGTAGAAACGAAAAGCCTTCACGGTGTTGGCTTTGGAGTCCGCGACGAGCCGGACTGGAATGCCATGGAACCACTCAAACAGTGGCTCGAAACACGGCATCCGGTTCCATGAAGGCCGGGGGACCAGGGGGATGAATATGGAGGATGGCGTGATACGCAATTTTCGGCCCGATGACCTTGCACGACTCCAGCAGATCACGATGGATGCGTTTGGTCCGGTCTCCATTGATCGAAATATTGAAAATCGTTACGGCATGATTAATGGCGTGGACTGGAAGGCCCGGAAGGCGGACCATATTCGGCTGGACGCGGAGCGGGAACCCGAGGGGATATTTGTCCTTGTGGCGGACGGGAAAACCGTAGGCTACATCACGTGCTGGTGCAATCGACTGGCCGGCATTGGAAATATACCGAATCTTGCCGTGGACGCGGAATACCGGGGCCGCGGATGTGGCCGCCGGTTGATTGAGCATGCATTGTTATATTTTTCCCAGCAGGGAATGACCCATGCGCGTATTGAGACGCTCGACCAGAACGAGATCGGGAAAATGCTTTACCCCTCCCTCGGATTTGAGGAGGTGGCCCGGCAGGTTCATTACTGCATGGAATTGCCGCCCCCGGAGGAACCGGCCGGAGGCCCATCAATATAGGGCGGCAAGCGGAAGGAGGACGGGTGAGGGTTGAAATATACCACGAACTCCTCGACAGCCCCGTCGAAAGAAACAAAACGGACGGAGGCATCAAGGCGCTGCAGCCTGCCAAGCAGCCCGCCCAGCTGGGTCGCCAGCGGACCATGTCGTGAGGTTGCAAAAACGTAATCTGCTGAACGCGATATGCCGGAGGGTGCGTCACGGAAGCAATGGCGATAGGAAATGATACTGGAGTCCACGATCCGGGCATTCGGTAACCTGTGGCCCGGAACACCGGCGGCAAAAACATAAACCGTTGGGCCGCCGGTCCTGCTATGCTGCCTGGCCCAGTGATCGCGTATGCATAACGTCTGCTCCTGGAGCACGTTGAGAAACTGCTTGTATTGACCGAGGTTGACGCGGCGATATTCACCGACGGCGCCGGGGTTCAGGCTGGTGGATAACAGTGCGGCCAGCACGGCGCCCTGGAGGGCAAGGGTGCCGAGTCCCATGGTAAGAAGTGCCAGGGGATTGAAGCGTCCGCCACGCTGTCGCCGTGTGAGGGGGTGGAGATCGATGACGAGAAGAAGGACAAGCGGGAGGTAAGGGACAAGAAACCGGTAGGAAAACATCATATGCGTGGTCACCATCCCGAGGGCATAGACGCCACTGAATACCAACCCCACCAACAGTCCGGCGTGCGTGCACGTCCAATGACGAACCGTGGAGGCGATAATCCCGTTCCTGCGAATGAAAAGGACGAGAAGGATAACGGCGGCGACGGCGCCCAGGCCACTGACAGCCAGGAATTGAAAAATATAGATTGCGTTGGTGGCGACGCCGTACCAGGAGAACGCCAACCCCTTGCTGTAATACGA
>CAYYZW010000270.1:0-1563 GCA_964476375.1 uncultured Pirellulaceae bacterium
AGGACCCGAGGATCTCCCACTGTCTCCTCACATACAACAAGGCTGTCGGGGTCAACCTTATTGGCTGCCACGACATCATTGTTTCGGCGACCCAGTTCGAGGAAAACCAGGACGCGCTGCACTGCAAGGATGGTTACAACCTGACAATGACAGGAAACGCGCTTGACGACCACCTCGGACATGGTGTTGTCGTCGAAAACACCTACGGAAGCGTGATATCCGGAAATATGATTGAGGAATGTGCCGGTACCGCGATCGTGATCGATCGGGACTGTTACGGAAACACGCTTAGTTCCAATGTGATTGCCCATAATGGTGCCGGGATCGATATCCGCGACGGGCATGGGCTGAGTATTTCCGCGAACACGTTCACGCTGATGAAAACGCACGCGCTCATCGTGGGTGAAAACGCGGGGCGGCTCTCGGTAACAGGCAACAGTTTTTGCAATAGTTATATCGGAGAGGGGAGCGTCCGGCGTGCTACCGACGACCTGGAGGCCGGGGGGATATTACTGCGATCGACCAGTGACATCTCAATCACCGGGAACCAGCTTTCGAGCCTGACCACGGCAGCGGTTCAGGTTCAAGGGGAAACGTCGCGGGTCGTGTTTTCCTCCAACGTGATCACAGACGGACCGAGCGCCCATTCGACCCTGTCCGGCTCCCTGACCGAAATCAATCTCGACAGCAGATCCAAGTAAGGTTATTTTTCGCCTCCACCGATGCTCATGAAAGAAGGTGAACCCATGTTCGGTCGAAAAAAGCGTTTGCTCGATTATGCGAACTGCGCGGGCTGAGCCGGCAAGCTGCCCCAGGAGGGTATCGCACAGGTCGTGCGTGGCTTGCCGAAGTTCGAGCATCCTGATCTGCTTGTCGGGACCGATCATTTTAGTGATGCCGGCGTGTTTCGGCTTCGCCCTGACCTCTGCATTGTCCAGTCCCTCGACTTCTTTCCACCCCTCGTTGAGGACCCATACACGTTCGGCCAGATCGCCGCATCCAATTCGCTCAGCGATATTTACGCTATGGGGGCGACGCCCACGACCGCCATGAATATCGTCGGCTTCCCCGATGATGAACTGGATCTCCAGGTACTTCAGGATATCCTTCGCGGTGGAGCAGAACGTATCGAGAGGGCGGGTGCACTGCTAATCGGGGGGCACACGGTTCGCGATACCGAGATCAAATACGGCCTTTCCGTGACCGGTACGGCGCACCCTGACAAGCTGGCGAAAAATTCCGGTGCCCAGCCCGGCCATGTGCTCATGCTCAGCAAACCGCTTGGAACCGGTTTTCTCACGACCGCCAACAAGAAAGGGAAGTGCCCGGAAGAAGCATACGAGAACGCGGTCAAAAGCATGGTCCGGCTCAACCGGGCCGCGAGTGTCGCCGCAATCGAGCACGCTGCCTCGGCCATTACAGACATTACCGGCTTCGGGCTGGCCGGCCATTCGCGGGAGATGGCCGTCGCCAGCGGCATGACCCTCGCGATTCACCTGGAATCGCTCCCCGTCCTGCCAGACGCGCTGCGCCTCGGCGCCGCGGGTTTTCGGACCCGGGCGA
>CAYYZW010000271.1:0-15005 GCA_964476375.1 uncultured Pirellulaceae bacterium
GATACCGTGGCGAGCAACCCGGAATTAATGAAGTTCCTCACCGAGGAAATGATTCGGCTGAAATTCAACCTGAAAGAATTCCAGCGGATCATCTACCACACGCGTGCCTACCAGCGACAGGTTACCTACACCGAGTACAACAGCAACGAACCTTACCATTTCCCTGGCCCGATCTTGCGGAGAATGACTGCCGAGCAGGTCTGGTATTCCCTGCTGACGCTGACGCTCAAGCACACGGACCACTTTCTGCGGCCCAGCGACAGGCCCTATATCACAGCGATCAATGCCGCCCAGGGCCTGACCGCCGACCAGCTGGTGGAAAAAGCGAACGCGATTGTGAAAGCAGAATCGGACCAGCGAGCCATCGACCGCAAACAGGCCTACAAGGGGGTCACCCTGAGGCGTGCCTCGGAGCTTCCGCAACCGCTTCCCGAAGGTCATTTCCTTCGGCAATTTGGCCAGAGTGACCGCACGATTATCGCGGCCGGGACAACCGACGGGACGGTCCCCCAGCTCCTGACACTTTTCAACGGGCCGGTGACCCACATGATGCTGGAGGCGGGCTCGGTCATTAACGACGAGGTCCTCGCCGCGCAGCCTTCCGACCGGATCGACGTCATCTTCCTGAGCATTCTTGGCCGGCGTCCCACCGCCTCGGAGCGTCAGATTGCCTACCAGGAAATCAAGGACAATCTCCAGAAGTACAAGAATGACCCGAACAAGCGTTTGGCCGGTTATGGCAACATCATCTGGGCACTTTTTAACACGCGAGAATTTCTTTTCATCCAGTAAGCCGGTGCCGCAAGGCGGATGGCAGGGTAGTAGCATGAGCACACATGACAAGCAGATCAGCCGGCGTCGCCTGATGGAAACCACGGCCCGTTCTCTTCTCGGTGTGAGTATCCTGCCGGCAGTCCACTCCTGGGCCACAGCGCAAGCACCAGGGGGAAAGACCCGGCGGCTGATCTACCTGTTCATGCATGGGGCCATGAGCCATATCGATACCTTTGATCCCAAGCCGGGCACCAAGGCCCAGGGACCGACCAAGACGATCAAGACCAAGATCCCGGGAATCCAGTTTGGCCAGCACCTACCCAAGCTGGCGGCCATGGCAAACCGACTGGCAGTCGTCCGCTCGTTAAACACGGCAACCGGGGCCCACGGTCCTGGCCAGTACCTGATGCGAACCAGTTACAAACAGATCGCCACCACCCGTCATCCAGGACTGGGCCCCTGGCTTCAGAAGACGATGGGGCGGATTCACCCGAACCTTCCTCCCAGTGTCCAGGTCGGAGGAGGCGAGGGACCGGGATACCTCGGTGCCAAGTTCGCCCCGGTACCGATCGGGGATCCTGCCAAGGGCCTGCAGAATACCCGCCAGCCGACCTACCTGCTCGAGGGACAGTTTGCCCAGCGGATGAAACTTGCCGGCAAATTTGACCAGACCTTCCGTAACCGGGCAACCACCTCCGAGGTCCTCGGTTATGATGACCTCTACCGGGAGGCGAGCAGCCTGCGCAACAGCAAGGACCTGGCGGCCTTTGATATTACCAAGGAACCCAAGGCCCAGCAGGACAAGTACGGCCCCTCTCGTTTTGGCAAGGGCTGCCTGCTGGCCAGCCGGCTGATTCAACATGGTGTCCGTTATGTGGAAGTTACCCACCGCAGCTGGGACATGCACCGCGAACTGGCCAGTACCAATAACCTGCCGACCAGGTGCCTCGACCTGGATAATGGCCTGAGTGCCTTGCTGACAGATCTCAATAGCAAGGGACTCCTGGATGAGACACTGGTGGTGGTGGCAACCGAGTTTGGCCGCAAGCCAAACATCAACCAGAACGCCGGCCGCGATCACCACCCGGCCGCCTTCTCCTGCATCCTGGCAGGTGCCGGCATCCGTGGCGGGCAGGTTTACGGGGCGACCGACGAGGAGGCTTTTTACGTGGCCGACAAGGAAGTCACTCCCCAGGATTTCAATGCCACCATCGCAACGGCCCTGGGCCTGCAGGTGGACAAGCAGATCCACTCACCCGACGGTCGCCCCTTCACGATCGCTGACGAGGGACAGCCGATCAAGGAACTGCTGGCCTAGCTCTCCGGCTCCACCGTCGGCAGGGGCTGGGGCCCGGTCGATCCCATCACGCGCTGGGAATAGTCCATCAACGACCCGGTCACGATCCCGGATTCATCGCTCAGCAGGTACGCACACAGGCGAGCCACGTCGAGCGGCTTGAGCAGGCGTCCAAAGGGGGAGTCCTGTTCGGCAATCTCCAGCCAGTTTTCCGGGCGGCCCATCTTCCGTTGCACGTCGTCCTCGGCCGGGGTGTCAGTCCATCCCAGGTTAATCCCGTTAACCCGGATCTGGTCCACACGCAGCGCGTTCGCCACGTTCTTGGTGAACGTGCTAAGAGCTCCCTTGGTGGCCGAATAGGCCATGATACAGTCCAGGCCACAGTAGGCCGCCACCGAGAGAATATTGACGATCGACCCGGCAATCTTCTCCCGCTTCATGATCCTGACCGACTGCTGCGTCAGCAGGAACGGTGCTCGCACATTGACCGCGAACTGGTAATCCCAGAATTCCGGCGTGGTATCCTCCAGGCCCCCCCGATTGGTATCGGCAGCGGCATTGACCAGCCCGTCCACGCGCCCGAACCGCTCGTCACAGGCCTCCACGATCGCCTTGCAGTCGTCCACCGATGCCAGGTCTGCCTGCACGAAAAGAGCCGGGCAGCCTGCCTGCTCGATCTCCCCGGCAATCGCTTCGCCTTTCTCTTGCTGCCGGCCACAGAGAACAACACCTGCCGCCCCACATTCTGCCGCATGGCGGGCGACCGACTCGCCAACACCCTGGGTTCCACCGGTTACGATAATGACCTTTCCATCCAGTTGCGCCATCCGCCTGCCTCCCTCTTCAATGAAATTCTCGAGTACCCCTTAACCAGTCGGGGGTTCTGCCGCACGCCGCTCCGTTATCAAGCTGTAGTGCTGGATCTGCCGGTTCTTGCCAAAGTGAAAGATTCCCTCCTTGTAGGGAAGAGTATCATCCAGGTCACAGGCATGCACAACCAGCTCATCTCCCGTGCCATTCGCCTGGGCAACCACTTCGCCCGAGGGGGCAATGATTGCTGTCTCGGCCAGCTGGGCAACTCCCTCTTCCTCTCCTCCCTTGGCAACTCCCACGACCCAGCTGCCGTTCTGGTACGCACCGGACTGGAGGCATAATCGATTGTGGAAGGAGACCAGCGAGTTCATCTCCGGGTAATCCGGATTCACAAGTGGTGTGTTGTAACCGAGCAGGATCAGTTCCGCCCCCTGAAGCGCCAGCACCCGGTAGGTCTCCGGCCAGCGACGGTCGTTGCAAATGCACATACCCACCACGCCACCAAAAGCATTCCAGGTACGAAACCCCAGGTCCCCCACGTCGAAGTATCGCTTTTCCAGGTTCTGGAAAGGATGGTCCGGGCGTGGCTCGACATAACCCGGAAGATGGATCTTGCGGAAATGACCAATTTTCTCGCCATCCTGGCTCACCAGGATAGAACTGTTGTAATGGTGAACCTCCCCCTCCTGCTCAACCCGCTCGGCATACCCGAGGTGAAAACCAATTCCCAGGCGGCGGGCCTCGTCAAACAGCGGGCGGGTTGATTCAGCGGGCATTTCTGTTTCGAAATAGCTGTCTATTTCCGCCTGGTCCTGGATCTCCCAGTGCGGGAAAAAAGCAGTCAGGGCACACTCGGTAAAGACAACCAGGTCACAATCCTGCCGGTGGGCCTCGCGAAGCATCACGATCAAGCGTTCCACGGCATCCGCACGGGACGCATCCCGCGGTATCGGCCCGCTCTGGGCAGCTCCAATCGTGACAATGCGTGACATGCTGAGGGCCTCGTTCCTGGAGCTGGTAACCCCGACTGCCTGGCCTCTTCTACCGGCAGGACTCCCACCGGGGTGCTTAGTATAGTCCTCCGGCGCCCGCATGGCGCGGGGTCCGTGGTTCGATATACTGACAATCAGAAGTCAACATCCTTCTCCCAGGAGAAACCATGTTACCCGGTATCAAGCAGTTCGATTTAAGTGGCCGCTCGGCGATCATCACGGGCGGTTCCAAGGGCCTTGGCAAGGCGATGGCGGCCGGACTTGCATCGGCCGGGGCCAATGTCCTGGTCAGCAGCCGTCACGGGGACGAGGCGGCGGCCGCCGCCGAGGAGATCGCCCGCGATCATGGGCAACAGGCAATCTCGATCGAGGCCGACGTCTCCTCGCCCGAGCAGGTGGAGGCGATGGTCCAGGCCAGCCTGGATGCGTTTGGCAAGATCGATATCCTGATCAACAATGCCGGCATTAACATCCGTGGGCCGATCGACGAACTTTCCCTGGATGACTTCCGCACCGTGCTCAATGTGAACGTCGACGGGGTCTGGCTCTGCACAAGAACCGTTCTCCCCCACATGAAAGAAGCGGGCTACGGGCGAATCATCAACCTGGCCAGCACCCTGGGCCTTGTCGGACTTGCCAACCGGACCCCCTATACTTCCAGCAAGGGGGCCGTGGTCCAGATGACCCGCGCCCTGGGACTGGAACTCGCGCCCTTTGGAATCACCTGTAATGCCATCTGTCCGGGACCCTTTCTGACCCCGATGAATGAACCGATTGCAGAGAGCGAGGAAGCCAAGAAGTTCATCGTCGGTGCCGTCGCGCTTGACCGCTGGGGAAGGATGGAAGAGATCCAGGGAGCAGCAATTTTCCTGGGCAGCGACGCATCGAGTTATGTGACCGGAAGCATGCTTACCGTGGATGGCGGCTGGACAGCTCATTAACCAGGTAATTTTTCTTGGCAAGCACGACATCATGAGAAATCTCCTCTCCCTTCTACTGATCTCCATCGTGCCCGCTGGGATCCTCCAGGCGGCACCCCCTGAACTTACCGATCCGGCCCGTGTCGGCATGTCCGCCGGGAAGCTCGAGGAGGGAGTGACGATGTTCAAGGAGGCCATCGCCGCCGATGACCTGCGAAATGTGGTCCTGCTGGTTGCCCGCAACGGCAAGACCGTCCTCCACGAGGCACTCGGCTGGCGGAACAAGGAAAAGGACCTGCCCATGCAGAAGGACAACCTGCTGCGGATGGCGTCCAATACCAAGGCAGCGGTGGCAACCGGGATCCTGATCCTGGCCGAGGAAAACAGACTGGACCTGGATGACCCGGTCGGGAAACACCTACCCGCCTTCGACAACGAGCAGTACCGGCCGGTCACGCTCCGGCACTTGCTCAGCCACACCAGCGGCATGCGGATCAAGACCCTCTTTCTCGATCCCCTGGTCGAGCCCAAGGAAGGACACCCCGATGCTCGCACCCTCCAGCTGGAGGTCAACCGTTTCGCCACCATAGGCCCCCAGTTCCCGCCAGGCACAACATACAGCTACAACAACGCCGGGTTTAACACGCTCGGAGCCGTGATCGAGGTTGTCTCTGGACAACTGCTAGACAAATTCCTTGCTGAGCATATTTACCAGCCACTCGGAATGAATGACACCTCCCATCGCCCTCCTGCTGACCAGGTCGATCGCATGTCGGTGGTCTACCAGCGCGAGGACGGTACCTGGTCGGTGCGTTTCCGGCAGGGAACAGAAATGCGTGTCCCCTTTGTCCGAGCATCGGGAGGGCTGGTCTCGACTGCCTCCGATTATTCCCGTTTTGCACACATGTACCTGGGCCATGGAAAGCTAGGACGGACACGGATCCTGACGCGGTCCAGCGTACGGGAAGCGACCAGTCACCAGAGCCTGCATGCCTACTCACAGCAGCAGCGTTCACGGCGGACGTCCTTTTACGGGCTCGGCTGGGTCACCGGCCTGGATGGCGCGTTCTGGCATACCGGTTCGGAAGGAACCTACGTCTGGGTGGACCCCGAAAGGAGACTGGTTGGAATGGTGCTGACGCAGAGTCCCGGGGGGACATACCTGCGGAGTGAATTCCGCGAGGTGGTGAATGCTGCCTGTACACGCTGACGATTCCTGACTTGCCCGTTGATGTCCAATCTCCTTCAAACAGTGAAAATTGGCGTATCCCTGAATTCCAACCGCCCGACTGCCCATGTCCCCAGGTCTGCTGCTTGCCAACGTGGATGCTGCCAACCCGGAATTCCAGTTCCTGGCCACGCCACACGTGGTCGCAATGGCCCTGACGGTTCTGCTGCCGATCCTGCTCGCCTGGATCATTCGCCGGGCAAAATCGGAAAAGGTGACCCGGGCAATACTCTGGTCGATCGGTGGCGTGATGACGGTCAACGAGCTGTTTGACCAGTACTTCCACATCACCCACCTGGCAGCGCAGGAATACCTGGTGGACTACCTGCCGCTGCACCTTTGTGATATCTCGGTGATCCTGGTCATCATCCTGATGTTCACACGCAAGTTCGGAGTCTACGAGGTCGTCTTTTTCTGGGGACTGGCAGGGGCTTCCAATTCCATCATCACGCCAGACCTGACAGACGGCTTCCCGTCTGTCAACTTCATGGTCTACTTCATTTCCCACAGCGGGATCATCCTTGGCTGCCTGCTCGCCACCTGGGGTCTGAAAATGAGGCCCACCTTCCGCTCGGTGGTCAAGGCATTCGTGATTGCCAACCTGTACGGTATCCCGCTGATCGGCGTCAACCTGCTTGTCGGTTCAAACTACATGTTCCTCTGCAAACCACCGGTCGGAACCACTCCCCTCTTTTTTCTTCCCTGGCCCTGGTACCTGCTTTTCCTGGATTTACTGGCCTTCGTGCTATTCACGCTGTTTTACTCCCCCTTCTGGATCGGGAACCGACTACGGCCGGACAAGGCTGAACTGCCCCCGCAGGAACCCAACGTGGCCTAGTAATCACGATCTCGTAGTTCCAGGCATTTTTCTTCCAGTTGCCGGGCAATCTCGGGATGATCGCCGATCACGTTCTGCCGCTCGGAAATATCCTCGGTCATATCGAACAGGAAGTAAGGTTTCTGGAAGGGCTTGCCCCGGGGCATCTCCCGTCCGCCCGACCCGTTGCAGAGTACCAGCTTCCATTTTCCCTGGCGGATGGCAAAAGCACCTCCGGCAGAATGGTGGATGACCGGATCTCGTTGCCGGGACCATGAATTCCCCCGCATCAGCGGCAGCAGGCTGAAGCTATCCTGGGCCGCTCCTGGCGGGATCGTCGCCCCGGAGATCTCTGCTGCCGTGGCGAAGAAATCGACCAGGCAGATTGTCTCGTCACAGCGGCTCCCTGGTTCAATCGCACCTGGCCAGCGGGCCAGGAAGGGAACATGATGGCCCGCTTCCCAGATATCGGCCTTGGTCCCCCGGAAGATATAGTTAGAGCGGTGCCGGTCTGCCCGGAATGCCTGGACCGTCTGATCATCGACATGTCCTCTCGCATCCTCCTCATCTCGCCGGTGCATGAAAGAACCGTTGTCACTGGTATAGATGACCAGCGTCTTCTCCGAGATCTCACATTCATCCAGCGTCTTCAGGATCTGGCCGACCGTCCAGTCCACCTGGACGATGAAATCCCCGTAGGGCCCCAGCTTCGTCTTTCCCTGGAAGCGGGTATGCGGCAGGACCGGCTTGTGAGGGGCACCGAGGGGAAAGTAGAGAAAGAACGGCTGTTGCCCGGTGCTCTGGCGACGAATGAACCCGGTCGCCTGCGAGAGCAGATCATCGAGACAGTCCTCCATCACCAGGTCCTCGGACCTGGGGCCCTTCCGCAAGAAAGCGGGGAATTTCTGCGCCGGCTGCTCCACCGTGACCGGGTTGGTCACACGACCATTCTCAATGTAGACGTAGGGGGGAAAGTCAAGCGATGCGGGAATGACATAGGAATTGTCAAAACCACGTGTCCCCGGATGATCCTTTACCGGCTTGTTGAAATCGAGCGACATGCTGTCCTGCTGCGTGCCAAAATTCAAACCCAGGTGCCACTTCCCTACAATGCCGGTGTGGTAACCAGCCTGCTTGAGGACCGAGGCCACCGTCGGACGATCCTTTTCGATCAGTGGGGCACCGTACCCATCCAGGACACCTCGCTTCAGGGGGCTGCGCCAGCAGTACCTCCCGGTCATCACGCCATAACGGGTCGGCGTGCAGACTGCCGATGGACTGTGGGCGTCGTGAAAGGTCATCCCCTCGCGGGCAATCCGGTCCAGGCTGGGCGTGGGTATCTGGCTGTCACTGTTCAGTACTCCCACATCCCCGTACCCCATGTCATCGGCAAGGATGAAGATGATGTTTGGAGCGGCCGCCATCGCAGGGGATAACCCTGCGAGCACAACAAGCAGGAGAAAAGCCTGACCACAAAAGCGAAAGGATCCGGATATTTTCATTTTCTTTTCTCCTTGACCTGGCAAATCAGGCATTTCGACTTCCAGCGGCAATCTCGGATTGATCTACCGGCTGATTTCAGCGTACAACTCCCACTCCCAAATTCCCACCCACAGGGAAACAGAAAAGATGGCCAAGTACATCCTGGTGCTCATTATGACTGCCATTCTCCCGATCCCTTTCACGGGTTCTCCCACGTCCGCCGAGGAGGACGCAAAGGACAAAACGCCTTCACTCATCGGCATCTGGCAAGTGGAGTCAGCCACCCTGGAAGGCCAGGCTTTTCCAAAGGAAGTAACCGACACGATGACACTTCGCATGCGTGGGGGCCGCTACGAGGCGCATGTCGGGAACCAGGTCGACCGTGGCAGCTACAAGGTCAACGACACCCCAGTGCCCATGCAGATGGACATCCAGGGTATCGAGGGGGTCAACAAGGGTACAACCTTCCTGGCGATTTACGACTGGCAGGAAGAAAAGCTGCGAATCTGTTACAGCGTCGAGGAGGGAAAGCGGCCAAAGAAGTTTGAAGCAACCCAACCAGGACACTTCCTGGTTATTTACGTGAGAAAGTAAAAATGACGCCCACCCAACGCACGGCCACGTTCCTGCTGATGCTGACTGGGATGATTGCAGTCCCGTCCTCTGACAGGAACCTTCCGGACGGAAGCGAAGAGCCTCTCCTGGTTATTTTCGACACGGACATTGGCAATGACGTGGACGACGCCCTGGCCCTGGGCATCCTGCATGCCCTGGAGAGTCGGGGGAAGTGCCGCCTGCTGGCTGTCACGGTCAGCAAGGACCATCCCCAGGCAGCCTCCTTCGTCGACGCCGTCAACACTTTTTATGGACGTGGAGAAATCCCAATCGGCGTAGTTCGTGATGGCCCGACTCCGGCAGCCAGCACGTTCACGGTCCTGGCAGACCAGCATGACGAGGACCAAGCCCGCTATCCCCATGACCTCCAGAGCGGGGAAGAGGCCCCGGAAGCAACGAATCTTTTGCGAAAAATCCTTGCCGAGCAGGAAGACAGCTCGGTGGTCTTCATCCAGGTCGGTTTTTCCACCAACCTGGCTCGCCTGCTCGATTCCAAGGCCGACGACCATTCCTCGCTTGACGGCCAGCAACTGGTCGCCAGCAAGGTCAAGCTTCTCTCGGCCATGGCCGGGGCATTCAAGCCCATCGGGGACGAGGAACGATATCTTGAATACAACGTGGTCAAGGACATCGAAAGTGCCAGGCGCGTCTTTCACGACTGGCCGACACCGGTTGTCTTGAGTGGTTACGAGATCGGCATTTCGGCTCGCTATCCTTCCAGGAGCATCCTGCAGGACTATAACTACGTCAAGCACCACCCGCTGCCAGAGGCCTACACACTCTACAACCCTCCTCCACACGATCGGCCGACCTGGGATTTAACGAGTGTCCTCCAGGCGGTCGAACCCGGGCGGGAGTACTTCCAGCTTTCCACGACCGGAACCGTGACAGTGGAAGAAGACGGTTTTACACGGTTCGAAAAGGACACGGACGGGAATCGCCGTTACCTGGTCCTTTCCCCCTCCGGCATTGGCCGCCTCACCGAGGCACTGGTCCAACTCTGCAGCCAGCCCCCGGGATAAGACCAGCGACGGAAACAATCACTTTTCATCACCACCGAGCTGATCGGTCGCCTGTTTTACCACGTCGATGCCAACCAGCTCGCTCCAGCCAGAAAGCAGTTGCCTGGTGAGAGAGCCGACCTGGCCATCCCCGACCGGCAGGTCATTGAAACGGGTGGCGGGCATGATGCAGTAGGGTGTGCTGGTAAAGAACAACTCATCAGCCGTGTAGAGGTCATAGGGCAACAGCCGTGCCTCCTGGATGGGGATCCCCAGGCTCTCTGCGATCTCCAGGGTGGTCTCACGAGTGATGCCGGCAAGACAATTCTCGCTGGTCGGCGTCTTCAGGACCCCGCCATCGACAATAAAAATATTGCCCCCCTTGTTCTCCGAAACGTAACCATCGGTGTCGAGCCAGACACTCTGGGCATCGGCATCGACCAGCTTCACCTCGTGTTCCATCAACATGGAAAAGAAGCGGCTGCGATTCTTGATCCGTGCATCCATCGACTGGGCGGGAACCTGACGGCTCATCGGGGTCACGGCGTGGCAGCCCTCGCTGTAGTAACGGGCCCAGCCGGTCAAGTCCATCGGTGCGTTAAAGATCATCACGGTCGGACCGCTGTTCTTGACCGTCGGATCAGGTCCAATCTTGTGGATCCCCGACGAGATATTGTGAACAATCCAGTAATCCTCCCCGGACTGACATAACTGCTGGTTCCGCCCAAGCAGGTCCATCGTGACATCGGCAAGTTCTTCCAGGGACATGCCAATATCGATGCGGGCGATCTTGAGTGATTTGAAGAGCCGGTCGAGATGAGACTGAAGCTTGAACGGTTGATGACCAAACGTACGAGTCGACTCGGTGACGGTATAACCCAGCGAAACGGCAGTATCAAATATGGAAATCCGGGCCTCCGATTCAGGAACCCATTCGCCACTCAGATAAACAAGGCGGTCAGTCATGGTGGATGATTTACGTGCTCCCTGCCATCAGTTCCCCTGGCACAGTTGCTCCAGTGCCGTGGCCTGGTCATCAAGGATATCAAAAAATGTATCGAGCCGGGAGATCTCAAAAACCCGCCGGATTTCGGGTTTCATCTCAACCAGCTTCAAATCCCCCTGGTGCTGAAGGATCTTTTTCTTCAGCAGGATCAAGCGGTTCAGGGCGGCACTGGAAAGAAAAGAGACCTCTGCCAGGTTGATCACCAGCCTGCGGGCGCCCTCCTCGTCGACAAGCTGAAAAAGGGAATCCCCCATCTGCTGGATGGTACCGGAATCAAGAACCCGGTTCGTGATGAAACGGACAACCGTCACATCCTCCTGCTGCTGAAGCTCAAACAGGCCTTCCGCATTCATGCGGTCGTTTCTCCAAATCCGCTTTTCGTTCTTTCCGACAGGGAGCAGTGGACTTCGCCACAGCGGTCATCTTAGAAGCCGACCGGTGACTGTCAACGGTTTTCGGCCGGACCACCCGGAGCGGGCTCCGTGATCCTGGAAATCGAGAGACTGTGCAGGACCAGCGCTCCCCCGACAGAAAGCAGCAGCCAGCCCATCCAGTCGGGAACATGAAGAACATACTGGCGAGTTCCAGCAGGATTGTGCGCGACCGGAATATGTTCTGCTGCAGGCTGCTTGAAACTCAACAGCGGCTCAATGTACGGGTTCGCCGAATCGGCAAAGACGTAGGTCTCTACAAGCCGGAACTGGGCGCCAAGCCCCAGGACAAGGCAGCCGGCCATTAGGATCTGGTGACGGTTGAACATCCACGACTCCGCAGAAAAATGGGCGAGAAAATGTTACAATGCTGTTCGCTTGATGTGAATGGCCTGGTGACTCGGTTCTCCTACTAGTTTCATCGATCGTCGAACCGATACGCTTCAAAGCGGATGTCGATCGTTGGTTTATGTGGCAGGAACCATTTGCAGCCATTCTTCGCATTGTGCTGAATTCAAGGAGTAATTTACTCCACGACAGCGATTTCCCCCCTTTTTCACACCCAGTTCCCAAACGACCCTTGAGCAGTTCTGATATTACCCCTGTCTCGCACCCCGCCGACGACAACCCATCGAGCTTGCGTTCGACCAGTTTTGTCGCCCTGACGGTGACCCAGTTTCTAACCGCCACCAATGACAATATCTTCCGCTGGCTGGCGGTAGGGATCGGCAAGGACTATTTCCCGGAAAGCCAGAGTTTCGTACTGGTTCTCGGAATCGTCTGTTTTGCCCTGCCCTATATTTTCCTTTCAGCGATTGCTGGTTTCTTCTCCGATCGGTTCAGCAAGCGAGACGTGATCGTCTGGTGCAAGTATGCCGAGGTCGGCATCATGCTGATCGGTATCCTGGCGATCAGCATGCAGATGATCGAACTCTTGTTCTTAGCGGTCTTTTTCATGGGGGCCCAGAGTGCCCTGTTTTCACCCGGCAAGCTGGGGGCGATCCCGGAATTGCTCAAGGAAGAAAAAGTCCCTGCGGCCAACGGCCTGTTCGGGCTCACCACGATCGGGGCCACGGTACTGGGCATGGCCATCGGAAACTGGCTCAGTGACGTGACCGGGCACAAGGGCCTGGAACATGTCTGGCTTTCGGCGGGCTGCCTGCTGGTCGTCTCGATCACCGGGGTCTTTGTCAGCATCGTGATCCGACGCCTGCCTGTGGCATCTCCCGAACGGACGTTCCCCTTCGACGCTCCCCAGCAAACCTGGCGGGATCTCAAGACCCTGGCTTCCAACAAGGCCCTGCTGCGAGTCGCCCTGGGGATTGCTTTTTTCTGGGCCGTCGGATCGATGGCAAACCTGAACATCGACCAGTTTGCCTGGGAAGGTGGAGGGACGCTTGAAACGGACAAGCTCCCGCTGCTCTTTAGCCTGATACTCGGCATCGGCCTGGGAAGCGTGATGGCTGGCATCTGGTCAGCGGGGCGTGTCGAACTGGGCATGCTGACCCCTGGTGCGATAGGTATCGCCACTTTTTCCTTCCTGCTTTTCACTGTGGAGGGACAGGTGATCGATCCCGACAACGCCTTCAGCTCTGCCTTCGTTTTTGCATGCCTGTTCCTTTTCGGCTTGGGCTTCAGTGCCGGGATGTTCAACGTCCCCCTGAGTGCATACATGCAAAGCCGCAGCCCGGTCCGCACACGGGGATCGATCCTGGCTGCCTCGAACTTCCTCACCTTCGTGGGAATCCTTGTCTTTAGCTGTTTCTATGGCCTGCTGCGGATGGAGGTGGGCGAGCCAGGTGACACAGAACCTCTGTTCAGTGCCACGCAGGTCTTCCTTGTTGCCAGCGTGCTGACCATTCCTGTGGTGATCTATGTGGTCTGCCTGATCCCCCAGGCGACCCTCCGCTTTATGGCCTGGATGCTAAGCCGGACAATTTACCGTGTGCGTTCCAGTGGGATGGACAACATTCCCGAGGAGGGAGGCGCCGTACTGGCCCCCAATCATGTCACCTGGGTGGACGGGATCCTGCTGGTGCTGACCAGTCCCCGGCCGGTTCGGATGGTCGTCTTTGCGGGCAATTTCAAGTCCCGGCTGATAAACTTCCTGGGCCGTATTTTCGGGGTGATCATCATCCGGCCTGGCAGCAAGTCGATCACAAAAAGCCTGGACGAGGCAGCCGAGGCGGCTCGCAAGGGCGATCTCGTCTGCATTTTCCCGGAAGGAGAACTCTCCCGCACTGGCCAGGTACAGACGTTTAAGCGAGGTGTGATCAAGATCCTTGAAAAAGCCGATGTCCCGGTGATTCCGGTCTACCTGGACGGACTTTGGGGGAGCATCTTTAGCTTCGACCGTGGTAAATTCTTCTGGAAGTGGCCTCGAAAGATCCCTTACCCGGTCTGGATTCATTTTGGCCAGCCAATTGAAAAGCTGGATAACGTATTCCAATTACGCCAGGCCGTCCAGGACCTGGGAGCCGAGGCGGTGGAGCATCGCATGAATAATGACGCTAACCTGACCCGTGACTTTGTCATCCAGTGCAAGAAGAGAGGACGTCGGCTCAAGTATGCCGATTCCACGAACGAGGAACGCAGTGGAAAGCAGCTGCTCACACGGACCCTCATCCTTCGCAGGCTAATCCAGCCGCTGCTCGACGAGGACGAGAAATATGTCGGGGTGATGATCCCGCCACCCGTGGCTGCCGCCACCACCAATACCGCCCTGGCTATCGACAAGCGGGTAGCGGTCAACCTGAACTACTCGGTCTCAGCCGAAATCCTCAATACCTGCATCGAGCTGGCTGGCATCAAGCATGTGATCACCAGTCGGCTGGCGTACATGGAGTTCAAGAAACGCCTCAAGCTGGACCTGAACGACCTGAATGCCGAGCTGATTTTCCTGGAGGATTTCCGCAAGACCATTACGCTCTGGGACAAGGTCGCCGGCGCCCTGACAGCCAAGTTGCCTGCCTGGGCATTAATCCGCAAGTTCGGTTTGAATTCCATCCGCGGGGATGACACCCTGACCATTATCTTCACCTCCGGATCCACGGGGATTCCCAAGGGAGTGATGTTGACCCATGCCAACATCACCTCCAACATCGATGCCATTGACCAGGTCGTCCACCTCAAGCCGACCGATACGATAATTGGCTTCCTGCCTTTCTTCCACGTCTTCGGCTTCACCGTCACGCTCTGGAGTGCCCTCAAGCTGGACATCGCTTCTGCCTTTCACAGCAGTCCGCTGGATAGCAAGAAGATCGGTGAACTCTGCCAGAAATTCAGTGGCACGGTACTGCTTGCAACCCCCACTTTCCTGCGTGGTTTCATCCGCCGCTGTGACCCGGAATACTTCGAGACCCTCGACGTGGTCGTGACGGGAGCCGAGAAGCTCCCGATCGACCTGGCCGAGGCATTCGAGGAGCGTTTCGGCACAAGGCCGGTCGAGGGATACGGGGCCACGGAGACCTCGCCGCTCGTCTCGGTGAACGTCCCCCCCAGCCGGGCGGCCGATGACACCCTGGGAGTACGGGAAGGAAGCGTTGGTCGGCCGGTTCCAGGCGTGGTGGTCAAGGTCACCGACCTGGACGCCGACGAGGAACTTGGTGCGGAAGAGTCCGGCATGTTGT